>NZ_JAWOTE010000011.1:0-160145 GCF_033338695.1 Vibrio sp. Vb1166 | reverse complement strand
TTCACTCCAGAAGATCACGTTGGTGACGTAATCGGTGACCTTAACCGTCGTCGTGGTATGATCAAAGACCAACAAGCAGCGTCTACTGGCGTACGTATCAAGGGTGATGTACCTCTATCAGAAATGTTTGGTTACATCGGTACTCTACGTACTATGACTTCTGGTCGTGGTCAGTTCTCTATGGAGTTCTCACACTACGCACCATGTCCAACAAACGTTGCAGAGCAAGTAATTGCTGACGTTAAAGAGCGTAACGCTAAGAAGTAATTCTTAAGTTAACTCTATAACTTGAAAGCCCCGCTTAGTGCGGGGCTTTTTGTATTTAGCAGTCTTATACGCAGAGCGTGTTTGTTTTGATGATTGTTATGATGCCGTTCTAGTACTGTTGCCTTTTAGGTCAATGGTCCTAAAGTCTGGTACCACTGACTTTTCAAATATTTCTATTTCTTCCTTCAACCATTGCGCAAACAATTGAGCTTTAGGTCTTTTTAAGTAGCCTTTTGGCGCGCATAAGTAATACGCAAAATTGGGCTTGATGGCGATATCTCCAATTCGGACCAATTTGCCAGAACGAAAATATTGATGAGCTAAACTGTGTTTTACCAATGCGACGCCTTGAAGTGATAGTGCAGCCTCAAGCACGAGATGTGATCCACTGTATTTTAAGGTAGGCTTTGCTGCGCAGTGACCCAAGGTTGCTAACCACATATTCCAATCAAGATCAGGCCAAACATCTTCAATCAGCTCAGCTTTGCTTAAATCCTCGATGTTATAGATCCCGTGCTCTTTCTGATACACCGGATGACAAGCAGGATAAAAAGCTTCGTCCATCAGCCATTGTGATTCTAAATTGGGATATTTTCCTAAACCGTAACGAACACATAAATCTATCTGGCTATCTTGAAAAGACACCAAATCATTGGTTGGTTCTAATAGCAAGGCGATATCAGGGTGACGCTGGCGAAAAGCCGTAATCTTCGGGACCAACCAATGATGAGCGAAAGAGGGGAGTGTTGATATCGAAAGGTGGTTCGGGTTTGGATCTTGATTGACTAATCTAACCCCTTGCTGCAAATGAGCAAACCCTCTTTCTGCCTGAGTAAACAGTAGCTCTCCCTCAGGTGTGAGCACGATTTTTCTGTGCTGACGAACAAATAGGTCCGTGCCTAAGAACTCTTCTAAATGACGAATTTGCTGACTAATGGCCGCTGGCGTAACAAACAGTTCTTTTGCTGCCGTTTTAAAGCTTCCTTCCTTTGCTGCAACGAAAAAGTAATACAAGCCCTGTAAGGGAGGCATTCGATCTTTCACATTAGTTTTCCTTAACTCTATGGCAGATTCTATCGTTTGAGGATATCAGCGTAGTCGCTGATTATTAAGTGGTCAACATTGTATAGGAATCTCTGAAATGGAAAACATGACACACACTTGTGAGCGTACTATACCTACTGCCCATCAGAGCGGGTTACAGTTAATTTATTCTAAACTGGCGGCTTGGAGAAGGAACTATAAGACACGTCGTCACTTGAGAGAGTTACCAAAGCACCTTTGGGACGATATTGGATTAGGTGAAAGGGAGATTAGTTGTGAAGTGAGTAAGCCATTCTGGAGAGAGTAGTCTATGAGTTTGATTCAAGCTCAAAGTTAAGCTGCACTCCCCAATGGTGTTGAGGAGTGCAAGCAAAATTACAAGTCTTCTTCCCACACGACCAATTCATCTTTTGGCCAATTGTGGCCTATCTCATGATACTTTTGTTCGAGCACATGACGTTTAATTTTAAGTGTTGGCGTCAGTACGCCATTTTCTATACTCCAAGGTTCTTTAATCATTAACACGCCTTTGATTTGCTCATGAGAGGCGAGTTCTTGATTCATCCTGGCAATAACTTTACGTGTGGTACGTGCGTATCGCTCTCGATCAAAGTTAGGGAAGTCATGTGGCACAACCAAAAGAATCGGAGCGGGTAGCCCTAAACCGATGAGACACATCATCTCTACGCGACTGTACTCGAAAAGCTTTTTCTCGATAGGAACCGGAGAGACAAATTTACCTTTGGCGGTTTTGAAGTTATCTTTTTTACGGCCTTGAATCGTTAGATAACCATCTGAATCGATAGCGCCGATATCGCCTGTGTGTAGCCAGCCCTCTGAATCAAAAGACTCTTGGGTGGCAATGTCATTTTTGTAGTAGCCAGAAAATAGCCCTTTGCCACGCACCATGATTTCATCATCAGCTGCGATTTTTAACTCAATGCCTGGCCCTGCATTACCGACACTACCAATTTTGTCAGCTCTAAATGGGTAGTTGAGCGTGCTGTAGGCAAATGATTCCGTCATCCCCCAAGCCTCTGTGATATCAAGGCCCACTGAGTGGTACCATTCCAACAGCGCTGGCGATACAGGTGCGGAGCCACAGCCTAATACTCGAGCCTGATCTAAACCTAGACCATCTGCTAGCTTTTTCTTGATCAAAGAATTGACGAATGGGATTTTCAACAGAATATTGAGCTTCTTCTGTGGAAGTTTGTCTTGAATACGTTGCTGGAATAGCGTCCATAATCGTGGGACGGAGATAAACAGAGTTGGTCGGTGCATCTTCACATCTTCGATAAAAGTGTCCAGTGACTCTGGAAATGCTGTTGGCACGCCACCCATAATCGATGAACCGAAGATATAAACACGCTCTGTAATATGAGCGAGCGGTAAATAAGAGAACAATCGGTCGTTTTCTTGGATACCAATATGATTGATCAGTTGCTGAACAGACCAACTGAATGCGCCGTAAGTTAGCATCGCGCCTTTCGGTAACCCTGATGTGCCTGAGGTATACACCAACGACATTAGCTTGTCATCGTAATGCTGCGGACGCTCTTCACTTGGCACTGCATCAGCAATGAGCGCTTGGTATTCGTGCTTACACTTTGGTGCCGTGTCATAAGGTAGAGCGATGCTAATGAGTTCAGGCATAGCATCAATGGCTTGCTGAGTTGCTTTGGGATCATCGAGTTTTCCGCCAATGATCGCTTTACTTTCACTATGAGTCACACAGTATTCGATGGTGTCTGCACCGGCGGTAGGAAAGATTGGCACACTGACATAGTCACCAAGCATCATAGCAAGATCGCAAATAAACCATTCTGCACAGTTTTTAGATACTAACGCGACTTTGTCGCCAGGCTTTACACCAAGCGTGCGTAGTGCGCTGACAAGTTTTAAGGCTTGATCTGCAACATCAGAGAATGTGTACTCAACAAACTGTCGGTTAATAATTTGTTTTAGGTAGACCTCATTTGGACGCTCTTGAGCCCATTTGAGGATCATTTCATTTGGTGGTGGGAGAGCGCAACCAGCAGCGCTATTTAGATTCGGCTGATTCATTTTAAGTGACTCCATGTCTTCTCATTGTATTTATAATTGTTAACGCATTGTTAACTTTAGCATGTTAAATCGCGACACGGGAATGCATTTTGATGAAATATGTGGGGAAGATAGCGTTAGTTATGGTTGAAGTCGGAGCGACTCGATCTAAAAAGCAATGTGATTGATGCTACGCAAAAGAGAACAGGCTTTTCAGCTGTTATGTCATACCGACTTCATACTAAGAGCACAGGTAAGCAATTTATTTTATTAATAATATTGCGAAAACATAGAATCTATCCTAATTATTTATTAACTAGTGGCTTAGTGTTGAAGATAAGTATAAATGTCTCCTAATTTCTTCAAAGCGCCAAACTTAAAGGTATGTCGTGGTTTTGAAGTAGCTATACTAATCTTACTTTGGAAAGTTAGGAGCTTCACCTCAAGCTATTGCCTGAGATTACTTGGGTACGATCATCAGCAAAAGGAAAGATGTGATGTTACGGAAGACTTTACTGGGTACCTATCTTTGTAGTTTATTCATTGCGGGGAATGCATATGGTGCTGAAGGAGATGATATTCCTCAGCGCGCCCAAACGGTTGGTGATGTTATTGAGCGCCCAGGCGTTCTCACACCTAAAGGTAAATGGTCATTTGATTCGTCTTTGAGCTATACACAAAACTCTTCAAACAAAGTATCTGTTGTTGGATATACAGTCTTACCAACTCTGATTGTTGGGCGAATTGAAGTGAGTGATTCGGATAGGACTACAGTAACCGTTGGATTAACTGCTCGGTACGGTTTAACAAACGCCACAGAGTTAGAAGTTAGAGTGCCGTATGTGTATCGTAATGACCAAGTTTCTACGCGCCCCATTCAAGATGGTTCAAACAGTGAAGTAGTAAACACAACGGTGGATGGCGGAGGGCTTGGTGATGTAGAGTTCGCATTGAGGCACCAGTTTAACTTTGAGTCTGCGCCATACTGGGTAGGTGGCCTTAGAGTAAAGTCGGATACAGGACGATCGCCTTATGATGTTTCTATTGAAGATGGAAGCAACTCATTTAGTGATGTCCCTACAGGTTCGGGTTTTTGGAGTTTTGAGCCTAATCTATCTCTTATTCACCCTGTTGATCCTGCGGTCTTGTTCGCTAGTCTAAGTTATATTTATAACTTAGAGGATACTGTTACAGTTGGCGACACAAAAGCTGATGTTGAACTTGGAGACACTATTTCTCTTTCAGGGGGAATGGGGTTTGCGGTGAATCCTGATCTTTCATTCTCTTTAGGACTTAGCCATAAAACTATTTTAAAAAGCAAAGTAAATGGCAGATCGGCAGATGATGCTAAGTTGCTTCAATTAGATGCATTAACTTTTGGTATAAACTATGCCTTTAGTGAACGCTCATCTATCAATGTTAGTGCTCAAGCTGGTCTTACAGAAGATACTCCCGACTTTCAATTAACAGTACGAGTACCTTTTAATTTGTAAAATGGATATTAGGCCCTTGAGTCTTGGGCCTAATTTATCGTTAGCGCCTAGTGTTCGCATTATAAATTGATTGGATTATATTGGATAAAGTAGGTATATATTCTTTAAATGATGGTGGCCGATTGATATATCGAACTTTCTTTTGGTATGTAATCATAGATATCAGTCGTTTCTAATATCAAAGAAGCTTAACGTGACAATTTTTCAGATAAAAATGGAAATGCTCATTGAAGGTGGTTCAATAAGGCGTCTTCTAATTGTTGGTTTGCTTTGATTTCCCGTATTACCCCATTTACTTGAGCATCAATGTCTACGAGCGTGCTAAGTCCAATAATACTGTTATCTTTCGTGTTTTGAATAATATTGATAATACTTGAATTTATAAAGTCTGAACTTATTATATTAGGATTTTGAGACGAAGGCATTTTGGGTGAATCTATAGAATCATCTCCAATAATATTGCCTTCACCAAATTGTATGATGTTAACAATACCCTGGTTGAAAACATCTCCACTTTGATTTTCACTATTTGCGCTAATGTTTTTTAAATTACCATTTTCAATTACTAAGTTGGCAATGTTTGTGTTCAAAATATCATCGCCATTTATAGTCGTAGTAATGCTTAATCCAATATTAATAATATACTCGTCCGTAATTTGGAAACCACCTCGATATTCTTCTAAAGATGAATTTGAAAGAGGGGTAAGTTCTTGCAGGCCAACATCTTTAGCATTCACATTAAAATGAGGTATTAGCATACAAAGCACTAACAAAAATTTATTGTAGTTCATAATGTAGGCCTTTCAGGTTGTTAAGTTCTTAAAGTTATTTAAAACAATGTTATATTAATTTTCACCGGAAACTGGGAGAGTAATGCTAAATACCCCTAAGGAATCTCTAGACACTCCTGTTTTTAATGGTGATCTTTGATATACGGTGAAATTATCATTGGTTATAAAGCTAGACCGTCCCATTTCCGCTTCGTTACGGACCAGTAACACAATTCCTTGGTAATATTTTTCAAACTCATCCAGTTTCATTATCATGGTTCCTCTAGAAGGGTCTCCTAGAATAACTGAGTGATTGTTTATACCTCTGATGACAACAAAATGCATATACCCGTCGAAATTAACGAGAGTAATCCCAGGGACGCCGACTTCTTTAATTTTCTCCAGTCCTACTTGAAAGCCGTCAGAACGTAACCCTATGGAATCCAAGTAAAACTTCATATCCAACAAAGAAAAACCTTTCTCTTTGATTTTTTCTTTATCACCTTTTTCAAACATGCTTTTGAAGATATCTTGTTCAGATGACTCTGTTGCATAATGAAAAGTGAGAAGAGAAGCCAGGGCGGCAGAGCCACAGCTGAAGTCATACTGTTGGCGAAAAACATCACCGAACACTATTTCTTTGTAGCTTTTAACAGGAACAGAGTAATGTGCTCGGTAAGGTAGCAGTTCTAATGAAATGGCTGATGCTGAATAAACGAGCATCAGCCAAATTAAGTTATTTAATACTTTCATATTGTTTACTTGAGTGTCAGGTTAACGACGGTAGAGTTCTGGATTAAAACGTTGTTTCCGCTGTTCTGAATTACGTTGGATATACCCGAACTGTCTGCGAACGCTCCACTTGATAGTATATTGTTACCACTCACGGTGTTTGACGCGACATTATCTGACGAAATACCATTGATATCTGATTCTGCATAAACCAAGTCGAGTTCAACATTTTGTCCACCTCTTGATTCATTCATGATATCCAAGCTAACTTCTCCGCCAGATAATGCAATGTCATCAGCGAGTGCAGTGCAGGCAACTATCATACTCAAAGTACAGATTGCCAAACGCATCGCTTTCTCCTACTAGTCGGTTACTCACCCCCAGTAAACACACTTGCATTAGTTGTAACAGATTGTTGTACAAGTGAATTTGAACCAGCATTCTGACCAACGGTAGTAATACCAGCTGCACCACCAAGACCACCAAGGGTGTTCATGTTTTCAACTCGAACTCGAGTATCATCCGCGTTAGTTGCATAAATAACTGATGCACCTGTAACACCACCCATTAGGCTTGAGCTCGCAACAACCATATCTGTATCCATATGGACTTGATTGAAGCTATCAACATTTGTTGAGCTCGAGTCACTTTGATAGTTACTATTGTCGTTAAAGCTGTTCGAGTTTGTTGTGCTTGAATCAGCGTAGCTACGGTTATCACTCTGGTTACGGTTGTCGCTTTGATTACGATTATCGCTGTTATCGTTAAAGCTACTGTTGATACTAGAGTCACTGTTGTCGTTGTTGCTACGTCTTACAGTAGTACTAGAGTCGCTGTTGTCGTTGTGGCTTCTATTTGTGTTAGTACTTGAATCACTACTATCACTATTTAGGCTCACATCAAGATCAGCACTGGTACTGTTGTCGTTAGCGTTAGACGTACTATTGTCGTTGTGGCTTTGAGCTGTGTTAGTGCTCGAGTTTGAGTTGTCGCTGTTGTTATTAAAGCTGTCATCAACACCAAGAGTTGCACTGTTGTCAGTGTCGCTGTTGTCGTTGAAGCTATGACCAATACCTAGTGACGCACTATTATCGCTGTTGTCGTTGAAGCTATCACCAACACCGAGAGATGCGCTATTGTCACTGTTATCATTGAAGCTGCCAGATAAACCGATATCGGTATTAGCGCTGTCAGTCCATTGCATGTTGTCGTCTCCATCATCGATCTCATTCGCGATTAGAGAGCCACTAAATAAAATTGCTGACATTGCTAAAGCAAGCCCTGTTTTGTTTAGAGTCATAACGATTACTCCATTTCCTGTTATTCCTGATTAAAAATGACTGCACTTAACTTCTTGCTGCTTCCTTCAAATGTTGTGGGAAGCGATGAAATTATAAGAAAGGATCAGTGAAAGCTGTTCTCATTATTGAGAATGATTCAGGCTGGAAGGGAGTATTTAGGTGCGTCTCTTTAAGGTGTTAAAGAAAAAAATAACATAATCATAATGTTATTTTTTGTATTTACTTTAAGTACTCATCAAGTATGAAATGAAGCCAATATAAAGAAGTAATTCGTTCTATTGCACTGAGCGGAGCAGTCATCCATTTTTTATAAATGGTATTTTATCCAATTATTATCTTTATTATTTAATATTATAAATCATATCCTTATGCTAACACAGGTTGAAAAGTATGGATAAAAACACAACAGGTTCATACTTTTTAAGTCTTTTTCGGTGCTGAAAAGCAATGCGATATCATTCTGAAGTGCTATATTTTCTACTTAAAATGAAGATAAATTCTCTTTGCTATCCCCAATTAATTTTCTAACGGGGGTTGGTGAAACAGGTAAGTTAATGTGGTGGGACTATGGAAAAGAAGCACTTGATACTGCTAGCTGAGAGTAATTTACAAAGTAACTTAATAAAAAAACAACTATCTTCCATTCATGATGTCGATGTAAAGATAATGCAACCAGATGAAGTGGTGTTCAGAAGTCACTCACTCAGTATCGATTTGATGTTTATTGATTACGATTTTATGCGTCAGCTTGAAGTGCAAGGAAAGTTACCAGATTTTGATCTATTTGGGTGGTCCTTTATGCTTCACAACGTCCCTTGTGAAAAAGTACAAACGGACTTACTGCATTGGAAGTTGTTAAAAGGAATTTTGCTCCGAAGTGCATCAGTGACACATATATGTGATGGCGCGGAATACGTACTGAAAGGTGGGTTGTGGCTACCAAGAATGTACCTAGAGAAGTTAGTCCTCAATTATCGGCATGCAAATTTGTCCGAAGAACAGCAGCATGATGAGTTAACATGCAGAGAAAAACAGATTCTAGAGCTACTTGTGTACGGCATTTCAAATCAACAAATTGCTTCAAGACTTTTTTTATCTGAAAGTACAGTGAAAAGCCATATATACAAGTTGTACAAAAAACTCGATGTCCATTCTCGTCATGATGCAGTTAAGTTGGTAAGAATGAACAATGGCTTAACCGAGAGAAGTTAAGTCACAATTTGTGATGCTCTTTTTATCGGGGTCTGTTCCGTTTTCACTATCTAATCTAAGCAAGGGCACTCGTATTTGAGTGCCCGTGGTTTATCTAGATTCAATAGTTGGTGTATCAGCAGGCTAAATCATGCCCGTGACAAGGCCTGCTGCCACAAAAAACACGATCATCCATAGCACCGATAGGTTGATCTTTTTGTGTAGATAAAAACCTGCAACCACTAACGCCATGTCGATGGGAGCAACAACTGCGCTGCTAAATACTGGCTGGTAAAGTGCCGCGAGTAGTAACCCTACTACCGAGGCATTTACACCGTTGATGGCGCCGGAGACCAGCGGTTTTCCTGCCAGTGCTTGCCAGTTCTTAAGAACGCCAAGTAGTAAAAGAAACCCTGGGAGGAATACGCCAAGCGTTGCGATCAGCGCACCTAAAATTGGCGTATCCGAAAGCTCATAACCGATAAAAGTCGCAAAGGTGAACATTGGCCCTGGTACAGCTTGTGCAGCGGCGTAGCCTGTTAAAAATGCATCTTGGCTGAGCTGGTCGCCAACAATGTTTTGCAGAAGCGGCAGAACCACATGACCGCCACCAAACACTAAGCTACCAGCTTGGAAAAAATCACTAAACAGCCCAAGCAAAGGTAACGTATGAGCCACTAACGGTAAGCCGAGTAAAAGCATCGCAAATAGAGCCAATGCCGCGATAGACGGTTTAAACGACTCGGCTGATGGCGCGGAGTCTTTCTTCAGATATCGCATTCCGACAAAACCTGCTGCGATCAACACGAACATTTGCGTCATGATGCTTGGTGCCACCAGCAACGCAATCGCAGTCGCGATGCACAAACCCGCGGTCAGTTTGCTTTGGCAGAAGTTTTTGTACATGCCCCAAGTCGCATCCGCCACGACGACGACTGCGAGCAGTTTTAGGCCGTGAACGATGTTTTGGAACACTGCGGTGTCGGTGATTTGGCTGCTCACCATCGCCAGCGCCAACATGATGACCACTGAAGGAAGCGTGAATCCGACAAATGCTGCGCATGCGCCACCTAAACCGCCACGTTTATAGCCTAAAGCAAAGCCAACTTGGCTTGAGCCCGGTCCCGGCAAAAACTGACTGAGCGCGACAATTTGCGCGTACTCGCTGTCATCAAGCCATTTCAGTTTCTCAACAAATGTTTGGCGAAAATAACCAATATGAGCCGCCGGGCCGCCGAAGCTGAACCAACCCAGCCAGAAAAAAGTTTTGAATATGGTGAACATGTCGAGCCTGTTTATCTAAAAAGCATTGTTGCTAATTTATCGAATGCTCTAAAATGACTCAAATTGATGATTTTAATTTCATCTATGAATGAAATGGGATGAGGATGTTGGAGTGAAAGAGGACATTCAGTGGCGCAACATTGACTTGAACTTATTGGTGACGTTTTCCTACTTGTATCGCTATCGAAGCGTTAGCGTCGCGGCAGAGAAAAGTTACGTTAGCCAGTCGGCGATGAGTCATAGTTTGTCTCGTTTAAGGTTGTTGTTTGACGACCCGCTTTTTGAGCGAAAAGGGCACAATATGGAGCCCACCGAGCACGCTCACCACATCGCGCCAACGGTGCATCACTTGTTGGATTCTATCGCCAAAGACTTGCTCACTAAGTCTGCCTTCCAACCTGAAAATTACGCGGGTGTATGTCGCATCGGGTTAACGGATTATGCCGAGTTTATCTTTGCTCCTCGGCTTTATGACGAAATACGCCAGCGCGCCCCAGAGGCGCAGATCAGTTTTATTAACGTCAATCGTAGCAACTACGTGGCATTAACTGAGCACGAAAAGCTCGATGTCATTATTGGCAGCATGCCGGTGTTGGATGACAACTTTGAGAGCTTGTACTTGTACACCGAAAAACACGTGTGCATGTGTGATAAACAGGTGTTGAAAGGGGAAACACAGCTGTCTCTGGAAGCGTTCGCGAACATCGAGCAAGCTCTGGTAAGTCCCGATGGGAGCTTAAAGACACAAGTAGACCAAAAGCTCGCAGAACATGGCTTGAGCCGCAAAGTCACCGTGGCGTCGCGCAACTTTCTCACTATTCGGCATCTATTGAAAAAGCGCGATCTCATTGCCATCGTGCCAGAAAAAATGGCGTTGGCGGAGGGCTTTTCGGACGATCTCATTACTGTTAAGCCGCCGATCGCCGTTGCGGATTTTGATATTGCCATGCTGTGGCATTCCAGCCGAAACAATGAAGACAAAGGCATTTGGCTACGCGAGTTGGTTTCTTCGACCATCACCTCTAAATGATAAACATTTGGGGCACTCATGGTGCTTAGAGTGATTTGTTGTTGAACTTCTTACTACCCGCTGAGTTATCGGCGTTACGCCGAAACAGTACTGATTGTGCAAAATGAATATCTTGGGTTAGGGGGGGATGTTCCAGATTTAATTCATAAAAGAGATTAATGGAAAAGGTATCATTGAGTTGTACCACGTAGTTTAAGCTCTGTTTGAACGTATACATGAAGAGGGAGTAAGCGTCCATCTCGGTATTTTTCCACTAGTAAGTTCACTCCCTGAGTTCCCATCAACTCAGAGTGAATACGAATTGTAGACAACGGCGGAAAGGTAAAGCGAGCAGTAGGAATATCATTCATACTAATCAGCGTAATATCCTCTGGTATCTTTAAGCCAAATTCATGGATTGCACGTACTATGCCAATCGCGATGGAGTCTGAATCAATGAATACTGCTTTCGGGAAGTCACCTTTGGCTAGCATCTCTTTCGCTAAGTTATAACCGGACAAACTAGAGCAGGCACAATAGTGTATATCATGTTCTGCGACCACGCCTTTTAGATAGCCATAGTCCAAAAACACATTTTCACGAGTGTCAGCTGCGTCGTGCTTGTCTTGACCGCCAATATAACCGATGCGGCGGTGGCCTCGTTGTACAAAGAAATCAACTACTTGCCTACTGATTCGAATAAGGTCGACATCAACGCAATCATAAGGGCAGGTTGGATCTGAAAAGTTTATGTAGCAAATGCTATCGGCTAGACGTTTAGGTAATTTATCTACTACCTTTTGGTCGACATTTCCGACTAAAAGGACACCTGTTATCTTTTTCGTTTCAACATCAATTTCACTGTTATAGCAATTGGTTAGCGTAATACCTAATTTGTCGCATTGCGTTTCAATCCCATGACGAATTGATAAGTAGTAAGGGTCATTCACCTCTGTTTCTTGTTTGTAGTTATATAAGGCTAAAAAGTGATGTTTTTGCTTAGCTTCTTTGATGCCTTTCTTCGAGCTACTGGTGCGGTACTCCAGTTTTTCTGCAATTTCCAAAATGCGGTATTTGGTTTCTTCTTTAACGCTCAACGTTGGGTCGTTGTTCAAAACCCGCGATACGGTTGCAAGTGAGACGCCTGCTTCAATGGCGATATCTTTTAGCTTTGCCATGTAAATTTCCCGTTGGCACTGCCCAAGTGTGAGCTCAATAATCTGACTATTTTAAACAGCTACTTAGATATGCACAAACCTTTAGTAAGACAGTCCTAAACACTTTAAATCATCATATCAAGCCAAATTGTTTTCATGAAATAGACTCTATTGAGTAATAAATAAAGCCGTAAACGTAAGGATTATATTGCTGTAAAAATACTGAAAAACGCGACTGGTTTGGAAACTTGCTACTTGTGGTAACTCTAGTACTTAATAGGACTCGAGCTGTTTAGAGTTTAATCAAGCAAACGTTTTATTGTTCATGTTTATGTTTTGTGTCTCATTTTATAAACAAATCAATAGGAAAGTATTCAACTCTATTTATAATCTCCGCGCTTTTAAAAGCTGTCTAACAGTATGAAAAATTAGGAAATTATAATGAAAAAAGTATTGCCATTATTGGCTTTAGGTGCAGTGGTTGCTTCAGCATCAGTTCAAGCAAAAGGTAACTGGTATGTTGGTGCTGATTTGGTAAATTCAGATCTTAAAGTTAAAAGCTTGTCAAAAGATCTTTCTGCGACAGGTCTTAGCCTTGCTGTAGGTAAAGAGCTTCAATATTCAGAAAACTTCAAACTAGCTTTTGAAGGTGAGTACATATACTTTGGCGACTTTGAAGAAACATTTTCTTACATGGGGTGGCCGGTTAAATTTAGTGTTGATGCTTCTGCGTTCAATTTCAATGCGAAGCCTAAATACCAATTTGCAGGTACAGGCTTCTATGTTGGTGCGATTGCTGGCCTTGGTGTAATGAGTGTTTCTTATGAAGTGAAATCATCTAGCACTGTTACCGATGATGGTCGTGATGTAGGCTTTAACTACGGTGTTGAGGCTGGTTATGAGTTCGCTTCAGGTTTGGTTGTATCTGGTGGCTACCGTGCTTCTTCGGTAAGTATTGATGCCGAAAACGGTGGCAGCGAAGATTTTGATTTTGACAGCCTGTACGTTGGTGTTGATTACAAGTTTTAAGCTCGCGTAAGCAAAACATAGATACTAAAAAGGAGCCGTTAGGCTCCTTTTTTTATTAGATTATCAATCAACTCATAATGGTGATCTTGTACGCCTGCAAGGTTGCCATATTTGGGTTGGTGGCGGTCATTTTCTTTCGCGTGTTGCCAGCCAATGGTGTGACGCACAAAATGCTCTGCAAACGCGTGGGAAACTTCCAAGCAACCTGCCAGTACGGTATCAACATAACTTTGCATGATTGGGCTCTTTTCGCATGGTGGTAGTGGCTCGTCTTTTACGTAAACCCAAATGTCATGTTCTTGGTTAAAACTCGCATCTGTTTCGATTTGATCTGGCTGAAGTTGAATACGATGATAACCTCGCTCACGGCGGTCGAATTCTGCGAGCGCTTCTTCATTTACTTCGAGTAAAACGCCATTAACCTGTCCATCGCCTTGGTTCACCACTAATGGAGAGAGGCTGTAGCTGTCGTCAATCTTCCCCCAGTAGCGAACCAACCCATGTGCTATGACGGGAATGGCTTCTCCCGTTTGTCCGGTTAACTTACGCGACGCAGAATTAATCAAACTGCCATAGCCAAATATGTACATTGTCGTTGCATCCCTTAACTGATAGTTGTGCCTCTCATGTTTATACCTAACCCGCCTCTGAAGCACAACTTTACCTCTTAAGTATAATCTTAATTATAAACATGTATTTTTTATACATGTTTATGGTAGCATCAATATGTAGTTGAGTTAACCAGCATCGAGAGACGCTTGAGGGCAAGATAATGCTGAATATCACCGATAAAAAAGTAGAAGAAAAAATCCCCGCATGGCTGCGATTAGGCTTTCGGCCGTTTTTTCTGTTTGGGTCGATTTACGCCATTGTTGCGATTGCGTTGTGGGTGTGGATGTTCCAAGGCGGACAGCCAAACGCATTAGCCGTGCCTGCATTGTGGTGGCACGTACATGAAATGTTGTTCGGTTTTTCGATGGCCATTGTAGTTGGCTTTGTACTGACCGCGGTACAAAACTGGACTGGCATTAATGGTACCAAGCATTACATGCTTCTGGCTTTATTTGGCTTGTGGTTAGTGCCCCGCATATTGCTTTGGACACCAGCACCGTTATGGTTAACCAGCAGTATCGAAGCGGTATTTTTACTGTTTGTCGCCTATGAGGTGGGCATTCGTGTGTATCGAGCCAAAGGTTGGCGTAATTTGTTTTTCGTTCCACTGTTTCTTTTAGCCATCTTTGCGAACTTTGCAAGCTACGCAACGATAAAAGGTATGCCGCCCTTTAGCTCTTCAGCGGTGTGGCAAGCAATGCTGTGGTGGTTTACCTTGCTGTTGTCAGTGATGGGCGGACGTGTAATTCCATTTTTTACTGCGCGTCGATTTAATTTCGAAAAAGCGCAACCATTGGCTTGGTTAGAGTGGTTCGCGAACTTGCCATTGGTAATGCTATTTGTGCTGAGCTTTTTCCCTGTGACGTTTGCAGAACTAGGTAGTCGTTTGATGCTATTTGCAGGTGTTGCTCAGTTGGTGCGTTTTGTTCGCTGGAAACCTTGGTTAACCCTGAACGAGCCTTTAGTATGGTCGCTGCATGCTGCGTATTTGTGTTTACCACTAAGCTTAATTTTGCGAGGCGTCTGGGGAGATGCATTTGCCAGCCATAACCTCATTCACCTGTTTGCGATAGGTGCGTTAGGCGGTTTGATTTTAGCGATGATTACACGGGTGACGATGGGACATACTGGTCGCATGATCTACAAAGGGCCAAACATGAGCCTTGCGTTTGCAGCGATTACCGCGGCAGCTTTGGTTCGCAGTTTCGCCGTGATCTTTGATCCAGCGAACATGATACTGTGGATTGATATCAGCGGTGGATTATGGATTGTTGCGTTTGGGCTATTTGTGTGGCGCTTTGGTGTGATGCTTGTGACCCCTCGTGTGGATGGTCACCCCGGATAAGATTCTAATGTGAGTAGAGAAAAGAGGAGCCGCGTGCTCCTCTTTTGGTTTTTGTTCTTTATAGGTTTAGTGTTTATTCGTCTTCGTCGTCCGCTTTATTCGTGAGCCCCAAGCGTTTAAATAGCCACCACTCTAGACCAAAAATGACAATTAAGGCGATGCAGAACCAGGTGAATGCCATGGTGGAATCCACGCCTGGCATTCCACCAACATTGATACCGAGTAAACCTGTTAAGAAGCTGGTTGGTAGAAAAATCGTTGCTACCAAAGTAAACAGGTAACTGTTTTTATTGGTTTTCTCATCACGATGATGTTTGATCTCTTCTTGGAAAAGCGCCACTTCTCCAAGATAAAACTCAAGTGTTTCATTTATGCGCGTAATATTATTGTGTGCGAAGCGATATTGATGAGGTCTCAAAGCAATCAATTCTGATTCTGACTCCACAAGATCACGGATAGCGTACTGCTGAGGGCGAATAAAACGCTTGATAGAAATCAGTGCTTTTTGAGTCGCCATATGTTTGTACGTCGACTCATCATTCACGTCGAACTGGTTTAGTGTTTCTTCAATCGTATCAAGGTAAATGTCTATTTTACTGTTTAATCCTTCAATGATCTGATGAAGTAAACTGGCAAGACTTTTTGGGCCTTTGTGTTCCGCTAATGCTTGGCGAATCTCCATGATCGCGCGTGATGGAATTTTACGAGTTGAAATGAGTGCGCCTTGAAAGTAGAGAATTCGAATACTAAGCATATCTTCTGGTGATGCATTGCCGTTCATATTGACGCCTCGTAAAATCAACATGAAGTTCTCGTCATCCAAAGGATGGAAAGATGGTCGGCTTTCGTCGGCTAATAGATGATCAACCGTAGCTCGAGGTACTTGGTTCTGCTCCAGCCAACCACGAATATCAGGATGCAGCCGTTCGCAATGGTACCAATGCTTAGCTTGAATTTGCTCTGCCGTGGTGGATTGTTGAGTTGCTTCTGGGGTTGAGAAGTCCCAATGTTCAATCATAAAACCCATTTTCTTTTCCTTGTTTGAGCCGATACCAAAATAACCTCAAGATACTTCTTTCGCGAGAATTGCATTGCCATACAGAGGCAATACTCTGAGTACGGTACTCTGAAGTCATTGATGCATTATTTTTCAAATGAGTATGATTGTATTTAACGCCAAATGTCTATGAATAGTTGTTCTTATTTGCAATCGAGTGGAGCGCACCAAGGTGTTGTGCTTAAACAACAAAACAAAAAGCCTGCAACTAAGCAGGCTTTATTGTGGGGGAGGGAGGGGAGCTGTTAGCCAACTTGAGAAAGATTAACCACTTTCTGTTGTAGCTTTTTCTTTAAATAGTCCGTTAAGGCCTGTTTTTCTTCCTCGTTCATGTAAAGACCAAGCTTAGTACGGCGCCATAAAATGTCTTCATCGGTCATTGCCATTTCATGGTTCATTAAGTAATCGATCTCACGTTGGTAAACACCACCTGCTTGTGCCGAGAACGTTTGTCCTAAGTCAGCTTCACTTGTTGTGCCTTCCATTAAGTTCCAGGTTTGGGTACCAAACTGTGTGACATAACGAAGAATCAATGCTTCTGGCGCCCAAGTGTATTTAGCGTGAATTTGTTTAGCTAATTGTTCACGACTACAGCTGAAGTTACCACCAGGAAGGGTTTGGTTGGCCGTCCAGTCTTTACCCATTTCAGGTAGGAACGGAGCAAGTTTCTTCATTGCTGCTTCACCTAACTTACGGTAGGTCGTTAACTTACCACCAAAAACAGAAAGCAGAGGTGCATGGTCGTATTCCGCATCGAGCTCTAGCGTGTAGTCTCGTGTGATTGCTTGCGGAGAGTCAGATTCATCGTCACATAAAGGACGAACACCGCTGTATGTCCAAACTACATCTTCGCGAGTCAACTGGTGGACAAAGTGTTGGTTTACGATATCAATGAGGTAATCGACTTCGTCATCTGAGATCGACACTTCACGTGGGTCACCTTTGTATTCCACATCTGTTGTACCAATGATTGAGAACTTATCTAAGTAAGGAATCATAAACACGATGCGATTGTCTTTGTTTTGAAGGATGTAGGCTTGCGGTTCGTTGTGGATACGAGGAACAACGATGTGCGAGCCTTTGATTAAGCGAATGTTACGAGGAGAGGCTTGCTCTAATCCATCATCAAAGAACTGTTTTACCCAAGGCCCCGCAGCATTGACTAACGCTTTCGCTTTACGTTCGAAACGTTGGTCTGTCATCACATCGTGAATAGTAACGTGCCAGATACCACCTTCACGGTGTGCTTTTTCCACGCGGCAGTAGTTACGTACTTCAGCATGGTTTTCGCGAGCCGCAAGAACGTTCAGTAATACTAAACGTGCATCATCAACCCAACAGTCAGAGTATTCGAAACCCGTTTTCATTTCTGGTTTTAGCAAGCCAGATTTCGCAAGGTTGACGGTTTTACTGCCTTGCAGCGTCGTACGTTTACCCAAGTTATCGTAAAGGAAAAGGCCACAACGAATCATCCAAGCTGGGCGTAGGAATGGGCGATGCGGTAAACGGAAACGCATTGGTAATGCGACGTGTGGTGCTTTACGAAGAATAACCTCACGCTCTGCGAGCGCTTCCGAAACTAAACGAAACTCGTAGTGTTCAAGGTAGCGTAAACCGCCGTGTATCAGTTTAGAACTTGCTGAAGAAGTCGCAGATGCGAAGTCATTTGCTTCATATAAGCCAACACTCAAACCTCGGCCTGCTGCGTCTGCCGCAATACCAGCTCCGTTAATGCCGCCACCGATTACGATCAAGTCTAAGGTAGTGGATGAGCTAGTAGTGGAAGCATTATTTTGTATACTCATAAATTTGACCTCTTGGTGAGCGAACGAGCATTTTAGAACATAATGTAATCCTAGCTCAGGTTTCGTTTGTGATCATCTATTATTTTCGTTTGTGAGCGTTTTGTGTGATTTAGACACAAAAAAACCTCTGTCTAATTAAGACAGAGGTCATTTGAGGGGGAATTATACGATTGACGTTACTCGTTTTCGGAGTTTGATTCGTTAGCTTCAACCACTTCAAGTGGGATAGAAGCTTCCTTCAAAATTGACAAGATTTCTTCTGGTGGCTGCTTATTGGTAAAGATCATGTTGAGCTGTGCAATATTGCCTAGTTTCACCATAGCATTGCGCCCGAACTTGGTGTGGTCTACGGCCAGAAATACACTACGGCTATTGTCAATGATCGCTTGTTTTACCCGGACTTCGTGGTAATCAAAGTCTAATAGCGAGCCATCGAAGTCGATACCGCTAATGCCGAGAATACCAAAGTCGAGACGGAACTGTTTAACGAAATCGAGGGTAGCCTCGCCAACAATACCGCCGTCTCTGCTGCGGACTTCTCCACCCGCTAAGATGACTTTGATTTCAGGGTTAGGGAAAAGAATGGTCGCAACATTGATGTTGTTGGTGACAACACGCAACTGTTTATGGTGTTTATTGAGCGCTCGCGCAACTGCTTCTGGTGTAGTGCCAATATCGATGAATAGTGTGGCACCATCTGGAATGTGTTTGACTACCTCGTCTGCAATGACATCTTTTTCATTGAAGTTGAGCGCTTTACGCGTGTTGTAAGATGTGTTTTCAGAACTGAGAGGAATAGTGGCTCCACCGTGATAACGACGAATTTTGTTGTCATCGGCGAGTTCATTGAGATCGCGTCGGATGGTTTGTGGGCTGACATTGAATCTTTCTACCAACTCATCCGTGCTGACATAGCCTTGTTTTTTCACCAGCTCAACAATCTGCTGGTGTCGAGGTATTTGCTTCACTTACCACTCCCTTGTGCATTGGTAACGGCCAATGCTTCAAATTCGAAGCTCTATTGTGCTCGAATTTGCTCGTTGTGAGAAGTAAGCGAGTTCAGGAATCGGGGATAAAGCGCAAAAAGAGCGCACAAATGGCGCTCTTTTTTTCTTATGGAGATGAGATTAATCTTCTTCGTCGTGAAGTTCAGACCAGGTTTGTGCACATTTCACTGCACGTTTCCAGCCCTTGTAACGACGATTGCGTTTTTCTTCATCATCGTGTGGCTCAAAGGTGCGATCAAGTACCGCTTTATTCTGCAACTCATCAATGCTATCCCAGTAACCAACGGCAAGGCCGGCAAGGTAGGCTGCACCAAGAGCGGTAACCTCAGTTACTTGAGGGCGGTGTACTTCTGTGTTCAATACATCGGATTGGAATTGCATGAGGAAGTTGTTCGCTACTGCACCACCATCGACGCGAAGGTTCGCAAGCTTAATGCCTGAGTCAGCTTGCATCGCATCCAGTACGTCACGAGTTTGATAAGCGATGCCTTCTAATGTTGCACGGATGATATGGTTTGAATTCACGCCGCGAGTAAGGCCGACAATCGTGCCACGTGCGTAGGCATCCCAGTATGGTGCGCCTAAACCAGTAAATGCAGGCACGACATAAACGCCGTTTGATGTATCCACTTTTGTCGCGAAGTATTCAGAGTCTTCTGCACCGTTTAGGATTTTTAATTCATCACGTAGCCATTGGATAGAAGCTCCACCCATGAATACGGCACCTTCAAGTGCATAAGCTGGTTCGCCTGCAGGACCACAAGCCAAAGTTGTTAGAAGACCATGTGTCGAAGTGACTTTTTCTTGGCCAGTATTCATTAGCAAGAAACAACCCGTACCGTAAGTGTTTTTCGCTTGACCCGCTTCAACACACATTTGGCCGTAAAGCGCCGCTTGTTGGTCACCTGCGATTCCAGAAATAGGAATACGAGTACCGCCTTTACCACCGATGTTGGTTTTACCGTAAATTTCCGATGAGCGCTTCACTTCTGGCATCATAGATGCTGGGATGCCAAGCTCATCTAACATTTTTTGATCCCAACATAGATCGTTGATGTTAAACAGCATGGTACGTGATGCGTTGGTGTAGTCGGTTACGTGAACGCGACCTTGAGTCATCTTCCAAACTAACCAAGTATCGACAGTACCAAACAACAGCTTGCCTGCTTCTGCGTCTTCTCGTGCGCCTTCAACATTGTCCAGAATCCATTTAACTTTGGTACCGGAGAAGTAAGGGTCAAGCACCAAACCAGTGTTGTCACGTACATAGTTTTCGAGACCGCGTGCTTTTAAATCTTCACAGATATCAGCAGTACGGCGACATTGCCATACGATCGCATTGTAAACGGGTTTACCTGTTTCTTTATTCCAGACGATGGTCGTTTCACGCTGGTTAGTAATACCGATAGCCGCTAATTGGTCGCTACGGATGCCAGACTTAGCTAGAGCTTCTACTAAGGTAGAGCTTTGTGTTGCCCAGATCTCCATTGGATCATGTTCAACCCAACCAGCTTCTGGATAAATCTGAGTAAATTCGCGTTGCGCGACGCTTACGATGTTCGCATCGTGATCAAGAATCACTGCGCGAGAGCTTGTTGTACCTTGGTCCAGGGCAACAATGTATTTTTGCTCAGTCATGGTAAGAATCCTTTTGTTTCGTTATTTATATTTTAGTAAATGTTCGAGTTACGTCAGTTTTAAGCTCTAGCTTCTTCTGTTTCTTCTTCCGTCTCACATTGGTTTGGAATCGTACAACCGTGGCCTTGTTGTGGAAGGTAAGCGGCAATCGCTTTTGGATACAACCAACCACCAAAACACGCACCTGCAATCGGAGCAAGTAAAGGCACGATAAAGTAAGGAATGTCTTTAGCACCTGTCAGAGCGTAATCCCAACCTGCGAAGTAAGCGAACAGCTTCGGTCCAAAGTCACGAGCAGGGTTCATCGCAAAGCCTGTTAGTGGGCCAAGTGAACCACCGATGACGGCAATCAAAATACCGATCAATAGAGGGTTCATTGCGCCACGTGCTGCGCCGTTATTTTCATCGCCCAGAGCCAGAATCGCAAACATCAGCACAGCAGTGATAACGAATTCCACAGCAAAAGCACCAAAGAAAGAGAGGGAGGCATGCGGATAGGTTGAGAAGATACCAGCAGTTGCTAGTGCATCTTGGCTGCTGCGAACGAAGTTATGAGCGATTTCGTAGTCGGTGAAAAGGTTGCTGTATAAGCTGTATACCAATGCAGCAGAACAGAATGCCCCAAGCATTTGAGCGATAATGTATGGCACCACTTTCGCCTTATCAAAACCATGGAACATAGCAAGTGCGATGGTAACGGCAGGGTTGATGTGTGCACCAGAGACGCCAGCCGTACAGTAAATAGCGATGGCGACACCGAAGCCCCATACAATACTGATTTCCCATTGTCCAAATGATGCGCCTGTTAGAACTAAGGCTGCAACACAGCCTACGCCGAAGAAAATAAGTAGTCCTGTACCGATAAACTCGGCCAAACATTCTCCGAGCAGAGAGGGGTGTTTGTTCGTTGTCATGTTAAAAGTCCTTTGATCATTTTTGCCTGTCTAGCACGATACTATTGTGCATATATAAACGTTTACGAAAATAAACGAGCGCTAAAAGTGAGCGTTTGAGCATGAATTTGTTAATCAAAGTCTTCGTTTTTGTTAAATGGCGCATCTTTTAACCGGAAAAGAACACAACGAAAATAATTTATTTGTCACGAGGCCAGTGTTGAGAGCGCTCAAATTACCGATGTGAAAAAGAATGCACAACTGGTAAGAGGAGTTTTGTGAAGCTGCTACGTGCTTGGAGACTTATTGCACAGAACTTGTGTAGCAATTAACCCTAAAGGAGTAGCGGAATGTCAAATGTATCAAGGGATAGCAGTGATATAAAAAATACGCTGTCATGTTTGGACTTTTAGAAAAAATCGTCATCCCATTGGTACCAATAGGATGAGTTGAGAAGAGAATAAACGCTGTTAATGTCTTGTGTTTGTGAATCATTGCTTCGGCTTGTATTCAAATAAAAATTGTTTTTTTTATTTCGTTTGATGCTAAACGTGATCGTTTTTCAGCTTTTTAGTTATTAGTTGGTTCGGAGCGAGTAGGGCAGGCGTAAATCGCCCTTTTTACGGTTAGTTTATGTTCTAATTCGAGCCTTTGTTTCAAAGGTTTCGAATTGGAATGCTCAAGTGAGAGGTTTGAATATCAGTTTCATATTAACGAATCTTGAGTAAAGTTGAACGATGATCTAATTAATGCTCATATAATTTACTGTATTTACTTATATTTAATCCATGTGCAACATTTGTCACAGAAATAAAATCCTAACTCCATACAATTCATGAACTTTCGAACGAAGATTTATTTTGTTTCGTTCGCTCCTTTTGTGTTTTTACCATCGCATACAAAATAATGAGGTTCCTATGTTTGGAATATTCAAACCTAAGGCGCACATTGATCGTCTGTCCCCTGGCAGCATCGATAGCACCTACTCTCGCCTCCGTTGGCAACTCTTTATCGGTATCTTTGTTGGCTACGCCGGTTACTATCTAGTCCGTAAAAACTTCAGTTTGGCGATGCCTTATCTTATCGAGCAAGGCTTTAGCCGCGGAGACTTAGGTGTCGCCTTGGCAGCTGTTTCCATTGCATATGGTCTCTCTAAGTTTCTAATGGGCAGCGTTTCAGACCGCTCCAACCCTCGCTATTTCCTTAGTGGCGGCCTATTGATGTCTGCATTAGTGATGTTTTGCTTTGGCTTTATGCCATGGGCGACTGGTAGCGTCACTGCGATGTTCATTTTGCTTTTCTTAAACGGTTGGTTCCAAGGGATGGGGTGGCCTGCTTGTGGCCGAACCATGGTGCACTGGTGGTCACGTAAAGAGCGTGGTGAGATCGTTTCGGTTTGGAACGTGGCGCACAACGTGGGTGGCGGTTTGATTGGTCCACTATTTATTCTTGGCCTGTGGGCATTTAATGATGATTGGCGCACTGCATTTTATGTTCCTGCATTTTTCGCCACGTTAGTTGCTGTGTTTGTTTGGATGACGGTTCGCGATACCCCTCAGTCTTGTGGTCTGCCTCCTATTGAAGAATACAAAGACGATTACCCAGATGACTATGACAAGTCCCATGAACAAGAAATGACAGCGAAGGAAATCTTCTTCAAATACGTCTTCAACAACAAACTTCTTTGGTCGATTGCAATTGCAAACGCATTTGTTTACCTAATTCGTTACGGCGTACTGGACTGGGCACCTGTTTACCTAAAAGAAGCGAAGGATTTCTCGGTAGATAAATCGTCATGGGCTTATTTCTTATACGAATGGGCTGGCATTCCAGGAACACTATTGTGTGGTTGGATCTCTGACAAATTGTTCAAAGGTCGTCGTGCACCTGCTGGTATCTTATTTATGGTGTTAGTGACAGTTGCAGTGATGGTTTATTGGTTTAACCCTGCGGGCAACCCAACAGTAGATATGATGGCGCTTATTGCAATTGGCTTCCTAATCTATGGTCCGGTTATGCTGATCGGTTTGTACGCACTTGAACTCGCTCCGAAGAAAGCCGCAGGTACTGCCGCTGGTCTTACTGGTTTGTTTGGATACCTGGGTGGGGCAGTTGCCGCAAACGCGATTTTGGGCTACACCGTAGACCACTTTGGCTGGGATGGTGGCTTTATCATCTTAGTGGGTTCTTGTATTACTTCTATCGTGTGTTTGATGTACGCCTTCTTAGGTGAGCGTGCGCACCACGAGCAAAAAGAGCGCGAGAAGGAAGCGCTAGCGTAATATTTATTTAAAGAGGCAGTGGAATACTGCCTCTTCGCTTTATCAAGGAAATAACAATGAAAACAAAGTCAGTATGTCTTACTTTTTTAGCACTTAGCCTTTCTGCTGGTGCGATTGCGAAGCCGCTTGTCATTGCGCACCGTGGTGCATCGGGCTACTTGCCTGAGCACACGCTAGAAGCCAAAGCACTTGCTTACGCAATGAAACCTGACTACATAGAGCAAGATGTGGTAATGACGAAAGACGACCAGTTGGTCGTGTTGCATGACCATTATCTCGATCGCGTAACGGATGTTGCGGAGCGTTTTCCTGATCGTGCACGTAAAGATGGTCGTTATTACGCGATTGATTTCACTCTGGCGGAAATCAAATCCTTGCGAGTTACCGAAGGCTTTAATATCGATGACAAAGGCAACAAAGTAGCGGGCTATCCAACCCGATTCCCTATGTGGAAATCTGATTTCACAGTGCCGACGTTTGCTGAAGAGATTGAGCTGATCCAAGGCTTAAACAAAACGCTGGGTTATGACATCGGTATTTACCCAGAAATTAAAGCGCCTTGGTTCCATCGTCATGAAGGTAAGGAGATTTCTAAAGCAGTACTTAAAGTCTTGAAGCAGTACGGTTACGGCTCTCAAGACGACAAAGTCTACCTTCAGTGTTTTGATGCGAATGAACTTCAACGCATCAACAGTGAACTCATGCCTGCAATGGATATGGACTTAAAGCTCGTTCAGCTTATGGCTTACACGGACTGGAACGAAACTATGGTGTACAAAGGCGACAAGGCAACACCATACAGTTATGACTGGATGTTCGAAGCCGACGGAATGAAGAAAGTAGCGAGTTACGCGGAAGGAATTGGACCTTGGAAGCCGATGCTGGTGGATGATAAGTCAACCAAAGACAATATCATCATCAAGCCGTTGATGAAGGCTGCAAAAGACGCTGGCTTGCAAGTGCATCCATACACGTTCCGCGCCGATCCAGGACGCATTCCAGCGTACACTGACAGCTTTGAAGGCATGATGGATGTGTACTACAACCAAGTAAAAGTGGATGGTTTGTTTACTGATTTCCCAGATAAAGCGGTCAGCTTTTTAAATCAGTAATCACGCATTTTGCTGTAAGCTAAAAAATCCCCCAACAGTTTCCTGCTGGGGGATTTTTCGTAGGGCTAATTCACGAATGAATTAGTTGTTTTTATGCAGTTCGCTGTTCAGTTCAACCGCGCTCTTGTTAGCAAGACACTCGATTTGACCTGTTACAGAGTTACGACGGAACAGTAGGTCAGAAACACCTGCAAGATCGCGTGCTTTCACTACTTCTACTTCTTGGCCAGCAGAATCTAGCATGCGTACTTTAGAACCAGCAGTTACGTACAGACCTGATTCGATAGTACAACGGTCACCCATTGGGAAGCCAAGACCTGCGTTCGCGCCTAGTAGAGAGTTTTCACCGATAGAAACTACAACTTTACCGCCGCCAGATAGTGTGCCCATGATAGATGCGCCGCCGCCGATGTCAGAGCCGTTACCAACCACTACGCCAGCAGAGATACGACCTTCAACCATGCTCACGCCTGTTGTACCCGCGTTGAAGTTGATGAAGCCTTCGTGCATTACTGTTGTGCCTTCGCCAACGTGTGCGCCAAGACGTACGCGAGAAGTGTCAGCGATACGAACACCAGTTGGTACCACGTAGTCCACCATTTTAGGGAACTTGTCTACGCAATCTACGCTTAGTGCACGACCCGCTAGGCGAGCTTCGATTTGACGCTCTGCTAGTTCAGGTAGGTCGATTGGACCTTCGTTAGTCCATGCGATGTTGTGCAGTAGACCGAAGATGCCGTCTAGTACCGTACCGTGTGGTTGAACTAGGCGGTTAGAGATAAGTTGAAGTTTTAAGAAACCTTCAGCAACGCTTTGTGGCTGCTCGTCAGTTGCAAGAATAACCAGTACAAGTGGTTGTGCTGATTCTGCTGCTTTTGCTGCGATAGATGCGTTTGCTGCATCGCCGTTTGCTTCAAATGCTGCAGCCAGTTCTGCGCTTTGTGCTGCAGAGATCTCGATAGCTTGGTTGCCTTGCTCGTAACCTGCTACTGCTGCTAGTGCGTTAACAAGCGCTTCGCTTGGGTTAAGAACTGGGTTTGGGAAAAACGCTTCGATGATTTTGCCGTCGCGGTTTTTAGTTGCCGTACCAAAGGCTAGAGAGAAGAAAGCCATAGTTGATCTCCATGTGTTGAGTCTTGTGTCTCGTCTGTTCACTGACAAGAAATAATTAAGTTGTCAGTCATCATAAAGAGAGTGCTGAGGAGTTTAAAGAGGGGAAATGGAGAAAGTCTGTAGATGGATACCTTTTGTCTTTTTATAGATATGTTTGTCTGATGAGAAATGTGTCGCAAAAGCCTTATCAGACCGATTTTGGGCAGAGACACAGTGAAGTTGGAGAAGGGGGCATCGCAAAAAATAAGGGGAGGACCGAAGTCACTCCCCCTACACTGGGTTTGTTGGATTTACTGGCTTTGGATAGTAAAGCGATAAATCAACTTAGAGGCTTAGCTCACCGACCTCTACTGCAAGTGCAACCGTTGCCCCTACCATTGGATTGTTGCCCATACCGATGAAGCCCATCATCGCTACGTGTGCTGGTACTGAAGAGCTACCCGCGAATTGCGCATCGGCGTGCATGCGACCCATGGTATCGGTGATACCGTAGGATGCAGGACCTGCCGCCACGTTATCTGGGTGTAGAGTACGACCAGTACCACCACCTGATGCCACAGAGAAGTAAGGCATGCCTTCACGGTTACGCTCTGCTTTGTAGATACCGGCAACTGGGTGTTGGAAACGAGTCGGGTTTGTTGAGTTACCTGTGATGCTCACATCCACTTGTTCTTTATGCATGATAGCCACGCCTTCACGTACATCGTCTGCCCCGTAGCAAAGGATCTCACCACGTGGACCTTGGGAGAAACGGCGACGTTCTACTTCCACTAACTCACCAGTTTGGTAGTTGTACTGAGTGCGTACGTAAGTGAAACCATTGATGCGTGAGATTAGGTAAGCGGCGTCTTTACCCAAGCCATTTAGGATAACTTTCAACGGATTTTTTCGTGACTTGTTCACGTTCAATGCGATTTTGATAGCGCCTTCTGCCGCTGCGAATGACTCATGGCCCGCAAGGAAAGCGAAACAGCCACTTTCTTCATTCAATAGACGAGCCGCCAATGCACCGTGACCGATACCCACTCGGCGTTGTTCTGCGACGCTGCCTGGTTTTGTGCAGGCTTGAAGGCCTTCACCGATGATGTTTGCAGCTTCTTCAGCTGTTTTTGCTACGCGGAAAATCGCCAAAGCAGTGCCTAGCGTGTAGGCATCGGCAGCGCTTTCAAACGCGATAGGTTGAGTGTCCATCACTAGTGCTTTAGGGTCGATACCACGATCCATACAGTATTGGTAAGCCTCTTCCAGAGAAGAAAGTTGCATTTCGTCTAATGTGCGACGTACAGATTCAGTAATTGGAGTGTTCATAATCTCTTTCCTCTTGGTGGCAATTATTGTTGGCGTGGGTTGATGGTAGTTACGGCTTCGTCAAAACGACCGTAAGTCCCCGTCGCTTTGTCTGCGGCTTCTGCAGCAGATACGCCTTCGTTGATGGCTTTCATCATCTTGCCGAGGTTGAGATATTGGTAACCAATCACTTCTTTGTTTTCGTCTAGCGCGAGTTTTGTTACATAGCCTTCAGCCAACTCCATGTAACGCACGCCTTTTGCTTTGGTTGAGTAGCTAGTACCCACTTGGCTGCGTTGAGTTTGACCAAGATCTTCCAATACCGCACCAATTTCTAAGCCGCCTTCAGAGAAAGCAGATTGCGTACGACCGTAAACAAATTGAAGGAAGATTTCGCGCATCGCGACGTTAATAGCATCACATACCAAGTCGGTATTCAGTGCTTCAAGAATGGTTTTGCCTGTTAGGATTTCTGCGGCCATCGCTGCTGATTGAGTCATGCCTGAACAGCCGATCGTTTCGATCAAAGCTTCTTCGATGATGCCGTTTTTGACGTTAAGGGTCAGTTTTGCTGCGCCTTGTTGAGGAGCACAAGCGCCAACTCCGTGGCTAAGACCAGAAATCGCGATAACGTCTTTTGGATTGATCATTGCGCCTTCAACAGGGATCGGTGCAGATGCATGAAGCTCGCCGCGTTGAATCGGGCACATTGATTGGATTTCGTGTGAATATTGCATAATGTTTTCCCAGTGTACGATATCCAGCCTATTTGTCAGTCTCAACGGCGTTGACTGCTCTTATTCGCTCCATCAAATAGAAAACTATGTTCAGGAGGTTCATGCGTTTGTCGCCTTGTTGAGTTAACAACTATTTTGGATATCTTTTTAATTTTTGAGAAAACAGGAGCGGGGTTGGAGAAGAGTTGAATTGCTCACTACAGAACTCTCGCTTTCACAACATAAGCGAAAGCACTTCCAACAGGGCTGACCTGTTTTCGTTTCTGTAGGAGTCATTAGCTTTAACAGCGGTTCGAATCTTTCGATTCCGGTGGCACCCCATCACCGGACCCATTTAGACTAGATCTAAGTCACACTAATCCGCAACATGAAATTTAGAGCAATTTGGGATATTAAATCGGTTCTTTATATTCTCAGAGATATATGGAGATAAACGGAAGGAATAAAAAAACGCCGCATAATGCGACGTTTTTTCTAAACAAATAAGAGGCTTATGCAGCGTCTTCTTGCTCGCTATCTTCTTCAACAGCTTCAAGCTTCTTTGCTTTTTTTGGTGCAGGTTTACGTTTTGCACCAAGAGCGTAAAGCACTTCTTCTTTGTTTTGCGCAAGGAACATTGCAAGATCTTCTTGCTTACCTTCGTCTTCTAGAAGTTCACTTTTACCCAGCAGTGAGAATAACTCGTCTGCCATATCCAGCATTTTGTCGTATGCGTCAGCTTCCGCTTTAGAGGTAAAAGTCATTTTCTCTTCTCCATTGCGTTCTACCACGTACTTGACGATTACAGCCATGGTTGGTCCCCTAATTTGGTGTATTGATACTGGCTTTTTATACAGTTTTTGACCAATCAAGTCTAGCGACAAGCCTCAGAATGAGAGACACGTACAACTAACTGACTAGCATTTAAACTATCTTGGTTTCACTTTGCGGATTTGTCCGCCAAAGGAAGGTTTGTTGGTCGCTCCCAATCTTGGCAAAATTCGATAAACGTTTTGAGCAATGGGCTTTGATATTTCTCTTTATGAACCAGTAACCAGAAGCGACGTTTCATATCTAAAGGCATGTCGAGCAGTTTTACGCGGCCGTCACGAATAGCAGGTTCTGCAGACAAACGTGACAAGCAACCTAAGCCTAACCCTGCCGATACTGAGTTGATCAACGCTTCGGTGGTATTGAGCTGAAAAGCTTCATGCCAATGTTCCAAGCGCGGTGCGACAACGCGCATAAAAAATTCGCGTGAACCAGATCCTGCCTCTCGCAATATCCATTCACTGTTTTCTAGCTCGGTTAAGTTTACTGGCCCTTCGTGCGCGGCTGGGTAATCGGGCGCGCAAATCACGCACATTTCATCTTCGCTAAACTGGGTAGACTGCAATTCAGGGTGAAGTGTTTTGCCCTCAATGAGGGCTATGTCTAACTCGTAATCGGTCAGCATGTCGCAGATTTGTGCGGAGTTAGAAATGAACAGGCTTTGAGAACGATGGTTCGTTTGCTGACGAAATTCGCTAAGCAAATAGGGCGCGACTTGGTTGCCAATGGTGTCGCTGGCACCAATGCGAAGTTGGCCCGATAGCGCTTGGTCACCATCGAAAATGCTCTCGATGTCTTTGGCTCGGTTGAGTAACTCATCCGCCAGTGGTAGCAGTTTTTGACCTTCTTGGTTCAAAATCAGTCGGTTATTAACACGATCAAACAAGTGATGGCCGATCTGTTTTTCTAATTCTGAGAGTGCCATGCTCACTGCGGCTTTCGATAAAAAGAGACTATCAGAAGCCGCTGTGAGCGTTTTGTGCTGCGTGATCGTCGTAAACACTTTCAGTTGTTTAAGAGAAATGTGACTTGCCATACCCCACCGTTAAGTAATTCTGAACGTTTGTTTTAAATAATTAGATATATCGGAACGAAGTGCAAGCGTATTATACGTCCCATCAAGAGTGAGTCTGGTTGAGGTCATCATGATTCAAAGAACAAAAGCAAAAGTAATGGGAGCGCCAACTCCAATGGCGGGTTTGGCTCTTGGTATTGCAAGCTTGGGCTGGAGTTGGGAAAACTTCGCCGAATTACATGGCTACGGACAGTGGATTAGTGCGGGTATCGCAAGCATATTGTTGGCTATATTGGCAACCAAGTTTTTGCTACATAATCATCTGTTGAGACAAGATCTTGCTCATCCGGTTGTGGGCAGCGTGGTTCCGACATTTGCGATGGGCACTATGGTGGTATCGAACTCTCTCGGCCATTTTTACCCATTAGCTGGCGATGCGCTTTGGCTGATTGCGGTGGTTTTGCACATCGTGTTCTTGGTGAGCTTTGTTTACCATCGCGCCAAAGATTTTGAATTGCACCACATGGTTCCTAGTTGGTTTGTACCGCCTGTGGGTATCATCGTTGCGGATGTGTCTTTCTCTTGCAACCCGATGTTAGCACCAGTGGCACAAGGTGCATTGATGTTTGGTATGGTGGCGTACGCGATCATGTTGCCGATGATGATTTACCGTTTCATGTTCACCCATGAAATTCCGGATGCAGCGAAACCAACAATGGCAATCATGGCAGCGCCAGCAAGTCTATCATTGGCAGGGTACTTAACGGTCACTGCGACACCATCACCAGTGATCATCGCTATGCTATTTGGTATCGCGGTATTGATGACAGCCATCATCTACTTAGCCTTCTTTAAATTGTTAAGACTGCCATTCAGCCCTGGCTATGCAGCGTTTACCTTCCCGATGGTGATCGGTGCGACGGCGCTGTTTAAAATGGCGAATTGGATGGAGTTGCAAGGATTGGCTGCGCACTATGTTCAACAAGTGCGAGGCTTAGCTGGTCTTGAGTTGATTGTGGCAACATTTGTTGTCTCTTATGTGGCCTTACAATACATCAACAACTTGTTGATTCAGCCACGCTTGATGCACGCTCATCACGCTTAAATAACAGATAGGAAAAAGCCTCTTGGTCTTACAACCAAGAGGCTTTTTTATTTCAATCGGCGTCGATGTTGGACGCTAGCCTTTTTTGTAAAATCGCGACATCTCATCCAGAGAATGACGAATGATATCGACAGGAACTTTCTGTTCTTTCTCGACTTTTAACTGGCGATTCAGTTGCTGAGAGTGCCCGCCAGGGTTGACCACAAGCATCAGTTCTTTGCCGACCAATGCATAGTTGTAGTAGCTGCCTGCAATATACCAATCGCGAGAGGCAGAGCTATCAAACAAGTTATGACCAACGCTGTATGAACTCGTTGTGCCTTGAACGTCAAACAGCGTATTCATCATGGTTGGCACGACGTCAAAATGGGTCGTGCGGTAATCAACTTGCTCTGGCTGACGATTTGGCATGTACACGTAAAGAGGCACATGCACTTGAACGTCACTGTAATTACCCGTGTGGCCCCAATAGTTCATCTTATGGTCATTAAACTCTTCACCATGATCTGATGAAATCACCACAATGGTGTTGTCTAAGTCGACGTTTTTCAGCACATCACCAATCAAGCTGTCGATGTAGTACAACGAGTTCTTGTATCGATTGTGGTAAAGCGAAGCGTCAAAATCGTTGTTGAGCAAAATGTGGTCAACGCGTTCCCAGTATGGTTTGAATTTCGCAAATTCAGGTTCAGGAAACACCGTGCCGTGGGCGGCATCGTAGAACAGAAAACCAAAGTACGGCTTGTCGCTTTCCTGCTTTTGGAACTCGATGAACTTGTCTGTTATCTGCTGATCGCGCTCGACAGCTGTTTCCCCAGTTTGTTTCAGGGTCAAATCCGACACTTTTTTGAATACCGTGCGAGAGAGTGGCGGACTGGTGAGCGGTGCTGAGCCAAAAATGCCCATGCGGTAGCCTTCTGCTTGCAGCGTATCCATAAAAACAGGAGAGCGTTGACTTGCGTAAAAGCTTTCCCAGTAGGTCGCTGGCAAGCTGTAAAACAGGCTGAAAATACCCGCTTGAGTTGAGTTGCCGCCGCTCATGTGTTGTGTGAAATTCACTGTCTTTTCAGCGAACTTACTGACATTTGGCATGACTTCCGGCGTCGCATCACTGTAGCGCCACGCGTCAACCAAGATAAACAAAACATTGGGTTGTTTCTCTTTGCTTTGCACTTGAATCGGCGCAAGCGGATAGTTGAGTGAGCTACGTTCAATGTTGGTTAACTCTACGCGGTTCTTCGATGCAATGTTCTCATCCACTAGGTTGTGTTTGTAAATAAATTTACGAGCCGTCAGCGGGTAGTAAAGTGGCCAGTTATTCGAAAACTGACTGACTTCATCGTCGTAAAGTGCGTTTTTGTACGCATGAATCATCTGCGTGCTAAGCAATACAGCAAACCAAACGCTGATCAAAACGAACTTAGCTCGGCTTTGTGCCAGTTTATTACTTACCCAAACGGTAAAGGCGAGCCCGATCACCAGAACGGCAACTTCACTGACGAAGATAAGCCAACTCATCCAAGAAATATCGAAGACATCACCGCCACCTTCGAAAAACATACGGATTAATAGGGCGTTGATGTGAAGTTTGTATTGCTGAAAAACGAGGATATCGACTTTAAACATGATCAATAGACAGATCGCGATAGCGATCACGATACCTTTGAATGCTCGAGTCGGTAGAAAAGAGAGCAATAAACTCAACAACATAAATGGAAGAGCGATCAAGCCCAGCCAGCCATATTGAGTCGAAACCAAATAGTAACCTTGCAACAAGGTTAGCGGTTCATTCTGATTGTTAGACAACACAAAAGGATAACAAGCGATCGACAGGTACACTGCAAAGCAAGCAAAAAAAGCAATCAGCCAAGCGCTGTTGGAAGACAGTTTGCGAAACATACTTTTTGTTTGTTTATAAATTATGGGTAGAGGGAGTATAAAACAGTGTTTTTTATTATGGAATAGTTGCGACGAATGTCACATTTTGTATGGAAATGTCAGACTTGATTGACATATGAAAATTCAGAAGATTCATACTCTATTTGAGTGATATATAACCTTTTGTTTTTTCCGAACGCGAGATCACTGCGGGTTTAAATGGGGCTGTGCTAAGCTAGCTAACAGTTTCAATCGGCGCTCGGTATTCCCAATTTGTTTACTGTTTATCACTCCAACCAAGTTGACGTTCTTAAATCACTCCTTGTCGAACTGATTCGAATCAGTCCGCTGGAAAACCCGTTCGAAAAAGAACAAATTCTGGTTCAAAGTCCAGGCATGTCCCAGTGGCTAAAAATGGAATTGGCCAAAGAGTTTGGTGTTGCCGCGAACATTGATTTTCCGCTCCCTGCGACTTTCATTTGGGAAATGTTTACGCAGGTATTGCCAGACGTGCCAAAACGCAGTGCGTTTAACAAAGAAGCGATGACGTGGAAGTTGATGCATTTGCTTCCGGGGCTTCTCAACCAAGAGGTGTTTTCGCCGTTAGCGCAGTACCTCAAAGATGACATTGACCACTCTAAGCTGTATCAGCTGGCTGAGAAAATTGCCGATATTTTCGATGGTTACTTGGTGTATCGTCCGGAATGGATCGCAAGTTGGGAAGCTGGGCAGAGTGTGCCAGAGCTGGAAGATGAGCATCCGTGGCAGCCGATCTTATGGCAAGCGTTGTATGATCACACTGTGTCATTAGGACAGTCTCCATATCACCGTGCCAACCTTTATGAGCACTTTATCGACACGTTAGAGAGTTTTAACGGCAATTTTGACCATTTACCCAAGCGTTTGTTTGTTTTTGGCATTTCTTCGTTGCCGCCTCGCTATATGGATGCGCTAAAAGCAATTGGTGAACACATCGACGTGCATCTGATGTTCACCAACCCGTGTCGTTATTACTGGGGTGAAGTTCGAGATCGCAAATATCTGGCTCGTTTGGCGGCGAAACATCGTCAGCACGTTGTGTGGCAGGACGATCACTCGGAAGTGCAAGGTGAAACTGAGCAACTGAAAGGATCACTGGAAGATAATGTGATCGATGAGCTGCACACCGATGTGGTCGGAAACAGTCTGTTGGCATCCATGGGTAAACTCGGGCGCGACAATATGTATCTGTTGTCTCAGCTGGAATCTCATGAAATCGAAGCCTTTGTTGATGTTGAGCGCGACAGTCTGCTCCATCAATTGCAAGCGGATATTCTCAATCTTGAAGAACATCAAGATGATCAACAGATTGAAAACAGTCATCACAAACAAGTGGTTAGCTTGGGTGATAAATCACTGAGCCTACACGCTTGTCACAGCCCGATGCGCGAAGTTGAAGTGCTGCATGATCAACTGTTGGCGATGTTCGATGCTGACCCAACGTTAAAACCGCGCGATATTATCGTGATGGTCGCGGACATCAACGCTTACAGCCCTGCGATTCAGGCGGTCTTTGGTAACGCGCCGGGTGAGCGTTTTATTCCATATTCGATTTCTGACCGAACCGCCGATCAAGAGAGCCCAATTCTGGCTGCATTTATGCAGTTGGTGAACTTACCCAATACGCGCTGTTTGGCATCAGAACTACTCGAACTTCTGGAAACTCCAGCGATATTAAAGCGTTTTGAACTCAGCGAAGATGATTTCTTACAAGCCAAACAATGGGTTGAGGAATCGGGAATTCGCTGGGGGTTGGATGCCAATACCGGACGCGAATTTGAACTGCCGGAAACTCGTCAAAACACATGGCAATTTGGTATTCAACGCATGTTGCTTGGCTACGCGATGCCAGAATCCGCTGGTTTGTTTGAAACCGAGCAAGGCAGTTTGTCTCCGTACAACGAAGTGCAAGGCATGGGCGCAGAGCTGGCGGGCAAGTTGGCACACTTTATCCAACAAATTAGCACTTATCGAAGCAAACTTTCTCATGTTCAAACTATCGATGGTTGGCGAGAGACTTTGGTTTCACTGCTGGATGATTTCTTCTCTGTTGAGTTAGAAGGCGAAATGGCGCTCAAATCCATTCGCGATACGCTCAGCCAACTCAAAGAGCAATTAGCTGATGCCGCATTTGATGATGCGTTATCGCCGTCGATCATCAGCCAATACCTTCAAAACAAATTATCTGGCACACGAGTCAGCCAGCGCTTCCTTGCTGGTCAAGTGAACTTTTGTACTCTGATGCCGATGCGCTCTATTCCGTTTAGAACCGTTTGTCTACTGGGGATGAATGACAGCGTGTACCCACGCTCCATGCCACCAGAAGGCTTTGACTTGATGACGGGAAGAACCAAGCCGGGCGACCGTTCGCGCCGAGATGATGACCGTTACCTATTCCTCGAAGCGATGTTGTCTGCACAGCAAACGCTCTACATCAGTTATGTTGGCCGTTCAATCCAAGACAACACCGAGCGAGTGCCTTCGGTTCTGGTTTCTGAGCTGATGGAATACTGTCACCAAAACTATTGTTTAAGTGGTGATGAAGCGTTGCCCGTTGATGAGTCTGGCGACAACTTATTAAATGCGTTGGTGAATACCCACGCCATGGTGCCGTTTAGCCCAAGGGCGTTCCAAGGCATGCACGCCAGCTACGCGAAAGAGTGGATTCCAGCGGCATTGACTCAAAGTAGTCAATCGCAAGGCTATGTTCGTCGTGATTTTAATCGGGCATTAGACGACTATCTGTTAGGAGCGACGTTCCCGCTTGAGCTCGACTTAGTCGAGTTGCAACGTTTCTGGCGTTTACCAGTGCAGTATTTTTTCAATCGTCGTTTAAAAGTAATCTTTGAACCGCCACTACCGGTGATGGAAGACGACGAACCCTTTGTTTTAGGTGGTTTGGAAAGCTATCAAATGCGTGATGAGCTGTTAGAAACCTTGCTTGAAGCGACATTGATGCCGCCAGAGAAAAAAACAGAGGTGCTTAAACACTTTATGAGTCAACAGCGCGCGCAAGGCAAACTGCCGGTGGGGGCGTTTGGTGATATCGAATTTGAAACCAACCGAGTTCAGGCGGAAGAGCTGGTGGATAAACTGGCGTTTTTATCTGGTGCGCCTCAAGACGATTTGGAAATCGACCTGACGTTTGATTCCTTGTTTGAGCGAAATGAAGGCGAAGAGAAAAACGTTCGCCTAACAGGTTGGCTAACTCAATGCTACCAATCCGGTTTGATTCGCTATCGAAGCGGTAAGATTCGATCGCAGGATTACCTTGCAGCGTGGATCGATCACCTTGCCATGTCGGCGTCGGGTCATGCTAAGAAAACTCACATCATTGGTTACGATCGTAAAGAAGGCGCGCTGCATTTGATCTACCCAGAAATTGCCGATGCGCAGTATGCCAAACAGCTACTGACTGAATTAGTTCGCTTATTTTTCGAAGGCATGACTAAGCCTTTGCCTTATTTCCCGAAAACGGCGTTGGCTTGTGTTGAAGCGGGCTTTAGCCGCGGTCAGTGGGTCGATGACGAAGAGAAATCTTTGAAGAAAATGGCTGACGCATTCAATGATGGCTTCATGAGCCCGGGCGAAGGCAGTAATGCGTACATCTCTCGAATTTGGCCTGCTTGGAATGATGAGTTGGCCTCAGAAGTTCGTTTGCTGACAGCATTAGTACTGCAAGGTGCGCGCTTAGCGGTTCAAGACGCTGATGATGTAAAAGCGTAATAAAGACAGCTGGATAAAGAGAAGGAAGAGTAGGGTGGCCGCCAGAAAATCATTATTTTTTGTAGGGCGTTCGCTGTACGGCCACAAGGTCAGAGGGACCATGATACTTTTGTTTAATTCATTTGAGTTGTGCCGCCAAAAAGGTTTGGCTTATCTCGTGGGGCGCATACTAACGGTACGTCTTATGGATAACCGTGAGAAAGATCTCACAAAGCTCTAAATTATCCAACTTGTTAAACATATTAATAGAATTTTTAACTATAGATCACATTTATTAGGTGATACGTCCTAGTAAATAATCCGGAGAGATTCAGCGTTATGGATCAAATGTCAGGTGCAGAGTGTCCTCTACATACGTTAGACCGCACAGAGCAACCTCAACCAACGCCACTAGAACCGATGACGTTTCCTCTGCACGGTGCGAGGTTAATCGAGGCATCAGCAGGTACAGGTAAAACCTTCACTATTGCAGGTTTATATCTGCGTCTTTTGCTTGGTCATGGCAGCGCGGAAACTCGACATCGCGTACCGCTTACGGTCGACCAAATTCTGGTTGTAACCTTTACCGAAGCGGCAACTGCGGAATTACGCGATCGTATCAGGGCAAGAATCCATGATGCGCGAATCGCGTTTGCGCGTGGACAGAGTTCCGACCCGGTGATCCAACCTTTGCTTAATGAGTTTGACGATCACAAGCAAGCCGCAGAAATTTTATTGCAGGCAGAGCGTCAGATGGACGAGGCGGCGGTCTACACCATTCACGGTTTTTGCCAACGTATGCTAACGCAAAATGCGTTTGAATCTGGCAGCCGATTTAATAACGAGTTTGTGACCGATGAAAGTCACCTAAAAGCGCAAGTTGTAGCCGATTACTGGCGCCGCAATTTCTACCCGTTGCCATTTACCTTGGCTGGAGAAATTCGCCAGCTATGGAGCTCTCCATCTGCGTTGTTGTCTGACATCAGCAATTACTTAACTGGTGCGCCGTTAAGCCTTTCTGTTCCAGCAATGAAAGGCAGTTTGGCTGATCTTCATACTGAAAATTTGAAAAAAATTGATGAATTAAAAGCACAGTGGCGAGAAAGCCAAGATGACTTCTTAACGCTGATTTCGTCTTCAGATGTAAATCCGAGAAGTTACAACAAAAAGTCTCTGCCGACGTGGTTGGAGGCGGTAAGCGCTTGGGCTGCAACGGAAACTACAGGTTACGATTATCCAGACAAGCTGGAGAAATTCGCGCAAAACGTCTTGTTGGAAAAAACACCGAAAGGCAGTGCGCCGCAGCATGCGGTATTTGAAGCCATTGAAACATTTCTTGCCAATCCAATCAGCTTAAAAGCGCCACTGCTTGCTCATGCGATTGAGCATTGTCGTGCAATGCTGGCCAACGCGAAAAATCAAAAACAGTGGCTCTCTTTCGATGATTTGCTGACGCAACTTTCTGCTTCTATCGATACGGACGAAAGCGAGCTTTTAGCGGCGCGTATTCGTACTTTGTATCCCGTCGCAATGATTGACGAGTTCCAAGATACCGACCCGCTTCAATACAGTATTTTCAGCCGTATTTATCTGAATAATCCGGAATGTGGTTTGTTTATGATCGGTGATCCCAAGCAGGCGATTTATGGCTTTCGTGGCGCAGACATTTTCACTTATATCAAAGCGCGTAACCAAGTAAGTGCCCACTATACGTTAGGAACCAACTGGCGTTCTAGCGCAGATATGGTGCAGGCGGTAAACCAAGTATTTGCTTTGCCAGACAGTCCATTTATCTATGATTCAGATATTCCGTTCTTACCCGTTAAGTACAGTCCCAATGCCGAAAAACGCATTTGGACTATGGGTGGCCAAAAGCAACCGGCGCTGACTTATTGGTTGCAAGAAGCGGACGATAAACCGCTACCAAAAGGCGAGTATTTGACTCGAATGGCAGAGGCGACTGCAAGCCAAATCCAAACTATTTTGACGCAGGCTCAACAGGGGCAAGCGTGTCTGGTGAATGGCGAAAAACAGAAAGCGGTTCAAGCGGGCGATATCGCGGTGTTGGTTCGAACAGGTAGTGAAGGTCGAATGATCAAACAAGCGCTGGCTGAACAAGGCATTGCCAGCGTGTACCTGTCTAACCGAGACAGTGTGTTTACCAGTTCAGTGGCGCAGGATCTACAGCGTTTGCTGCAAGCGGTGCTGACTCCAGAAAATGACCGTGCGCTGCGTGCAAGTCTTGCCTCTGAGCTGTTTGCCCTTGATGCAGCAAGTTTGGATGCACTTAATAACGATGAAATTGTGTGGGAAAACGCCGTAAACGAATTCAAAGAATATCGCAAACTTTGGGTTCAGCGTGGTGTGCTGCCGATGCTGCGGGCGGTGATCAGCAAACGCCATATTGCCGAGCGATTACTAGAAGAAGGCGCGAGTTCACAGGGTGAAAATGGTGAGCGAGTGCTTACCGATTTAATGCACATCGGTGAACTGCTTCAACAAGCCAGTAATGAACTGGACAGCGATCACGGTCTACTGCGTTGGCTCGCTCAGTCTATCAGTGATGCGGAAAACGGTTTGGGTGGCAGTGATGACCAAATCCAACGTTTAGAATCGGAACGTAACTTAGTGCAGATCGTAACTATTCACAAATCAAAAGGCTTGGAGTATGACCTCGTATTTCTGCCGTTTGTGTTCAGCTATCGAGAAGCCAGTGAAGCCAAATATTACGATGCAGCCAATGACCGCACGGTACTGGATATTACTGGCAACGATGCGTCCATGAAGCAAGCGGATAAAGAGCGTTTGGCGGAAGACTTACGCTTGATATACGTAGCACTAACGCGAGCTGTGTATGCGTGTTTTATCGGTGCCTCACCTTTGCGCAATGGCCGTTCGACCAAAGAGCCAACTGGTGTACACCGCAGTGCGATTGGCTATTTGATTCAAAATGGTCAAGAAGGTGGCATTAACGATTTACAACAAGGTTTAACAAAGCAACAAGACGAGCTTGATTGTGTCGTTGTGGCCGATCCGCCGCAGCAACTCGAAGAGAAGTACGTAGCGCCACAAGAAGAAATACACGATCTTAGCGCGAAAGAGCTGCAAAACCCTATCGATAGAAACTGGCGCATCACCAGTTATTCTGGCTTGGTCAAGCAAGGCTCTCATCACGCCGAGCATGATGCCACGATTGAGATTACGGGTTTTGATATCGACTCATCTGAAGAGCAAGACGAAGCGGATTTGGTGGAGCCAGAGCGCTCTATTTTTACCTTCCCTCGTGGTGCGCGTCCGGGTACGTTCCTGCACAGCTTGTTTGAGGAAGTTGAATTTACTCAGCCAGCCACTACGGAAGAGAATACACAAATCATCCTTGGCTTGATGGAAAGCGAACAGCTCGATGAAGAGTGGCTACCTATTTTACAGCAATTGATTGATACCGTACTCGCAACGCCGTTGGATGGTAAGTCTTTGCTGCTGAATCAAAAAGCACCGTCGCAACGTTTGGTGGAGATGGAATTTTTGCTGCCGATTGAAGTTTTGTCTGCACCGGCGTTAAACCGAGTCATTCAACGTCACGATCCGTTGTCGGCGAAAGCGGGGGATTTAGGTTTCCAAACCGTGCAAGGCATGCTCAAAGGTTTTATCGACTTGGTGTTTGAACATCAAGGTAAATACTACGTGCTTGACTGGAAATCGAATCATCTTGGCGACGATGTGACGCACTATCATGGTGAGGCTCTGAAATCGGCGATGGCAGATCACCGCTACGATTTGCAGTACCAGATTTATGCGTTAGCCCTGCATCGTTTCCTACGCAGCCGATTGGCCAATTATGATTATGAACAGCACTTTGGTGGCGTGTATTACTTGTTCTTGCGCGGCATGGATGGGCAGAGTGACCACGGCATTTTTGCCGCGAAACCAACTTTCGAGTTCTTACAAGAGATGGATCGTTTGATTGATGGTCAAGTACTTGAAACGCGCTCAACTCAAGCCGGGCAGATGGAGCTACTTTAATGACGACAAATCACAATCTTCATTCTGACCAAGATAGCCTATTGGTAGTGTTGGAACGCTTGGCGCACAAAGGTGCTATTCGTCAGCTCGACTACCAATTCGCCTGTTTTATTGATTCTCAAACGCATGATGAACAGTCGGACAGCCAAGCACTGGCGTTTATCGCTGGTGTTGTCAGTAGTGAGCTTGGTAAAGGACATATCTGTCTGTCTCTGTGCGATGCACAAGGGCAAACTACGGATTTAGCCAGTAAGCTAGGGCTGTTTGGTGAGTCGGCATTGGCGCTTAACACACAGTTGCAAGGCATAGACTGGATTCAAGTATTACAAAATTCCAGCGTGGTCGGCGCGCAAGGAGAAGCCTTGCCTTTAATGTTCGATGGTGAGCGTCTGTATCTGCATCGCTATTGGCATTATGAAGTGACACTGGCGGAAAAGCTCAATCAGCTGGGCGCCGCAGTTAACTTGCAACCACAAGAGTTTGCGCGATTATCGGAGTTGCTCAACCATCTGTTCGCACGCCAATACCATTTTCTGTTTAACGCGTTGGGCAAAGCAGTAGAAGCGGGAAGCAGCAACCAAGTGTTGCGTCAACAATTGGTGTGTGATCACCTTGATGTGGTCGCAAGCGAATCGTTGGATTGGCACGCGATTGATTCCGTGCTTAGCAATGCGCGCAAGGTTCAAGATTTGCAAACACTGGATGAACTCGTGCCACTCTCAGCTTGTGTGAACTGGCAAAAAGTCGCGGCGGCGGTTGCGTTAACTCGTCGATTTGCTGTGATTTCTGGTGGCCCTGGTACGGGTAAAACGACGACAGTAACCAAATTGCTTGCTGCTTTGATTGAACAGGCGACGCAAGAGAAAAATCTAACCATCAAGCTGGTGGCCCCGACGGGGAAAGCGGCGGCGCGATTAACCGAGTCCATTGGTAAAGCGGTGCAAGAACTGCCAGTTTCTCCGGAGCTAAAAGCCAAAATTCCGACTGAATCGAGCACTTTACATCGGTTGCTGGGCGCGATTCCTAATAGTGCAGAATTTCGTCACAACAAGCAAAATCCACTGCATTTGGATATTTTAGTTATCGACGAAGCGTCGATGGTCGATTTACCAATGATGTACAAAGTGGTCGATGCCTTACCGAAACATGCGCGGCTGATTTTGTTAGGTGATAAAGATCAACTTGCCTCAGTTGAAGCTGGGGCTGTGTTGGGTGATATCTGTTCGTTCCATGCATTGGGTTATGGCAAAGAGCAGGCGTCAGCCATCGCAAAACTGACGGGTTTCGATACTTTAGCCCATACGGGTAACAGTGCATCTAGCATTGCCGATAGTTTATGTATGCTGCAAAAGAGCTACCGATTTGACACTCACTCAGGCATTGGTCAGTTGGCAAAAGCGGTTAACTCAGGTTCTGCTGCGAGCGTAGATAACGTCTGGGCGCGTGACTTTTCTGACATCGAACATTTCGCGCTAAGTAGTCAACATTACAACCAAATGATGCAGACGTTGGTGCAGGAATACGGTCGTTACCTCAAACGCATTGGACAACAGGAAACCGATCCTAAAACCGGAGAGCTAGAGTCGCTAACGCACAAAGCCAAAGCAGTGTTAGATACCTTCAACCAATGCCGATTGCTGTGCGCGATCCGTGAAGGTGACTTCGGTGTGGCTGGGCTAAACCAACGCATCGAGAAAGCGCTCGCGGCGCGCAAGTTCATTCAAGTTCAGGATGAAATTTGGTATCACGGCAGACCCGTCATGGTTACGCGTAATGATCACGGTTTAGGTTTGTATAACGGTGATATTGGTATTTGCATGCGAGATGACAGTGAAGAAGAACCGCGTTTGAAAGTCTTTTTCGAGTTACCTGACGGCAGTGTGAAATCGGTCTTGCCAAGCCGAGTACCTGAACATGAAACGGCTTACGCTATGACCATCCATAAATCGCAAGGCAGTGAATTTGATTACACCCTGATGATTTTGCCACCAGACTTTAGCACGATATTAACCCGTGAGTTGATTTACACAGGCATTACCCGCGCGAAAAAGCGTTTAGCTCTTTACGCCGAACTTAATGTTCTGAAGCGAGGCATTAAGGTGAAAACCACTCGTGCGAGTGGGTTAGTACAGCGGCTTACTAACTAAAACAAGAAGACCGAGCTTATGGCTCGGTCTTCTTTTATGCATGTTTTGCAAACGCGTTGGTAAAAGACACGCTGCGTATTTTGTATTGCTGTTGATAAGCAAGAATAAAATCTCGGATAGCGTCATTTACGGGGAAAACACAGTGGACGTCTAGGCCTTCTAAAAACTGATTGTCAGCCATATCCCAGAAGCTTTGAAGCGAATTACAAATGATTGTTCTCATAACAGTGCTCGTCTCGGCTTATTTAAAGTCAGATTAACAACTGTCCTTGGTGTGCAATACGGAGCTAACTAGTTTTTCAATTGCCCAGTATTTTAGGGTGAAGGCTACATTACATCACCTAGATCCATTCGTATTGGTTAAAAACCAATCACTAGCGAGCAGAGTATAGCCAACCAAATGTATATTTAAAAGATAAAATTGGAACAAAAATCAAGCAATGGTTTGCGCATTTCTAAGTTGGGTTTACATGATGACCCGCTAGTCCGGAGTAGGGTTTATGTGTGGCCTTACTCCTAAACAAACTCGTTCCTAAACAAGCTCGATGTGCAGGGTTGAGCGTTAATGAGCTGAATCCCGCACCTTGAGGTTTTGGTATAGCGGAACGTTAAGTTTCGCTCCCTGATTTAAGGTTAAGCTATAAATCTAACGCTAAGATTTTTGACTTACGCTGGAAGTTATATAACCCTTGTTTGGCTCCAGGCAAATAGTCGACACTGACTTCGTAAAAACCTTGCTCTCTAAACCAATGCAAACTATGTGTCGTGAGGACAAAAATCTGATCAATGGTTTCGGATTTAGAACGATGTTTCATGTAGTTGAGCAGTAACAAACCTCGGTTTCCATCACGATAGTCAGGGTGAATCGCTACGCAAGCCATCTCAGCTTTGCGCTCTTCTGGGTATGGATAAAGGGCAGCACAGCCAATAATCAAGCCGTCTTTTTCGATGATGGTAAATTTTCCAATCTCTTGCTCTAGCTGCTCTCGAGAGCGTCTAACGAGTACACCTTGTTCTTCTAAAGGACGAATGAGGTCTAAGATACCGCCAATATCGTCAATATTAGCTTGCCTCACTTGTTCAGCACTCGCCATAACAACTTGGGTTCCGATGCCATCGAAAGAGAACAACTCCTGAATTAAGGCGCCATCTACTTTATAACTGATCAAGTGGCTACGAGGTACTCCGGCACGGCAAGCGGCAATAGAGCCTTTAAGAAAGCGCAGTGTCCCAGTGTTGTAATCTAGGTCAGGATACGTATTTTCAGAAAGCGTTTTGATGACATGCTCCGCCTCAATTGGTAGTAACTCGGCGACAGCATTGCCGTTGTCATCAATGACACCTTGTTCGGAGCAAAAACCAATCAGCTTATCCGCACCCAGCTTTATCGCTAGTTGGGTGGCGACTTCTTCCGATAATAAATTGAAGCACTCGCCAGTCACAGAGCTAGCAATGGGACCTAGCAGAACAATTGAACCTTGATCAAGAGTGCGGTTGATAGCATCGGTGTCAATGCGGCGAATGCGTCCACTATGGCAATAGTCCACACCATCATCAACGCCGAGTGGTTGAGCAATGATGTAGTTTCCGCTAACAACATTGAGCTGGGTACCTGCCATCGGAGTGTTGTTGAGGCTCATTGATAGGCGCGCAGTAATCGCAAGCTGAAGTTGTCCGGCAGCTTGCATAACAACAGATAAAGCTGATTCATCCGTAATGCGGATATTTTTGTGGTAAGGCGTAGTGAGGTCTTGTTTTTCTAGCAGCTGATTAATTTGAGGACGTGCACCATACACCACCACGACTTTGATTCCGAGGCTGTGCATGAGTGCGATATCATTAATAATATTGCCAAAATTTTTGTGTGCGACGGCTTCTCCGCCCAGCATGATCACCATGGTTTTTCCGCGGTGAGCATTGACATAAGGTGTTGATTGACGGAATCCTTTTACGAGAGCAGTACTACGAATTTTCACTACAGCCATTCCTTTGTTTAATTATGTTAAAATAATGCCTTTTTATTCACTTGGTGGCAAGGTGAAATTTTGGAATAAAGCACAAACATATTGAGGTAGGTTCTTGGTCCCGTTAAGAGGGAAGGTTACAATGGTGGCGTCTTTCCTCAATACGTGAACCTCATGTCTTCTGCTGTTAATAAGAATGCTGCGATCACTGCTTCAAATCTGTCAAAAACGTCATCTAAATCAATGCTTCGTAAGTGGCTAGAGCGTTCTCTCATGCTTATAGCGATAGTTGGAACCGTTGTCGTGTGCATGCTGTATAGTGATTTGATTACTCGAACCATTAATCCGCCCATTCCCAAATCGACAATTTATGGTCGCTGGGTTGAGCAAGATGTTGCGCCTTATGCTCGTGAAGAATTTGTGTTGAGTGAGCGCGGTGTTACCGTAAATGGTTCTACAGTGGCGACCAGTTTTGAATTCGATGGGGATTCGTTTTCGTATCGAGTGGGTTCAAATGAGCGGCACTTCAATTTTGTGGGTAAGCAGCATGCAGAAATGAAGCTGGATGCCAATGCACATTATCTACCTGTATTCCGTTTAGAGGGGCGTGCAAGGATTGCGGTAAGATAGTCGTTTTTATCTTTGTCTGTTAAGCAGAGATCTCTTGCGTCTGTGAGTCACATGGATGATCACAATTTCATCTCTCAATCAGTAAATCTTACTTTCAAACATAATCCGGACAATTCCGTAATTCTTCCGCTGCTATCATGTTGTATTAACTGAATGAATTCACAACGAGTAAACGGATTGGCTTAGCGTTGAAACATTTTGTCGTTGCTTTTCAATTGCACCGTATGCATTTGTTTGCCATCCTTTTGCTATTCTCTTTTACGGAAAAGACACGTGTTAAAAAAACTCCTTCCTATTATCTCTTTGAGCCTACTCTTTGGCTGTGCTCAACAAAATGATCGTGCTCAGCAATATCTTGATGGTGAGTTTCCTCAGATCCTCAATCAAGTGGATGTGGTTGAGTCTAACAAACCACGCGATTTTACTGAATTTAACAAGCAAGCTGAGCAAGTGGTGATAAAGTCACCATCCATGGCGAAGATATACCAACCGCTATATCAACGATTAAGTGAGTGGGCGCAACAGAGCGGAGATACCAGTGCGTTGAGTGCGTTTGGCATTCAAGCCGCGCAATTGGGTGGTGGTGATAAAAAAGGTAATGTGCTGTTTACCGGATACTTTTCTCCCGTGATGGAGCTGCGTCATACACCAAACGACATTTTTAAGTACCCAGTTTATGGCAAGCCAAACTGCTCATCAGATTGTCCGACTCGTGCGGAGATCTACAACGGGGCATTAGATGGCCAAGGTTTAGTGCTAGGTTATGCGCCTAACCGTATTGACTCGTTTATGATGGAAGTGCAGGGCAGTGGCTATGTGCATTTTGAAGATGATGATACGTTGGAGTACTTCGCGTACGCAGGGAAAAATAATAAAGCTTACGTTAGTATTGGCCGCATTTTGATTGAACGTGGTGAAGTGCCGCGTGAAAAAATGTCTCTCAAAGCGATTAAAGAGTGGGTAATGGACAACGACGACGCAACAGTACGCGAGTTGTTGGAGCAAAACCCTTCTTACGTCTTCTTTGCGCCAAAAGCGGAAGCGCCAGTAACGGGATCGGCTGGTATTCCTTTGTTGCCAATGGCCGCGGTCGCGGGTGACCGTTCTATCTTACCAATGGGCACACCAATCTTGGCGGAAGTACCATTGCTGAATGCGGATGGTACGTGGAGCGGTGCTCATCAACTGAGAATGCTGATCGTTTTAGACACTGGTGGTGCGGTAAAACAGAACCATTTGGATCTGTATCATGGCATTGGTGCGAGAGCAGGAACGGAAGCAGGGCACTACAAGCATTTTGGTCGAGTTTGGAAACTTGGGCTGGAAAACTCACCAACTCAAGCGCCTTGGGCTTTACCGCCAGAAAAGCTACAATAGCGACCCAAGAAAGAGGAACACTCTCTTATCTAGACATTTCATCAAAGAGTGCGTATAAATCGCACTCTTTGTTTTTCTATCGATCATCTGGACTTCAATATGCGTGAACTCGATACCCCAGCATCTGACAGCTACAATCAACGCTTTGGCGGCACTCGTCGTCTTTATGGCAACAGTGAAGTAGACATTCTTCGCGCTGCACACGTTTGTGTGATTGGTATTGGTGGCGTAGGTTCATGGGCGGTGGAAGCGCTGGCTCGTACGGGGATCGGTGAGTTGACTCTGATTGATATGGACGATGTTTGTGTCACGAATATTAACCGCCAAATTCATGCGATGACGGGCACCGTTGGCCAAAGCAAAATTGAAGTGATGGCCGAGCGTGTCAAATTGATCAACCCAGAGTGTAAAGTCAACCTGATTGATGATTTCATCACGCCAGGCAATCAACATGAGTACTTAAGCAAAGAGTTTGATTACGTGCTAGATGCGATTGACAGCGTAAAAGCGAAGGCGTCTTTGTTGGCGTATTGCCGCAGCAACAAGATCAAAGTGATCACCACGGGTGGTGCTGGTGGTCAGGTTGACCCAACGCAGATCATGGTCGCTGATTTAACGAAAACGATCCAAGATCCTCTAGCGAAGAAAATCAAAGACACCTTGCGTCGTCATCATAACTTCCCTAAGAATCCGGCTCGTAAGTTTGGTATTGATTGCGTGTTTTCAACCGAGCAGCTGAAGTATCCTCAAGCAGACGGTTCAGTGTGTGGTGTGAAGTCGACAGCGGAAGGCCCAAAACGTATGGATTGTGCTAGCGGTTTTGGTGCGGCGACTGTTGTAACTGCAACGTTTGGCTTTGTCGCGGTATCGCGAATCGTTGAGAAGTTGATTTCAAAATATAAGAAGTAAACTAGAAGAAGAGCGCATCATGACAGATTTTCCCGTTTCTCCATTTGGTACAGATATCACCAGCGAAGACATTGTAGCGACTATGCAGCAATTTCAAGGCTGGGAAGATCGCTACCGTCAGGTTATTCAGTGGGGTAAAAAGCTGCCACAAATGCCAGAAGAGCTGAAATCAGAACAAGTTACCGTTTCGGGTTGTGAAAGCTTGGTGTGGTTAGTGAGCAAAGAGCAAGATGGCGTTTGGCATTTTTGTGCGGACTCCGATGCGCGTATCGTCCGTGGATTGATTGCCTTGGTAATGGCAGCTTATGACGGTAAAACGGCCGATCAAATTCAAGCATTTGATATTGATGCTTATTTTGATCAGCTGGGGCTTGTCTCCCATTTAAGCCCGTCACGTGGTAATGGCTTGAAAGCTATTGTAGAGCAGATTAAGCAAATCGCCGTGTAACGAGTCATTTTCCCAACTCTTAAAAAACGCCGAATAGCCTAACTGTTTGGCGTTTTTTGTATCTGAGTTGAGATATTTTTTGCATATGGATAAAAAGTATGCAAATGGTCGACTATTTTAGCGTTAATTAACCATTCTATTGATCCTGGTTCATTATATTGCCCACTTGGTTTTTATAAACTCAATTGTATTTAAAATTTGTCTATATTAGATAATAGACATATGCCCCATTCGCTCCTATTCCCCAATGTGGAAACACACTTGGAAGCGATTGGGTTACTTAGATACAAATGCTAGGAACCTCCCTATATGCAATTCACCTTGGAACATGCGCAAGACGTGTTATCCGGAATGCCAGACCCCACTTTTATTCTGAGTGAAGATGGTATCTATATTGATGTTTTTGGAGGAACAGATAAAAAAGCCTATCACGATGGAAGTAATTTGATAGGTGAGACGCTGCACAGCGTACTCGAGAAAGATAAAGCTGACTGGTTTATCGAACAGATAAATCGGTCACTGAAACAAGACAGTATTGTGACGATCGAGTACAAGATGTGCGCCGACAGCATTCAGGGAATAGATGCTAACAGTGGGCCAAGAGGCGAGCTATACTACGAAGGCAAGATCTGCCCACTCGCTATAAAATACCGGGGTCGTCGCGTTGTCCTTATTCTTACACGCAACATCTCCAATCGCCACCGAGTTGAAACCCTTCTTCGCCATCAAAGCCAAATAGATGCTCTCACCAATATCTACAACCGACGTGTTTTTTTCGAAAAGCTCACAGAAGAAGTTATTAAATCCCAAGCTCCAGATTATCACTCCGCGTTGTTATTGTTTGATTTGGACTTTTTTAAAGTCATCAATGATAAACGTGGTCATGATGCGGGGGATTATGTCTTAGAGACGTTAGCTGATTTGGTTTCTCACTTACTCGTCAAAGACGAAATTTTCGCAAGAGTCGGAGGGGAGGAGTTTGCGATTATTTTGCCAGAAACTTCTCTGTCGGCGGCGAAAGAGGTAGGAGAGGAAGTACGTTCCCACATTCAAAATTGTCAGTTCGAATTTGAAAAGATTGAAATTCCGGTCACGGTGAGTGTAGGCGTGGTGGAAATAGGCAGAAATGAAACCACCAAACGTTTGTATGCGCATGCAGATAAAGCGCTTTATGCTGCGAAAAGAAATGGCAGAAATTGCGTGGCGACTCTGGATAGGCAGATGGAGTAACCTTGTTGGTTACTCCAAATCAAACCGTTGGCGTTATAGCATGTCGACGGCTTTTTCTACGGCGGCGATGAGTCTTTCCACATCGCTCGTCGTGTTATAAATACCAAAAGAGACGCGTACCGTGCCTTTCACATTTAGCGCATCCATCAATGGGTGAGCGCAGTGGTGTCCTGCTCGTACCGCAATGCCTTGTTGATCGAGCAGCGTCGCAATATCTTGGTGATGAACGCCGTCCATTACGAAGGTCAGTACAGAGGCATTCGGTTGATAGCCTAGAATATGGATGTCATCCAAAGCGCTTAGTGCTTGGTAGGCCTTATCCTGAAGCGCATGGAGATGAGTCTCTACTTCGTGATGGTCAAAACCTTGGTACCACTCAATGGCTTTCGCTAGAGCAATCGCGCCCGCAACGTTTGGTGTGCCCGCTTCAAATTTTCCAGGAAGTGCAGAAAACGTCGTTTTTTCGAAAGAAACGCGTTCAACCATTTTACCGCCGCCGTGCCATGGTGGCATGGCTTCCAAAAGTTCAAGCTTGCCGTATAAAACCCCAATGCCTGCTGGTGCATAAAGTTTGTGACCTGAGAAAACGTAGAAATCGATATCTGATGCCGATAAATCAAGTTGCTCATGTACGATGCCTTGCGCGCCATCAACTACAATAACCGCGCCAACGTTGTGCGCCAGTTCAGTGATTTTTTCTATAGGTTGGCGTGTGCCTGTTACGTTGGTTATTTGCGCGCAAGCAACAATTTTACAGCGGTCAGACAGAAGCGCCTCAAATGCACTGATGTCGAACTGGCAATCTGATGTCATCGGAACTTTAATGACTTTAGCACCCGTTTGCTCTGCCACGATTTGCCAGGGCACGATGTTGGCGTGGTGCTCCATCTCGCTAATCAAGATCTCATCACCTGGTTGTAACGTGCTACGGGCGTAGGTTTGAGCAATTAAGTTCAGTGCTTCGGTTGCGCCCCGTGTCCAAATGATCTCTTTAGAGCTGTTTGCACCAATAAAGCTTGCCACTCGTTCTCGTGCCGCTTCAAATTGGCTGGTGGCATTAGCCGTTAAACTATGGCTGCCACGGTGAACATTGGCATTTTGCGCACTGTAGTAATGACTGATGACATTAATCACACATTGCGGTTTTTGCGTTGTCGCTGCGCTATCTAGATACACTAAGGGCGTATCGTTGACGGATTGGTTTAGAGCAGGAAATTGCTCGCGTACAGCATTTACGTCAAACATTATTCTTCACCAAGCTTGTGGTAGTGCAGAGTAGGCAGAGGGATCATTGGTTCAGCAACTGACCATGCGTGTTTTTTACCTGAGAGTTGAATGATTACTTCCATCGCGAACTCTAAAGCTGTACCCGGACCTTGACTGGTGATCAGGTTGTGGTTGATATCAAAGGTCACGCGTTTGCTGCGCCACTTCTCTTCCGGGATATGTGACTGAAAGCTCGGGTGACAGGTCATCAGTGATTGTGGGAAAAGATCATGGTGTTGCAATACCAACGCCGGTGCTGCGCAGATAGCAGCGACCAATTTTCCCTCGTAGATGTGCTGCTTAAGGATTTCTATCATCACCGTGCTATCACGAAAAATTTCTGCACCGCCAACACCACCAGAAAGCGCTATGGCGTCAAACTCATCATCAGCAATATCGACCAGTTTACAATCGGCTGTTAGTGTGACTCCGCGAGAAGCTTTCATCGTCAATGAGCCATCAAAAGCAGCACTCGCTACCGTAACGTCATAACCCGCGCGAACCATCATGTCGATAACGGTGACGGCTTCCATTTCTTCGGTGCCCGGAGCGATTGGCACTAAGATTTTCTTACTCATTGTTCTGTCCAGCTTTGTTCTATTTGTTTGATGCGTTGGTAAAGTTTTAAATTCTCAGGCGTATTGATGCGATGTTTCTCGGCAGCCTTTAACAAGTATCCGGTTATAAAATCAATTTCCGTTCGACGCTGATGGAATACGTCTTGTCTCATTGAAGAATAGTTCTCAGCTGTGGCGTTCACCACTTGCATTACCGTATCGAAAAGAGAGCGAAACTCGATAGCAATACCTTCTTTACTCATTACTTCAACCAGTTCTTGAGTGATGCTTTCGAGTTGTATCTTAAACTCGGGCTTCGCAAGTTCACCATTCTTACACTGGAGAATCGCAGTCAGTGGGTTAATCGCGCAGTTGATCGCTAACTTAGTCCATAACGCAGATTGGATGTGTGGATTCCAAATGGCCTCTGGAAGGGCATTATGCATAACATCTTTCAGAAAAGTGCACTGCATTCCTTTGTCATTATAACCACCCGCTTGCGTTGTTCCGTGACCGGTATGCAATACGTGTTGGTTATCTGGTTTGTATGCGCCGTGCGTCGTTGTTGCGAGCACTATCGGATTGTTTGGCACAACCTTCTCCAAGGCAGAGGCAGTACCCATACCATTGTGCATCAGCATGATAATCGTGTCTGTATTGATATGAGGGAGCAAAGGCTGAATGGCGTCTTCCACTTGCCAAGCTTTTACCGTGATCAAAATGAGGTCCGCTTGATTTACGGAGGAAATATCTTGATTACTGAATACGATTGCGGGTGTGTCATCCAACTGAAGTGGTTGTTGTCTCTCTGAACTTCTTCCCCACAATGAAACATTGTGCCCGGCAAGCTTAAATTTTGTTGCCCAGAGTGAGCCCACCGCACCTGGACCGAGGATAAGGATATTCACCAAACGCTCTCATTAAAAAGGTTTGCTGCAAGGATAATGAGGGAAAAAAGGAAAGCAAATAAAAATGGCGCCGAAAGGCGCCATTTTTGAGCAAACTTAGTGGTTCAATTAGAACTTGTAAGTTACAGCTAGGTAGTGGCTTACACCAGTCGATTCTAGCTCAACACCTGGAGCAACTTGTAGACCGTCTTTTACGCCATATACTTCTTTGTATGCCTTCAGGCCGTAACCAACCGCGAAGCGATCTGAGTGCCAGTAAATGCCGTTGAACATTGCACCACCGTTTGACGCGGTAGTACCAAATTTGTTACCAGCATCATCATCCATACCGAATTGGTAATCAATGTAACCTTGGTAAGAAATGAATGAACCATTGTCGAAGAAGTAGAATGGTTTGAACCAGTTAGTCGAGATTTGGAAACCGTTCCAACCTTTGTTGTTGCCATCGTAAGTGCTGTACAGGTTTAGGCCGATTTTACCTAACCAAGGAACCATTACATCAGAACCTAAACCGATTTTCTGGTTGTTTACACCACCGTTGTTACCGCCCCATTCCATTAGAGATGCAATGTATAGCTCTTGAACTGGACCGAAAGATAGGTCTTTACCAGTTACGGCATCTAGAGACATACGTGGTGCAAATTTCATGAACATCTTGTCAGGAGCGCCGTTCTCAATTGACTTATCTTGGTTATCTTTAGTCGCTAGGTTAAATACGTCTACGTAACCGTATAGGTCGAAAATACCAGAGCGACCGCCAAATTCCATTTCTAGGTAATCGTGAGCGTTGTCGTCAGCGCCTTTAACTCGTGGCATTTCATCAATTGAGTACATGTAGTTGAACTGCATCCACTTGTAATCGTTTTTGTGGATATCGCCGTCAGAGTAATCTGCCGCCATAACTGGAGCTGAAGTAGCCGCTAGAAGGCTAAGAGCTAAAAGTGATTTACGCATAAGGGGACTCTCTATGTTTGTAATGATTCAGAACACGCAATCTATGCTGCGCTTTCCAATTGGCGGGAATAATAGCGATAAAAATCCCAAATGAAAGTGATAAAGGGTGCAAAACTGAACGTTTTTGGTGAGTTGTGTCACGAAATTATCTTTATTTACGGAACTTTTTGTTTGTTGCATTTGATTGCAATAAATGTGTGATTTGGATCGTTTGCGTAAGCGATTTTATGACTTTTTAAGCCAGTCGATTAACCAACATAAATCGTTAGTGATCGGAGTGATAAGGGATTCGTATGTATCCGTGAATCAAAGAGGACGTTTGAATGAAAGAAGTCATGTTATTCCCACTCACTTCAGTTGTACTCCCTGAGGGTAAAATGAATCTGCGCATTTTTGAGCCACGATATAAGCGAATGGTAAAGGAATGCAGCCTACAAAATGTGGGCTTTGGAGTTTGCCTGGTAGGAAGTGAAGGTGACCCTAAAGACGTGGGTAACGTTTCATCTATCGGAACTTTGGTCAGGATCGTTGATTTTGAAACACTCAGTGATGGCCTTCTTGGTATTACAGTTGCTGGTGAGCAACGCTTTATTGTCAAACGCGTCCGTGCAGATGCGGATGGCTTACGTCATGCAGAGGTTGAATGGTTAGACAATTGGCAACATCTAGACAACTCACCAGATTTCTTCTTTTTAAGCCAGCAGTTATCCCATGTTTATGAAGAGTTTCCTCAACTTGGAAGCCTCTACCAGCATCGTTTTTACGATGACTCTGCTTGGGTTACTCAGCGTTGGCTTGAGTTACTACCCCTAGACTGCAATCTGTTCGAACAGCTAGTCGGCGCAGAGGACTGTATTCCTGCGTTGCAATTTCTGACAGAAGCCATAGAAGCCCCGACTAACAAAGAGGCAAGGATATGAAAGGATTTAATAAAGCTGCGCTAACTATTGTTGCGACATTAGGACTGGCGGCGTGTGGCTCCGACAGTGACACTATCGAGTATTCCAATTTACAAGCAGTGCACGCTTCTTCTGATGCGCCGCTTGCAAATGTGTGGATCAACGATAAACCATCTTTAACGAATGTTGATTATGGTGTGGGATCTGGCTACGTTAAATTGCGAGAGGGGATGAATTCGATTCAGGTCGATGTACAGCTCCCAGGTAATGAAACCGCGACCGTAGTACCTAAAACAGAACTAGATCTTGATTCCGACCTCAATTATAACGTGTTCGTTGTTGGCGATGCCGATGGTTCGCCAAACCCAGTTGAGCCTTTAGTTGTGACTCGCAGCGCCGATTCAATGGCTGATGCCAATAGTCTAGATGTTCAAGTTGTTCATGCAGCTTCAGGCGTTCCTGCTGTTGATCTTTATGTCACTGAGCCAGGTGTTGCTCTTGCTAGCGCGACTCCAATAACTAACCTTGCTTACAAAGCTTCTACCGACGTATTGAACATCCCAGCTGGTGAGTATCAAGTTCGACTTGCCGTAGGAGACAGCGTTGCTTTTGACTCGGGCAAAGTATCTCTTGCGGCTAACTCCAACTTGACGATTGCCGCTATCGGCACAGGAGATTCGAATAGCACGTCACCTGTCAAACTCTTGGTGTTGGACGGTTCGGGCTCTTCTATAATTGAAGATATGGGCAGCCAAGCTGAAGTAAGAGTCGGACACCTTGTCGATGGAGCGCCAGTCGTCGATGTTAACGTTAACGGGGCGGCCTTCGCTCCTCTTGCCGACTTAGCGTTCAAAGAGATTCGTGGTTATTTGGATCTTGCTGCTAGCGCTTACGATATTGACGTTTACGTGGATGGCACAACAACCAATCCGATCATAGATGTTGGCGGGTTAATGGTTGCAGGTGGAATGGATTACAGTGTTTATGCAGTCGGTGTTGTTAGCCCAGCGATTGATATCGAAGCTCTGGTTGTTGAAGATATGAGACGCGCTGTGGCGACTAGCGCGACATTGAATGTGACACACGCCGCGGCTAATCCTATAGCGGAAATGGTGGATATTTACCTCACTACTAGTGCAGGAATAGATGGAAGTGATCCAACTATTGCTAATTTTGCGTATAAAAACAGTGTACAAGGATTATATGTCGCTGAAGGTACATATTATGTAACGGTAACAGTGGCTGGTAACCCAAGTATTGTTGCGGTTGACTCAGCACCAGTCAATGTAATGAACGGTGTTGTGTACCAAGTCGTTGCCATTGATGATGGGAACAACGGTGGTTTCAACTTGTTGGTCGATGACGTGACCGATTAGGAAGAATGGGAGGAGGAAACTCCTCCCACAAATTAAGGCCGATTATGATGAGTGATAGCCCGAAAAAACTGGGGCGCAGTGATTGGAACGATTACATGGATAAAGTGAAGGCTCGAGACAAAGACGCGTTCGCTTTTGTATTCCGTTTTTACGCACCCAAGCTGAAGCAATTCGCTTACAAACATGTTGGTAATGAGCAAGTTGCTATGGAGATGGTGCAAGAGACCATGGCGACAGTTTGGCAGAAAGCGCACCTCTATGATGGTGAAAAGAGCGCGTTATCGACTTGGATATATACCATAATCCGAAACCTTTGTTTTGATTTGCTGAGAAAACAGAAAGGTAAGGAATTACACATTCATTCTGATGACATTTGGCCGTCAGAGTATTATCCACCTGATCTTGTTGATCACTATTCACCAGAGCAAGATATGTTGAAAGAACAGGTGGTTAAGTTTTTAGATATATTACCGAAAAACCAGAGAGATGTTTTACAAGCGGTATATCTTGAAGAGCTACCTCATCAACAGGTCGCGGAATTATTTGATATACCCCTCGGTACTGTAAAATCCAGGCTGAGGCTTGCAGTAGAAAAGCTAAGGCATTCAATGCATACGGAGCAACTATGAACAAACACCCAGATAACAGCTTGTTAGAAGCATACGCTTCGGGAAGCATTGATGCAGTTTCTGGTCTTGTGGTCGCAACCCATTTAGAAACATGCACCAAGTGCCGAGCTTATGTGAACCAAGTCGAAGCAAGTCAAGCGAACATCGTAAGTGACATACCTTCTGAGTATGTTTCTGAATTTGACGACATGTTTAATGACATCATCAATGCGGAGCCAGCGACTGATAATATCGTGATCCGCGACCCTGCTGCTGTTAATGTGGCAGGAAAAAGTTTCGCTCTTCCTAAAACTCTAGCGCGTTTCTCTGACCTCGTAGGGTCATGGAGAAGTTACGGAGGCAAGGTTTTCAGTGCTCAGATTGACCTAGGGGAAGACGCTCGTGTCAGCTTAATGTACATCGGGGAAGATGTGCAAATTCCTCAACATACGCACAAAGGCCTGGAGTCTACATTGATCCTACATGGCGGATTTAGTGACGAGGATGGCCAATATGAAGAAGGCGATTTGATGATTAGAGACGCATCAGTGAAGCATAGCCCTTACACTAAGGCCGGAGAAGACTGCTTGTGTTTAACCGTATTGACTGAGCCGATGATCTTTACTCAAGGCGTGGCACGTATATTTAATATGTTTGGTAAAGGGTTATACCCATAGACCTCTTATCTTATATATCGCAAAACAAAAACCACCGAATTCGGTGGTTTTTTATATGCTTCGTTAATGCTTGTGACGTGCTTTTTCCAATAGAGCATCAAAGTAATGTCGTAGCGAGTACAACATAATCAAGCTTGGCACGACCATGACAGCGGTAAGCACGAAGAATGTGCTCCAATCATTAAGATAATCCACTAGCTCGCCACTGAAAGAAGCAAGAGTCGTCCGTCCGAAGTTTCCTAGAGAGGCAAGCAACGCATACTGAGTTGCCGAAAATGCTTGCCCGGTTAGAATCGTCAAAAATGAAACAAAAGCGACGGTTGAGAAAGCAGTCGTAAAGTTATCGACAATAATCGTGGCTAAGTACAAGTGCTCGTTTGGGCCTACCGAAGCAATCCATGCAAACATCAAGTTACTGGCAGACATAGCAATACCGCCGATCATTAATCCACGTACAATACCAAACCTAACGTTGAACATGCTTCCGACAAAAGTAAAGAAGATGGTGGCTCCCCAACCAATCAGTTTGGAGTAATAGCCAATTTGTTCATTGCTAAAACCAATATCTTTATAGAACGCGATCGACATCCTGCCCAAAAACGCTTCGCCAATTTTAAATAGGAAAACGAACAGCAACAGAGTAATCGCGACACGGACGCCATTGCGATTAAAGAAATCAAGGAAAGGTTCTACAACAGTCACGGTAAACCAAGCTACGACTTTTGAACCAACCACTTCTTTGTGTCGTTGTTCAGCGGCAGACTGAAGTTGTTCGCGTTGAGTCTTCGGTTCACCGACTAAAATCGTAAAGACCATTAGAATGCCGACTATCACCGCCATCCCGTAATACACACCATTCCAACCGACGCTATCAGCATTAACAAACGCTAAATAACCCGGTAGTGAATAACCTGTCCACCAGCCAATGACCGCCATTGCAGAAGCTTGAGGCAGTTTAGACTCTTCTGACTTTGGGAAAGTATCAATACGAAAAGCATCAATTGCGATGTCTTGTGTCGCTGAAGCCGTTGCAATACACAAGGCGAGTAGTGACGCAAACACCAAGTTTTCCGCTGGATTTACGCCGGCAATAAATAGGGTAGCGACGAGTACGATACTTTGACAAAAGAAAATCCAGCTACGTCTTTGCCCCAGCAGTCTAAAGAGGACTGGCAGCTTCACGCGGTCAACCAGAGGTGCCCACAGAAAGTTGATCGCATAGACCGCAAAAACGCTACCAAAATAGCCAATTGCGGAGAGGGTCAAGCCGGCATCTTTTAGCCAACCTGACATGTTTGAGCCGATAAGAACCCACGGAAAGCCGCTAGAGCAGCCCAGCATGAAAACCCACATGAGTCGTTTATCGAGGTAACTTTTTACCGTTTCCAACCAAGTGATGGAAGGTAATGAAGACATAAATCAATCCAATAAAATGAAGCCGTTGAAAGAGAAAGCCCTTCGATTATTCAAAGGGCTTATCGTTTTGGCTATTTAAGTAGTGTAGCTTTGGTGATGACGATTTGCGTCTCTGGTACATCACGCATTCGGCCTACCGTCGTGGTCGGCTGCTGAGCCATTTTCTGGATAACGTCGAACCCCTCAGTAACCTCACCAAATACAGCATAACCTGGTGGTCGAGCGCCATAGTTGAGAAAGTCATTGTCGACTAAGTTGACGAAAAACTGACGAGTTGCAGAGTTTGGTGCATTAGTTCGTGCCATGGCGATGGTAGCACGGTCATTGTTTAGACCATTATTTCCTTCGTTTTTGATTGGCGCGTATGTTTTCACCATCTGCATATCTTGGTTAAAGCCGCCACCTTGTGCCATGAAGCCTGGGATAATACGATGAAAAATAGTACCTTCGTAGCTCCCATCTTCTACATATTTCAGAAAATTAGCGACAGTGATAGGTGCTTTCTCTTCGTTTAACTCAACCGTAAATGAACCAAGTGTCGTTTCAAACGCTACTTTTGGTCCAGCCCAAACGCTGCAGCTGAGTAATGCTAAAGACAGAATCGCTTTGCGTAACATTAGAAACGCTCCTGCATGTATTGACGAAGCTCAGGGTCATTGGCAATCTCTTTAAGCGTCAATGTCACCACATCATTCAATGTCTCTTCAATATCGGCATCAGAAGCACTCAATGTGCCAGAGCGCTTTGCTGTACCTGTATAAGTTTTGACTAGCTTGCCCTCAGGTGTCTCTGCTGTGATTTCCAGCACAACTTTAGCGTCCATCTCATTTTCCATCACCGAATGCTTCACGTTGACCAACGCTTCTTGAACGCTCAATTCAATCGCGTTGTTGCTGTTTAGATCCGCATGGAAACCTTGAGATGAGAATTGCTTCTCTAATGCTTCTTCTAACGCAATACGTAAATTCTGTTTAGCATGAAGAGGAAGAATGTTCGAACGGCCGTTATCCACCAACGCCACGTACTGCGCTGCACGTACATCTTTGCTGGTCAAACTGTAAGTCTTGCCTTGAACAATTGGATTGGTGCTCAATGTGCTTTCTGGCATCAGGTTCAGCTGAGGTTGTTGAGGGGCTGAACACGCAGCAAGCAACGCAACCGAAGCCGCAAGTACCAATTTTCTCATTTTATTATTCCTTTTAACTATTTTGCTAAAGCTTATTTTGCGCTTAATTTAGCAGGATTTTTTGTAGCCTGTAAAATCACAAACTTATTGTTGGAAGCGATAAGTTTCACATTTTTATCGCCAAACAGACGTTTGAGTTTTGCGTCGTACCCGAGGTGACGATTTCCGATAACCAGTAAACGGCCATTTTCACTTAATACTTGTTTAGCATCGCAGAACATTTGCCAAGCAATATGATCGGTGATTGCCTGTTGTTGATGAAACGGTGGATTACACATAACCATAGAGCTGCTGCTGTGTTTAAAACCGTCCAAGCAATTGTTCGCTATGCACTGTATGTCTCTATTTTCACCAAGGTTGTCGCGTAGGTTCTGTTTTGCTGATTCAAGCGCCATAAAACTTTCATCAACACATGTTAGCTGAGCATTTGGATTCAACTGACCAAATTTAACAGACAGAACACCATTGCCGCAGCCAAGGTCGATGACATTGTCTATCGAAGGGTCTTGAGGCAGGTGCTGCAGCATAAAGCGTGCACCTAAATCTAAACTTTCTCCTGAATAGACATTTGGCATGTTCTTGAGTTCGATATCTTCGCCATCAACGCGCCAAGTCGTGAAAGGCATTACTTCAATCGGAGGCTCAACTGTTGCTTGAGAAAACACCAATCTGTGCTTTTTCCAGGCCAAAGATGTTTTTGTTTCGCCTAAGTATTTTTCAAACAGTTTTAGCGTCGAAGTATGAATGTCTTTCGCTTTATTGACTGCAATGACGGGGCAGGAAGCCGGTAGCGCCTTTCTTAATTGGCTTAGTATCCACACTAGATGGCGGTTACTTTTGGGCAGTTGCAGCAAGACGAGATCAATATTGGCAGGAACGAGGTCCATCGTGGTGGCAAACGCTACTTTATTGCACTGGTTTTGCTCGAGATTTTGCTGTGCACCTTTATGTGAGATGAATGAATCACTCATTAGCGTTACATGGTGCTTTTCCGAAAACCAGCAGGAGAGGGCACCAAAGCTGTCATTAATCACGAGGATGTTTTGATTGTCTGGCAAAGCAAGCTCTTCAACATGATTAATAAGATACTCATCACCGGCATCCCACGCTTGTAGCGTTTCGTTACTACGTTTTGGGAAACGATGAAGTGTTAAGCTTCGCTCGTGAAGGTTCAGTTCGGTTTTCATAGCTAAATGTAAGTTGATTTAGAAATTAAGTGTTATTGTCGCAAATGATGACGTGTCGAGATACAAAAAGCTGTCAAATTTTACGAGTTCAGTGATGGCTGCTCTCTAGGCATGTTCATGGAGTCGAGCGCCTTGAGACAATATGTCTACAAAGTGCGTCAATAATGAGAGTGACGTTTGAGTGATGCATGTCTGCTTTACTTAGGTATATACTTATGGAATTCGCATCAATGAGGAACGAATATGATCCAAGAAATCATAGAGAAGAAACTACACAGTGAGCTGCAACCCAGCTATCTCAAAGTCATTAATGAGAGCTACATGCATAATGTGCCACCAGGCTCAGAGAGTCATTTCAAAGTGATTGTTGTGAGTGATTCGTTCGCGGGACAGCGTTTGATTGGGCGCCATCGTCAAGTTCATCAAATTTTGGCAGATGAACTGGACAACCACATTCATGCATTAGCTATTCATACATATACTGATGAAGAGTGGAAGCGTGAACAAGATGGCGCCCCTGATAGCCCGATGTGTATGGGTGGTGGTCACTAAAAACGCAAGATATAAAGGTGCAGAGAAAGGTGGCTTAAGGCCATCTTTTTTCGTTTTACATTCTTTAGGGACGTTAACGTGGCACAAATTCTGGTTAAAAAATGTGTTAACAGTGTTTCAACAAATGAATGGAAATTGCAGAATATTTCAGGCGATGAATATCACTTTTCCATAAGATATGTATGGAATATGGCATTTGTGCGATGGGTCAAAGTTATGACTATTCTTTGACCTTTTAGACCTGATTCTACCGAAATAACCCCTCTATTCTAATGATTGATCATGGCATCAAGTTCCTAAAAAATGCTAGACTACGGCACCTGATAAATCTCGCGTATTCCTTGTGACGAGATTTTTAATAGGATGTTGCGATTTTGATGTTTAAAACAACATCAAAACCGGACACTGATGTCGTGTCTAAAAGTTACGCAATCAAAAGAATCTTTTTCCCGATAAAAGTAGTGCAAGTGCGTATGATTACAATAAAGAAGGGCTTGGATCTTCCTATCGCAGGAACTCCATCCCAGGTGATTAATGATGGTAAGACCATCAAAAAAGTCGCCTTGCTTGGCGAAGAGTACGTTGGCATGCGACCTACCATGCATGTCCGCGTTGGTGATGAAGTGAAAAAAGCGCAAGTTCTTTTTGAAGATAAAAAGAACCCAGGCGTGAAATTTACTGCACCAGCAGCCGGTAAAGTGATCGAAGTTAACCGTGGCGCTAAACGTGTCCTTCAATCTGTAGTGATTGAAGTGGCAGGTGAAGAGCAGGTGACATTTGATAAGTTCGAAGCCGCTCAACTTTCAGGTCTAGATCGTGAAGTGATCAAGACTCAGTTGGTTGACTCTGGCTTATGGACCGCTTTACGTACTCGTCCGTTTAGCAAGGTTCCTGCAATCGAGTCTTCTACTAAGGCTATTTTCGTAACTGCAATGGATACTAATCCACTAGCAGCTAAGCCTGAGTTGATCATTAATGAGCAACAAGAAGCATTCATTGCTGGTCTAGACATTCTTTCAGCCCTGACAGAAGGCAAGGTTTACGTATGTAAATCTGGCACTAGCTTGCCACGCTCTTCACAGTCTAACGTAGAAGAACACGTCTTCGATGGCCCTCACCCAGCAGGTCTTGCTGGCACCCACATGCATTTCCTATACCCAGTAAATGCAGAGAATGTGGCATGGAGCATCAACTACCAAGACGTTATCGCGTTCGGTAAGCTGTTCCTAACTGGTGAGCTATGCACAGATCGTGTTGTGTCTCTAGCTGGCCCAGTTGTGAATAACCCTCGTCTAGTTCGTACCGTAATGGGTGCAAGCTTAGATGACCTAACAGATAACGAGCTGATGCCTGGCGAAGTTCGTGTGATCTCTGGTTCAGTACTAACAGGTACACATGCAACTGGTCCACACGCATACCTTGGCCGTTACCATCAACAGGTTTCTGTATTACGTGAAGGCCGTGAAAAAGAACTATTTGGCTGGGCAATGCCTGGTAAGAATAAGTTCTCGGTAACTCGCTCTTTCCTTGGTCACGTATTCAAAGGTCAGTTGTTCAATATGACAACGACGACCAATGGTAGTGATCGTTCAATGGTTCCAATTGGCAACTACGAACGCGTAATGCCTCTAGATATGGAGCCTACTTTGCTGCTTCGTGATCTATGTGCCGGCGACACAGACAGTGCTCAAGCACTGGGTGCGCTTGAACTGGATGAAGAAGATCTAGCATTGTGTACCTTTGTATGTCCAGGTAAGTACGAGTACGGTACGTTACTTCGTGAATGCCTAGATACTATCGAGAAGGAAGGGTAATTTTCATGGCTCTTAAAAAGTTTCTTGAAGACATCGAGCATCATTTTGAGCCTGGTGGCAAACACGAAAAATGGTTTGCCCTGTACGAAGCTGTAGCAACAGTTTTTTACACCCCAGGTATCGTAACAAATAAAAGCTCGCACGTTCGTGATAGCGTTGACCTAAAACGTATCATGATCATGGTTTGGTTTGCGGTATTCCCAGCAATGTTCTGGGGTATGTACAACGCAGGTGGCCAAGCTATTGCAGCACTTAACCACATGTACGCTGGTGACCAACTAGCGACAGTTATCGCAGGTAACTGGCACTACTGGCTAACAGAAATGCTTGGCGGCACTATCGGTGCGGAAGCGGGTGTTGGCAGTAAGATGCTACTAGGTGCGACTTACTTCCTGCCAATCTACGCAACAGTATTTATTGTTGGTGGCTTCTGGGAAGTGTTGTTCTGTATGGTGCGTAAACACGAAGTTAACGAAGGTTTCTTTGTAACTTCTATCTTATTCGCACTTATCGTTCCACCAACGCTACCTCTATGGCAAGCGGCACTAGGTATCACATTTGGTGTTGTTGTAGCAAAAGAGATCTTCGGTGGTACAGGTCGTAACTTCCTTAACCCTGCACTTGCAGGTCGTGCATTTCTATTCTTCGCTTACCCAGCGCAAATTTCGGGTGACGTAGTATGGACTGCAGCTGACGGCTTCTCTGGTGCAACTGCTCTTAGCCAATGGGCTCAAGGTGGTAACGGTGCTCTAGTTAACACAGTAACTGGCGCTCCTATCACTTGGATGGACGCGTTCATCGGTAACATCCCTGGCTCTATTGGTGAAGTATCGACTCTAGCTCTAATGATCGGTGCAGCGATGATCGTTTACATGCGAATCGCTTCATGGCGCATCATTGCGGGTGTGATGATCGGTATGATCGCAGTATCGACTCTGTTTAACGTGATCGGTTCTGACACTAATCCAATGTTTAATATGCCATGGCACTGGCACCTAGTTCTAGGTGGTTTTGCATTCGGTATGTTCTTCATGGCAACGGACCCAGTATCAGCGTCATTTACTAGCAAAGGTAAATGGTGGTACGGCATCCTGATTGGTGCAATGTGTGTGATGATCCGTGTAGTTAACCCAGCGTACCCAGAAGGTATGATGCTGGCGATTCTATTCGCGAACCTATTCGCACCTCTGTTCGACCATGTAGTGATTGAGAAGAACATCAAGCGGAGACTAGCACGCTATGGCAAGTAATAACGACAGCATTAAAAAGACGCTGGGTGTTGTTATCGGGTTGAGCCTTGTTTGTTCAATCATCGTATCAACAGCAGCAGTAGGTCTGCGTGATAAGCAAAAAGCTAACGCTGTCCTAGATAAGCAATCAAAGATCGTTGAAGTTGCAGGCATTGACGCAAACGGTAAGAAAGTACCAGAGCTATTTGCTGAGTACATCGAACCTCGTCTAGTAGACCTTGAAACAGGTAACTTTACTGAGGGTAATGCATCTACGTACGATCAACGTGAAGCATCAAAAGATGCAGAACGTTCAATCGCATTGACACCAGAAGAAGACGTAGCTGATATCCGTCGTCGCGCGAATACAGCAGTGGTGTACCTTGTAAAAGATCAAGATGAAGTCCAAAAAGTTATCCTGCCTATGCACGGTAAAGGACTATGGTCGATGATGTATGCCTTTGTAGCCGTTGAAACTGATGGTAACACTGTGTCTGCTATTACTTACTACGAGCAAGGTGAAACTCCTGGACTTGGTGGTGAAGTAGAGAACCCTTCATGGCGCGATCAATTCATTGGCAAGAAATTGTACAATGAAGATCACCAGCCAGCGATTAAGGTCGTGAAAGGCGGCGCACCGCAAGGTTCTGAGCACGGTGTTGATGGCCTATCAGGAGCGACGCTCACTAGTAATGGTGTTCAACACACATTTGACTTCTGGTTAGGTGATATGGGCTTTGGTCCTTTCCTAGCAAAAGTTCGTGACGGAGAACTTAACTAATGTCTAGTGCACAAAACGTTAAAAAGAGCATCCTAGCGCCAGTGTTGGATAACAACCCAATCGCGCTACAAGTTCTTGGTGTATGTTCTGCTCTTGCAGTAACAACTAAACTAGAAACAGCTTTTGTAATGACACTAGCGGTAACATTTGTAACTGCGTTGTCTAACTTCTCTGTTTCATTGATCCGTAACCACATTCCTAACAGTGTGCGTATCATCGTTCAGATGGCAATCATCGCATCGTTAGTAATCGTGGTAGACCAAGTGCTAAAAGCTTACCTATACGATATCTCTAAACAGCTATCTGTATTCGTTGGTCTGATTATCACTAACTGTATCGTAATGGGTCGTGCTGAAGCATTCGCAATGAAGTCTGCGCCAGTACCATCTCTTATTGACGGTATTGGTAACGGTCTAGGTTACGGCTTCGTTCTTATCACTGTAGGTTTCTTCCGTGAGCTATTTGGCTCAGGCAAACTATTTGGTCTAGAAGTTCTACCTCTAGTGAGCAACGGTGGTTGGTACCAGCCTAACGGCCTAATGCTACTAGCACCATCAGCATTCTTCCTAATCGGCTTCCTTATCTGGGTAATCCGTATTCTGAAACCAGAACAAGTAGAAGCGAAGGAGTAAGGACGTCATGGAACATTACATTAGTCTGTTAGTTAAATCGATTTTCATCGAAAACATGGCTCTGTCTTTCTTCCTAGGTATGTGTACTTTCCTTGCCGTATCTAAGAAGGTTAAGACCTCTTTCGGCCTAGGTGTTGCAGTTGTGGTAGTTCTGACTATCGCTGTTCCTGTGAACAACCTGGTATACAACCTAGTTCTGAGAGAGAACGCGTTAGTTGAGGGCGTGGATCTTAGCTTCCTAAACTTCATCACCTTTATCGGTGTAATTGCAGCACTTGTACAGATTCTAGAGATGGTCCTAGACCGTTTCTTCCCACCTTTGTACAACGCGCTAGGCATCTTCCTACCGCTGATCACAGTAAACTGTGCAATCTTCGGTGGTGTATCTTTCATGGTACAACGTGACTACAACTTTGCTGAATCGATCGTTTACGGTTTCGGCTCTGGTGTGGGCTGGATGCTAGCAATCGTTGCTCTTGCAGGTATCCGTGAGAAGATGAAGTACTCTGACGTACCTCCAGGTCTACGTGGTCTTGGTATCACATTTATCACTGTAGGTCTTATGGCGTTAGGCTTTATGTCTTTCTCTGGTGTTCAACTGTAAGTCGGGTAAACCGCAACAATTAAGGAATAGTCAATGGACATTATTCTTGGTGTAGTGATGTTTACTCTGATCGTACTAGCACTAGTACTAGTGATTCTTTTCGCTAAGTCTAAGCTTGTACCAACAGGTGACATTACAATTTCTGTGAACGATGACCCTTCTCTGGCGATCGTTACACAACCAGGTGGTAAGCTACTGAGTGCTCTAGCAGGTGCTGGCGTATTCGTATCTTCTGCTTGTGGTGGCGGTGGCTCATGTGGTCAGTGTCGCGTAAAAGTTAAATCAGGTGGTGGCGACATCCTACCAACCGAGCTTGACCATATTACTAAAGGTGAAGCGCGTGAAGGTGAGCGTCTAGCGTGTCAGGTTGCAATGAAAACTGACATGGATATCGAGCTTCCTGAAGAAATCTTCGGCGTTAAGAAGTGGGAATGTACTGTTATCTCTAACGATAACAAAGCGACATTCATCAAAGAGCTTAAGCTACAAATTCCAGATGGCGAATCAGTACCTTTCCGTGCTGGTGGTTACATCCAGATTGAAGCTCCTGCTCACCACGTGAAATACGCAGACTACGATATTCCTGAGGAATACCGTGAAGACTGGGAGAAGTTCAACCTTTTCCGTTACGAGTCTAAAGTTAATGAAGAGACCATTCGTGCATACTCTATGGCTAACTACCCAGAAGAGCACGGTATCATCATGCTTAACGTTCGTATCGCAACTCCGCCGCCGAACAACCCAGACGTACCACCAGGCATCATGTCTTCGTACATCTGGTCTCTAAAAGAAGGCGACAAGTGTACTATTTCTGGTCCATTTGGTGAGTTCTTTGCGAAAGATACAGATGCAGAAATGGTATTCGTTGGTGGTGGTGCTGGTATGGCTCCAATGCGCTCACACATCTTCGACCAACTTAAGCGTCTGCACTCTAAGCGTAAGATGTCTTTCTGGTACGGCGCACGTTCTAAGCGTGAAATGTTCTACGTAGAAGACTTCGATATGCTACAAGCTGAGAATGACAACTTCGTATGGCACTGTGCACTGTCTGATCCACTTCCAGAAGATAACTGGGATGGTTACACTGGCTTTATTCACAACGTTCTTTACGAGAACTACCTACGTGATCACGAAGCGCCAGAAGACTGTGAATACTACATGTGTGGTCCACCTATGATGAACGCTGCTGTAATCGGCATGCTAAAAGATCTAGGTGTAGAGGATGAAAACATCCTACTAGATGACTTCGGTGGTTAATTCCTCCAAGTGATTGAATCTATGGCTAGCTCTCCAAGAGAGCTAGCCATTATTTTTTATAGACATAAAACTGATACTCAACAGTTGATATAGGTAATCGGATTGAAAGGATTGATCCTATTTCCCATATCAATTCAACAACATTGGGAGTTAACAAGTGAAAAAGTGGCTTGTTGCATTTGCTTCTCTATTGATTTTGGCTGGCTGTGAGCAGCCTGCCGATCAAATTCATTTAAGTGGCCCTACCATGGGGACTTCTTACAACATCAAGTATATCGAGCAAGATGGTATTCCAACGCCAAAAGCGATGCAGACAGAAATTGATCGCTTATTGGAAGAGGTTAATGACCAAATGTCGACCTATCGTGACGACTCAGAGTTAAGTCGTTTTAATCAGCATCAAACGAGCGAGCCATTTACAGTTTCGACACAAACTGCAACGGTAGTGAAAGAAGCAATTCGCCTTAACGGTCTTACTTTAGGTGCATTGGATGTGACGGTCGGCCCTCTAGTTAACCTGTGGGGGTTTGGTCCAGAAGCTCGTCCAGATGTAGTTCCAACCGATGAAGAACTCGCTGCTCGCAAAGCAAATACCGGTATTCACCACCTATCTGTTGATGGTAATACACTGTCCAAAGACCTTCCTAACTTGTACGTCGACCTATCGACGATTGCGAAAGGTTGGGGGGTTGACGTGGTTGCTGACTACCTTCAATCTGAAGGGGTACAGAACTTTATGGTCGAAGTTGGCGGTGAAATGCGTCTCAAAGGTGTCAATCGTGAAGGTGTGCCTTGGCGTATCGCAATTGAAAAACCGACCGTTGATGAACGTTCAATTCAAGAAATTATTGAACCAGGCGACATGGCAATTGCAACAAGTGGTGACTATCGTAATTACTTTGAGAGTAATGGTGTGAGATACTCTCATATTATTAATCCACGAACAGGCAAACCAATTCATCATAAAGTGGTGTCTGTAACGGTATTAGATAAATCGTCGATGACTGCTGATGGTCTTGCAACTGGTCTTATGGTGCTAGGTGAAGACAAAGGCATGGCAATTGCGAACGAAAATAATATTCCTGTTTTCATGATTGTGAAAACGGAAGATGGTTTTAAAGAGTTGGCTTCGGAAGCATACAAGCCATTCATGAAGAAATAACAACAGAAGTGAGCATGTTTTTATGAATACATTTCTAATTACCTTTGCTGTGTTTGTCGCGGTAATCACTGCAATGGCTGTCGGATACATTTTCCAAAAGAAAGTCGTGAAAGGTAGCTGTGGTGGCTTAGGGGCAGTTGGCATCGAAAAAGTGTGTAATTGTCCAGAACCCTGCGATGCGCGTAAAAAACGTGAAGCGCGCGAGGCTGCGCGTGCTGAGAAATTGGCGGCGTGGGAAAAAGATAGAATTGCTTAGTATTGGTTAATCGTACTAAGAAAGTGATAAAGCTCAGCGTTCTGCTGAGCTTTATTTTTAGGCAGCTAACCAAAGCTCAGATGTCCGAGAAAGAGCCCAATACCGTGTTTTGTTGTTTCTTTCTCTCATGTTACAGAGCAAGACCACACTGATAGTCATTAGGACGAAGAAATGATTTGGTTACGTCCGTTCTCTTTGGCCATGTAAAGTCGCTCATCCGCCACTTTTATTTGTTGTTCCAGCTCCCCCTCGATGTTGCTTACACCAATACTCGCGGTCACAAGAATGTTTTTGTCCAAATAAGTTATTGGCGTTTTTTCTATGCGCTGTCTCATTTGTTCTAAGCGTGTTAGAAAGCCGTCATAGTCGCCACTGGCTTGAATACAAAACTCCTCGCCACCAAGCCTAGCGACAATATCATTTGGAAAATAGATTTTTAGAATATTCGCTATCATGACTAACACTGCATCGCCGCCCTCATGTCCGTGTGTATCATTTACTTGCTTAAAGAAATCGATATCAAGCATCGCGATGTTTCTTTGAGCGTTTTCTACATGGGGTTGCTCAAACAGAAAGCGGCGGTTCCATAAGCCCGTTAGCGCATCTTGATTTGCCATTTTAAACAGTTCAGATGTTGCGTCTTTGATATCTAACAGTTGGTGAATACGGCAAAAAAATTCTTCTTGATTAAATGGCTTGTATAAAAAGTCATTGGCCCCTGCTTTTAGAAACCTAGCCGTCATGGTCTTAGAGTTACTACCCGACAAGCCGAGAATGGCTAATTGATTTTTATCCCACTTCCGACGTAATTCACGCACCATAGTAATGCCATCTTTAACGGGCATATCATGGTCGGTTAAAACGAGAGTGATATCTGGATTTTGCTCGACAAGCTCTAGGGCTTTTTGCCCATTGTCAGCTTCCAACGTCTGAATATATTGATGCTCCAAAAGTTGGGCAATGTGTCTTCTTACGGTGTGTGAATCATCAACGACTAAACATTTGTGTTGTTGATTGTTGGTTAGTCGCTTGAGGAGTGGTAATAGATAGGAAACGGACGCCATGCTGTCTTTCAAAATATAGTCGAGGACGCCTTTTGCAAGCATCTTTTCGCGAGTGTCTTCTTGAAATCGAGCCGTTAAAACAATGACACGATGACCATGTTCCAAAACGAGGTCAATAATCTCGCCATCTTGAGCATCCGGTAAACAATAGTCTAAAACCGCACAGAAGAGGTCCTGTGCTGAAGATAACAAGTTCTTTGCCTCCGCGTAGCTTTCCGCTGCGATGACCTCATAACCAGCTTGGCTTATTGTTTGGCAAAGAAAGTTTTTAAATGCACGACTATCTTCAACAACCAGAATCTTATTACTCAAGCGCAGTCCCCAAAATTAATTGTTTAAAATCAATGATAACTAAAATTAAACTTATCGCCATCAAAAAACACATGTCAACCAAAAGTAGAACAACTACTCAAATGTTTGACACGCATCCGTTAACATCACATCATTATTCCTGTCTTAGTTATATAATTATGTTTAGCTAACGTAGGGAGAAAGTAGTATGGAAATGCATCAACATGGTATGGCTGAGCTATTTCAACAACTGGGCCTCGGTAGCTCTCCTCAAGAAATGAAAGATTTTATTAATCAACATCGACACAAAAGAGATTCTGCGCCTTTACATGAAGCTAGCTTTTGGACGATGTCACAGGCGAACTTTCTAAAACAAGCCATCGAAGAAGATGCAGATTGGGCCGAATTAGTCGATCAATTGGACGTAATGCTTCGAGATTGACGTTCGCTTAAACACGCCCATTTCTCTTCAGGTAGATTTGATTTATACTGTTTTTTTGAACAGTGCTTTGATGGCTATGTCAGATCGAATTAGAAAAATTATTCATGTCGATATGGATTGTTTTTATGCTGCCGTAGAGATGAGAGATAACCCCAGTTACCGTGGCATTGCACTCGCTGTTGGCGGACATGAAAAGCAGCGTGGAGTGATTAGCACCTGTAATTATGATGCGCGTAAATATGGTGTTCGCAGTGCAATGTCAACGGCGCGCGCGCTGCAACTCTGTCCTCATTTGTTGGTTGTGCCCGGTAGAATGCATGTATATAAGCAAGTCTCTCAGCAGATTCGTGCTATTTTTGAGCGTTATACGCCTATCATTGAACCTCTCTCATTGGATGAAGCATACCTCGATGTCACGGACTCGACAGCTTGCCGTGGCTCCGCTACGTTGATCGCAGAGTCAATTCGCCGCGATATCTGGAGTGAACTTGGGTTGACGGCATCGGCGGGCATTGCTCCGATAAAGTTTCTTGCCAAGGTCGCGTCAGACATGAACAAGCCCAACGGTCAGTTTGTGATTCCGCCAGAGAAAGTCCAAGAGGTTATCGATAGTCTTCCGCTAGAGAACATTCCTGGTGTGGGGAAGGTGAGTCTTGAGAAGCTCCACCAAGCCGGTTTTTATCGATGTGAGGACATTAAAAACAGTGACTATCGAGAGTTGTTGAGGCAGTTTGGTCGTCAGGGTGCCTCCTTATGGCAGCGAAGCCATGGAATTGATAATCGAGAAGTCGTTGTTGAGCGCGAGAGAAAGTCCGTCGGTGTGGAAAGGACATTCAGCCAGAACATCGCAACCTATGATGAATGTTGGCAAGTGATTGAGGAGAAACTTTATCCTGAACTCGAGAAACGTTTAGAGCGTGCAAGCCCAGATAAGTCGATTATTAAACAAGGTATTAAAGTCAAATTTGCCGACTTTCAACTGACAACAATTGAGCACATCCATCCGCAATTAGAGCTTGAGGACTTCAAGATCTTGCTAAGAGATATTCTTAAACGCCAAAATGGACGGGAAATTCGCCTTTTAGGCTTAAACGTGATGCTCAAGCCCGAAGACCAAGCGCGTCAATTGAGCTTTTTTTAGGCCCTTACCGTTTCTACCTGCGTTAATACCTGCTCAAAACTTACGTTTGCCATTGCACCATAACCTGCTAGCTTTGAGGCTTTTAGCTGGCTAATCAAAGGAGTGCTGATTCCGCACAAGAAGCGAGCAACGGCATCATTACTGATGGCCGATGGGGAAAGCTGAATAAACTCCTGCGCCCATATCGATACTTGAGATTGTTCAATATCTTCAGGTTCTGGTGCTGTGAATGTGGCGACGTGACCACGACACACGGAGCAGTGACCACATTGCTTTGGTGCATCGTGATCCGCAAAGTAGTTCGCCAATTGTGAGCTCAAACAGTGCTCGGACTGGAACAAGTGCAGCATGGTGTGGATTCTTTCGATATCTTTGCTTTCTTTGGATTGGAACAGTTCAGACAGTTGTTGGATTAAAACATCCGAGCTCTGTTTGGTTGGCATAACTGAGTACACGTCCGTCAGTTGTTTGCTCTCTAGTTCTATCCAGCCGTTCTGGTGAAAATAGTCGAGCGCTGCGACAACTCGGCTGCGTTCCGATTGATAGTTCATCCATAGCGCTTCTAGATCAACTTGGCACCACACTTTGGCTTTTTGTGAGCAGGAAAAAATAGCCTCCACAAATTGACGTCGCTCGCCTTGAAATTGATTCACAATAAATTGCTGATCGTGCAAAAACTTAAACCGATATTCCGCAAAGTAACTGTACTTTGCTTCAATGACGTTATGTAGCTCCAAATAAACCAACAAGGTTTTGAGTGGCAATTGGCGGATATTACTTTCACGCGACAAACGCAGTGGCACTACCTCCCATTGTGGAGCATGTTCTTTCGCTTGCTCGACTACATAGTTAATTGACGTAAATTCTGGTGTGTCACCATAGACAAAATTCTCCAACACCGTTAAGCCGGACGTATTGCCTAGCAGAATGCACTCCGAGCGTTGCCCGTCCCTGCCTGCACGTCCAATCTCTTGTGCGTAGTTCTCGATTGATTTGGGTAAGTCGAAGTGAATGACGCGTCGAATATCAGATTTATCGACCCCCATACCAAATGCAATCGTTGCAACAATACAGTCAATTTGGCCATCCATGAACTGCTGTTGGATTTGTTCACGAACGTCGCTTTTCATGCCAGCGTGGTATGCGTGAGCGTTAATGCCAATATGGATTAATGACTTTGCTACTCGTTCTGCTGTTTGCTGCTGCGTCACGTATACGATGGTCGGAAGCTTAGGTGAAGAGGCGATGATCTCACTGAGCTGTTCTTGTTTCTTTGTTTCCTCACACGGGATGACCGAGATATCCAGATTAGAGCGGTAGAAGCCTGTAACGGTAATATGTTCACTGGCAATATCGAACTTTTTTTGCATGTCTTCAATAACTGCAGGCGTTGCCGTTGCGGTGAGAAGTAAAGACTGTGGGATGTTCAGTTCACGTTGATATTGCGGTAGTTTGAGATAATCTGGACGAAAGTTATGCCCCCATTCGGAAATACAGTGCGCTTCATCAATGACCATCAAAGAAATCGGTACTTGGCGAATGAATTCACGAAAACGCTCATTTTTTAGTCGCTCAACAGAAATCATCAAGATTTTGATTTGTCCATTCTTCACGCCAGCCATGACCTTTTGTGCTTCTTCTCTACTTTGACTGCTATCGATAGAAGCGGCAGCGATTCCTTTACTTTGTAAAAAGCTCAGTTGATCCTTCATTAACGCCAACAACGGAGAGATCACCAACGTAAGGTTGGGTAATATGGTTGCAGGTAGTTGATAACAGAGTGACTTCCCCGAGCCTGTAGGAAAGATTGCCGCAGCAGAGTAACCATTCATAACGGCTTCAATAACGGGTTGCTGACCTTGGCGTAATGAGTCAAAACCAAATACAGATTGAAGTGTTTGATGCAGCGAGTCACTTTGCATAATAGGGAAACCTTTCTTTGATGGTAAACTTGGCTACATTAACACACCCCGAATACTAAACGCGCGTCCTAAAAGTATGAACAAAGCTGACTTAGTCCAAATTATCATCCAACATCTGGAAGAAAAACTTCAAGTTGCCCATGCATCGGCTCAGCGAGCGATCGATGCCGCGACAGATGAAGAAACTGTTCCCGAGCATAAGTACGATACGTTAGCACTTGAAGCCGCGTATCTTGCTCATGGACAAGCCATGCGAATCCAAGAGAGTGAAGAGGAATTACGTCAATATCGTTCTTTAGTGACTCGCGACTTTAAGAATGCGCCTGTTGGTGTTGGTGCTTACGTTGTTCTCGAAGATGAGAATTTGATCGAAAAGCACTTCTTTGTAGGCCCTTGCTCTGGTGGTTTGACTGTTCAATATCAGGCTCAGGAAGTCTTTGTCTTAACAGCTAAATCTCCTCTGGGTCGAGCGTTGTTCGGAAAAGAAGAAGGTGATGAGGTTGACGTGAAAATAGGAGATAAAACAACTTGTTACGAAGTCGTGACGGTTTGCTGACATCTCATGTATCACTCAGTGTTATGTTTAACACGAGTAATGTTAAATAAAAGAGAATGACATGAAAAAGCTTTTTACACTCTCATTGCTGATGGTCAGTGCTACTGGTTATGCAGCGCAGTGTCGTGTGGACATCAATAATGAAGTCCGTATGGATGGGCAAAGCTTGGAAATTCGCCAAACGACAGGTGATAAAGCTGTCGTGGATGAAGATAACAATCTATTCATCAAAGGTGAGTTAATTGAACTCAATGCCGACCAAAAAGCGGCAATTGAAGACTATCGCGAAAAAATGAACGCGTATATTCCACAAGCAAAGCAGTTGGCGAGTGATGGTTTAGCGCTTGCAAATGACATCATCGATGATGTCGCGGAAAGCCTAGACGCACCTGGCGCGTTTGATAACGTCAAAGTCGCAGTACAGGACTTTTTCGCTGATGTTGAATCACGTTACTACAAAGATGGCGATTTCATTCTACCAGCGGAAAGTTTTGAGTCCATGACACAAGGGTGGACTGAAGACTTTGCAAAAGCACAAGAGATCTTCAATAAAGAGTTTTTAGCGAGTTCGTTGGATGCTTTATCGAAAAAAATGAAGGAAGAGGGGGGAATAAACCTCACTGCATTATCGGAGAGTATGGCTGAACTCAGCGCGAAAGTAGAAGAGCGTTTAGCTGAGCATTCGAAAGAGGTAGAGCAACAAGCAGAAGACTTGTGTAACTCGTTGGATGACATGGCAGGGCAAGAAGACGATTTGTTGAAGAAAATCCCTGAGCTAAAAGATTACCGAGTATTTACGATTTAATTACTCATTAAAAAGTAAAAACTCGATGAGATAAAGAAAGAGAGCACTATTGTGCTCTCTTTGCGTTTTACTCGCTTGTTCTTTGGTTGCTTATTGCGCGTTCATCTCGGTGAGCTTATCGCCGACAGGTTTTGAGAAGTTAAAACCATCATGCTGATCCCAGTTGATAGACCATGTCATTACTCCTGCATAATTCGGGTAATTGAACGCTGGCTTAACGGTGCCACATGAAGTGCCTTTGGTTAAACAATCTAGTGCGCTGATAATATTCTGTGTCGGAGCCTGCCCTGAATTTGCCGAGCTAGGACCTGAAGGTAAACCGATTGCGACTTGATCATCACGTAGTGGTGCAAACTGAGTGCCGTCGGCCAATTCAAAGCCTTCGATAAGCATTTTAGATTGCGCTACCATCATATCCACAGAGCCTTCTGGTGCACTGCTTGGCAAGTATGGGTTTGGCAAACCACCGTTGTTATATAACTGGACGTGAAGCAAGTCGAGCGTGCTGCGTGTCTCGTTAATCACAGGGATGTACGCCCCCCAAATACCGCTGTAAGCCACATAACCACCTTGAACATAAGGGTGCTCAGGCGCCATGGTTAGGTACATATCTCCACCCATGTTTTGCTCTATTTGAAGCAAAGCACGACCAAGGCGAGCTTGAATTTGCGAGCCATGAACTAAGTTAGAACCACTCTCTAAATCCACATCTAGACCATCAAAGCCCCACTCAGCGATAAGACCTGTTAGGCTAGAGACAAAGTTGGCTTCATCTTGGTCGGTATTCAGCGTAATCGTGCCTTCTGCGCCGCCAAGAGAGAGAACAAACTTCTTACCTTTAGCTTGAAGCGCTGCCATGTCCTGCTTGAATTGTGTTGGATCGAGTGCTGGACAATCGCTGTAAATATCGCCTGAATATAGATTAAAGTGCACGGTGCCATCACTGTTGCGATCATTTTCAGCAAAGGCAATATCAATCACATCCCAAGCATCTGCCATATCTGCTAGACGAATTGGACAGCCCGCTCCATTTACAAAATTGTGCCAGTAACCGATGAGTTTATGGTGTTTATCTACTTGTTCAACCACCGTTATTGCTGCGGCGTCAGACAATGCATTGCTTCCTGACAAATCCACAGCTTGGGCGCTAACTGTAAAGTTACCAAGTGCAGTTGGTGTCCAGTTGGCTGTGTAAGGTGCCGTGGTATCGGTTGCAACAATAGAGCCGTTGATCATGAAATCAACGTGTTTAATGCCTGAAGTTAAAGACGTTGCATCGGCGCTTAATGCGAGGCTTTTGCCTAATCCGGTGGTCTGACCGCTGCTTGGTGAAGTTAGAGAGACGACCAAATCTTTATCGCTGACTTCCACACCAACCAGGGACTCTGACGTGTTGTTATCATTATCGGTTGCGACGGCTTTAAGCTGGTTAGCGCCAATAAGTGTGGCGTTCCAAGTAACGGAATATGGCGCTTGAGTGGTGACCCCTAAGCTGGTGTTGTTCGCAAAAAACTCAACTTGCGTGACTGTGCCATCAGCATCGCTTGCGTTTGCCGTGATTTCGTTATTGCTGCCAGCGAGCACGACTTGTCCATCCGTTGGTGCCGTAATGGTAACTTGCGGTGGTGTCGAACAAGCACCTAGGCCACTCCAAGCATCTTGCCAGTATAGCCCTTCACCAGGCTCGTAAGCCCATGTCGCATCCGAGGAGCACCAACCAGCAACATCACAACGATATTTTTGGTTGAAGTGAGAAACCAGGTCGCCAGCTTGATAACTTGTGCCTGCCACATAAGGTACTGCATCTGCACATCCGCCCGTTCCGGTTTCTGAATTACTAATAACCAGCGCTACTTCTTGGCTCATCGTTGCGAGGTTTGTATCATCAGTCGCTTGTGCTTTGAACGAGTATGTACCTGGACTAGCGGTCCATTGATATTCGTAAGGTGCGCTAGTATCAATGGCGACAGATTGATTGTTTACGAAGAACTCAACTTGTGTGACCACACCATCAATATCGTCAGCTTGAGCGGCTACGGTTAGGTTATCGCCTACATTAAGCACTTCTGTGCCTACTGGGCTTGTCAATGAAATGCTTGGTGGCGGTAATTCGACTTGTGGTTGAACTTGGATAGAAATCGTCGTGGTGCTAACAGCTCCCTCATTATCTGTCGCAATTGCGGTCAATTGCGAGATCCCTTCAATAGCTGTCCAAGAAGCTTCGAATGGTGCTTGAGTTACCACAGCAACGGTTTGGTTGCCTGCAACAAACTCAATTTGTGTGATTTGGCCATCTTCGTCAGCTGCGTTGGCTAACAAAGTGATCGCACTGCCTTCGGGAATTTGTGCGTTGTTTATTGGAGAGGAGAACGACACCGTTGGTGATAAATTGTTGCTTCCACCATCACATTGCCCTAACGCTTTCCATGCTTCCCAAGATCCTGAGTTGGTCACGGGGTCATTGCCTTGCGTCCAATATGCAGCCTCATAAGCGGCTCCTTGCGTTTTTACTAAAGCGCCCGATGTATAAGTCGCAGTGCTGTCCCAGTCGGGTAGACTTTGACAGTTATAGGCTTGAGCTTGGTAGCTGGCGCTGAGTGCTACAACCATCGCTCCGTGAAGTAGGGTGACCTTCATTTTCCTCTCCTTGAATCATGGGTATAAATGAGAACAGAGTAATAACTAGCTGATAAATAGACATTAGGGGGAAAAAGCGAAGCACAATATTCTGCTTTTCGACACAGTATCACGAGGAACAGTTCGTCCCTTACACCAGAGCTCATTATTTTTCGGCTCACTTCACGGCAGAAGGATTGGTAAAATTCAGCCACGTAAAACGAGCAACAGTCGCGAGGCTTTTGAGTGATGAATATGAGATGTACGTTAAAATTTACAAGCTGAATGACTACAAATTGTTTCAACTGTCGAGGATTTAACCGAGGTGCTCTTGTTGAATAGTGGATATTGCTATAGTGTACTAGTTAGCTAGTTCAATGATATTTTTGTGTGAGTAGTATGACACAGCAAACCTCTTCTCAGCCTCGCGAGCATTTTGGCTCTCGTCTCGGGTTCATCTTAGCTGCCGCAGGTGCCGCGGTTGGCCTTGGCAATATTTGGGGCTTCCCAACTCAAGCAGCCAGTAATGGTGGCGGTGCTTTCCTGTTAGTTTATTTGGTGATGATTCTTATCGTCGCATTTCCGATGCTGGTGGTTGAAATGGCGATTGGTCGCCATGGTCAAGCCAACCCTGTAGACAGTATGCGTGCAATCACTGATAACCCTACCGGTAAAAAGCTCGGCGGCATTGTGGGTTGGATTGGTTTAAGCGTACCAAGCGCTGTCTTAGCGTTTTATTCAATTGTTGGTGGTTGGTTGATCTGCTTTTTACTGGGTGCAATCACAGATCTAATGGGGTTAGAAGCTGCAACTCAATGGCTAAAGGGCTTTAGTGTTGAACGTAACTTGTTCGGAACCATTACTTTTTATGTACTGACGATTCTCATCGTACAAGGTGGCGTAAAACAAGGTATTGAGAAGTGGTCCACACGTTTGATGCCAGCATTGTTTGTTTTGTTTGCTCTGCTATTTGCTTACATCATGACGCAAAACGGTGCGATGGAAGGTCTGAAACATTACCTAGTGCCGGATTTCGAAAAGGTATGGGACCGCAAGTTGATTCTTGCCGCAATGGGGCAGGGCTTCTTCTCGCTTACGATCGGTGGCTGTTCAATGCTGATTTATGGCTCTTACTTGAGTAAGAAAGAGAACCTACCAAAGATGGCGATGAACGTGACCATGGTAGATACTGCCGTTGCTTTCATTGCAGGGTTAGTGGTGATGCCAGCGATGTTTGTAGCAATGCAAAAGGGCGTTCAAATCTATGCAGAAGATGGCTCTCTATTAAGCTCTGATACGTTGGTATTTACCGTATTGCCATTGATGTTTGATAGCTTAGGTTTGCTTGGTCAATTGTTCTCTATTGTGTTCTTCTTATTACTGACGATTGCGGCGCTAACGTCCTCCATTTCAATGTTAGAGTGTCCAGTGGCTTTAGTGAGTGAGCGCTTCAATACTAAGCGCAGCGCAACGAGCTGGGTTTTAGGTGGTCTCATTGCCTTATTCAGTGTGGTGATTGTTTATAACTTTGGCGCTCTGTTTGGTATGGTCGCGACGGTTGCTACTCAATATCTACAACCAACCGCTGCGCTCTTATTCTGCTTATTTGGTGGTTGGGTATGGAATCGCAACTCAAAAATCAAAGAGCTTGAGCAAGGTTGCCCGGAGTTTACGCAAGGTTGGTTTGGTAAGTTATGGCCTGCGTATGTGAAGTTTGTATGTCCAATTCTTGTGGCGACAGTCATCTGGGCTTCATTTGGCTAACCGAGACGCCTATCGAATAAAAGAAAAGGGCTTGATGGTAACTCATCAAGCCCTTTTTCATATTGGTTATTCTCGTTTCGGTTATCCGCCAAGAATGGTGTTGATTAACGGAATTGTCCTGCTTCTGGAAGAAAGTCAAAACCAGCAGAAGCCAGTTTTGTCTCCAGTGCTGTGCGCTCGATATCGAAGAAAGCCACCAGTTTGTCCAGATCACCTCCGAAGTCATCGCGTAGCTTCATATTCACAATGCTCATCAGCATGACAGGGTCCATGGATTCAAAGTTCGCTAGATTCATTACTTATCCTCAAAATCTGAAATCAGTAGGTTTGCCGCAGCAAATGCCGCTTTTTCACGCACTTCTTTAGGCAGAGACTCATCCGCCGCAACATCGTTCAGTGCTTTAACTGCACATGAAATTGCTTGGGGAATATAAGCTTGATCGCCACTACCAATCTGAGCATAAAGCTCACGAACCAGTTCACAACAGCCGTATACTTGCATGTTTTCTTTCCACTAAATGATAACTTATCTCAATATACACACAGCGGATTTGAAACTCAAAGTACAGAGTTGTTTTGGCTCAAGTTGAAGGTTTGCTTGAGCGAGATTTAATCACTGCATTTGTGCTTCTAACTGCTGAGTGACTTCTGGTGAAAGTTGAAGTTGTTTCGCTAGTTCTTGCAGATACGCTTTTTCCATAAAGTTTTGTTCATCAGCGACGATCAAAGACGCCAGGTAAATTTCTGACGCTTGTTGAGGAGAGGTCGCCTGATTAGCAATTTCAGCAGGATCAAGCGGTTTGTTTAACTCTTGCTGAACGAGGTGACGAACGTGCTCATCTGCGCCCATATCCGCGAGAGCTTGTTCAATGCGCGCCATTTCCTCTTCATCAACGTGACCATCAGCTTTTGCAGCTCCAATCATTGCTTTTAAAATTAAGACACTGTGTTTACTGTCATCGGGGTCAAAGGTTTCTTGAACACCTTGACCGGATTGCTTGGCTTGCCAGTCGTTATACACTTTGTAGGCCAAGGCTCCAAGCGCAGCTGCGCCACCGACTTTTAATGCGCTTGACCCTATTTTTTTAGTCATTTTTTTACTTTTCTTTGAGCCCATCAGCATACCGATGAGGCCTCCGCCTACAGCACCTGCTCCTAGCGTTTTTAGGCTACTTGAATTTGATGAGGATTTGATGTTGTTGGTTTGTTTGCCCAATGCATCTGCACCTTGCTTAAGTAAGTCTGATTTGAGTGCTTGGTTTAGAAGACTTTTTAAATCCATAACTGACCTCCTTTAGATGATGAAATCAGTTTAATAGCAAGAAGCTGAACCAAAGATTAACAAAGTGAATAGTTCGAAAAAGGTCGAGGGAGGGCGTTGAGCTGTAATAAAAAAGGGCTGACCGAAGCCAACCCTTTTTAACTATTTGAAACTACTTCAAATGCGAACTCGTCGAGTGCTTACTTTAGTTGAGCTTTTACGTGCTCAACAATGTCAGTCATTGCGACTGCTGTTTTCTCACCAGTAGCACGGTTCTTGTATTCGAAGTTGCCTTCTTTCATTGAGCGGTCACCGATAATAATGGTATGCGGTACACCAATAAGCTCCATGTCAGAGAACATTACGCCTGGGCGTTCTTTTCGGTCGTCAAATAGCACTTCGATGCCCATTGCCGTTAGCTCAGCGTACAATTTCTCAGCGGCTTCTTTCACTTCTTCTGACTTGTGCATGTTCATTGGAACGATCGCTACCTGGAATGGTGCGATTGCATCTGGCCAGATGATGCCGTATTTGTCGTGGTTTTGTTCAATAGCAGCCGCTACTACGCGAGTGATACCGATACCGTAACAACCCATTTCTAGGATGACGTTCTTACCATCAGGACCCAGTACACCACAGTTCATCGCTGCGGAGTAAGCGTTACCTAGTTGGAAGATATGGCCAACTTCGATACCACGCTTAAGCTGGATAATGCCCTTGCCACATGGGCTTGGGTCACCTTCCACAACGTTACGTAGGTCTTCAACTTGGCCAAGCTCTACATCACGACCCCAGTTAATACCGAAGTAGTGTTTGCCATCGATGTTCGCGCCCGCACCGAAGTCGCTCATTACCGCAACGCTGCGGTCAACAATGAACGGCAGTTTAAGGCCAACAGGGCCTAGTGAACCAGGGCCTGCACCGATAAGCGCACGAATTTCTTCTTCAGATGCCATTTCCAGTGGAGCTGCAACCTGAGGAAGGGTTTCTGCTTTCACTTCGTTCAGTTCATGATCACCACGAATAATAAGCGCGATGATTGGCGCATCAACTTCGTCAGATGCTTTCACAAACAGTGTTTTCACTGTTTTTTCAATTGGTAGTTCGAACTGCTCAACCAATTCAGCGATTGTTTTCGCGTTTGGCGTATCAACCAACGTCATTTCTTGTGTTGGTGCCGCAGCCTCAGAGGCTGGAGCTAGTGCTTCTGCTTTTTCAATGTTTGCCGCGTAATCTGACTCGCTAGAAAATGCGATGATATCTTCGCCGCTTTCAGCCAGTACGTGGAACTCTTGAGAGCCGCTACCACCGATAGCACCGCTATCTGCAAGTACAGGACGGTAATCCAGACCCATGCGATCGAATGCTTTACAGTAAGCATCGTGCATTGCGTCGTATGACTTTTGTAGTCCGTCTTTATCAATGTCAAAGCTGTATGCATCCATCATTGAGAATTCACGTGAACGCATTACGCCAAAACGTGGGCGTCGTTCGTCACGAAATTTAGTTTGGATTTGGTACAGGTTTAGCGGAAGCTGTTTGTAAGAGCTCACTTCATTGCGAACAAGGCTAGTGATCACTTCTTCAGCGGTTGGGCTAAGTACAAACGGACGAACATGACGGTCAGTAAAGCGAAGTAGCTCAGGGCCCATCTTTTCGCTGCGGCCTGTCTCTTCCCATAGTTCAAACGGCTGAACAACGGGCATCAAAGTTTCGACTGCGCCTGCATTGTCGATTTCTTGACGAACGATGTTTTCGACTTTACGCAGTACACGTAGACCAGTAGGTAGCCAGGTGTATAAACCTGAAGCCAGCTTACGGATCATACCTGCACGTAGCATGAGCTGGTGGCTCACTACTTCTGCGTCGTTTGGAGTCTCCTTCAGAGTAGAAAGAAGATAATTACTGGTACGCATTAAATTTATCCGTTTATTTAAGTTAGATACTCAAGCTTGAATAAGCAGGAGTATGGGAGTTCCCGAAAGGGAAATTTGTTAGCCGTCTATAATATCAGCCAATTGCGTTTGTCAAAAGCTTTCAATAGCGGTAACCGTTATTAAGTTGCTTGTTGCTGTGAACTTTACGTTCAAGTCGAACAAATTTACCGCATATTCTTTGTCGTCCGGCTTGTTTTTCTTATATGCAGGGCGAGGATCTTGTGCCAGAACTTGTTCAATGACTGATCTTACATAGTCAGTATCGGATCGATTTTCTATCGTTGCTAATGCTTGAGCAGAAAAGGTGACTTGTGACTTTTCTGGCTCTTGGTCTGCGTATCCGCCTTGTGCTTCCGAAATAGAATCCGAATAGGGGATATAAGGCTTAATATCCACAATCGGTGTCCCATCCACGAGATCTACACTGCCTAAATCAAGATAGATATGATCGCCTTGCTTAGTGACTCCTTTCACTTCAACGGCTGACATTCCGATTCCGTTTGGACGGAAAGTCGAGCGCGAGGCAAAGACACCAATTCGTTCATTGCCGCCTAATCGTGGCGGACGTACAGTTGGTTTCCAACCAGCTTCCAGATTCTGATCAAATAGAAACAACAACCAAACGTGAGAGAACTGTTCTAGCCCACGCACTGCTTCAGGGCTATTTGCTGCACCTAACAGTTTTACGCGTGCTTTAGCCTCTGGTACTAAGCGTGGTTGGCGCGGAACTGCAAACTTTTCTTTGTACGGTGTCTCAATGACGCCGATGGGTTCGATGGAATACATGGTGGACATCTCTAAGAATTCATTGAGATGAAAAGTATCACAAATTTCTCTTGCTTTTCTTGTTGATAATGATTATTAATTAAAATGTTATAACATAACAATTTAATTGAAAGGAAAAGTATTATGAAACCAGGAATCCACCCTGAATATCGTCCTGTGGTGTTCCACGACACCAGTGCAGATAAGTACTTTGTCGTTGGTTCTACGTTGAAAACGGAGAGAACCATCGAATGGAAAGATGGCAAAACTTACCCTTACTTTACGTTAGATGTGTCGTCAGCTTCTCACCCGTACTACACCGGTAAACAGCGCGTTGTACAAACCGAAGGTCGCATTGCGAACTTCAACCGTCGTTTTGGTCAATTTAAGAGCGAAAAGGAATAAATCATGAAGGTAGTAAAATCATTAAAAAGTGCAAAAAGTCGTCATCCGGATTGCCAGATTGTAAAACGGAGAGGGCGTCTTTATGTCATTTGTAAAACGAACCCGAGATTCAAAGCTGTGCAAAAGTAATCAGCCTGCATATATCTAACTTATGGTTTTGTTTAATTGATAATGTTGAGTTAATTATCTTACATGGATGAAATATCTACATTTTTATTCAATGTTGGTTATAAATTCCTCCGTTCGTCACAGTTTGTAACATTTAGGGCTTTTATTTGACCTTCTACTCAAGTACCCTTCGCACGCTTTTTGACATTTTTGTCACATTTGCATAGGAATAAAAACAAGGAGGGAACAGATGAGTTCATCTGATTCAATTAAGCAAAACTCGCCTAAGAAGCCGCTGTTTACGCGCTTTTTGGATACTGTCGAATATTTGGGGAACTTATTACCCCACCCGATCACACTATTTGCCATTTTCTGTTTAGCCATTCTGGTGATGTCGGGTATTGCAGGATACTTCGAAGTTTCCGTAGTTGATCCTCGTCCTGAGGGTGCAAAAGGTCGTGCCGCGGATGGCATGATTCATGTCGTTAGCTTGCTTAACGCTGATGGCCTTGAACTAATCGTTACCAATCTAGTGAAAAACTTTGTCGGCTTTGCACCTTTGGGTACGGTATTGGTTGCGATGTTGGGTGTTGCTATTGCTGAATACTCAGGCTTGCTATCTGCAGCAATGCGTGGCTTAGTCATGGGTGCATCACAACGCATGGTAACAGTGACGGTCGTTTTCGCGGGTATCATTTCAAATACGGCATCAGAGCTTGGCTATGTGGTACTTATTCCACTGGCTGCAATGCTGTTCCATTCTTTAGGTCGTCACCCACTTGCCGGTCTTGCTGCGGCGTTCGCTGGTGTATCTGGTGGTTACTCAGCAAACCTACTTATTGGTACGGTTGACCCGCTGTTGTCAGGCATTACTGAAACGGCGGCGCAAATGATTGACCCAACTTACACTGTTGGTCCAGAAGTTAACTGGTACTTCATGTTTGTGTCGACATTCTTCATTGCAATCACAGGTGCGTTTGTTACTGAAAAAATTGTTGAGCCAAAGCTTGGCAAATACAGTGAAGAAGAAGCCTCAGAAGATTTGTCGAACGACAAAATGGGTGGCTTAACAGACATTGAGAAGAAAGGCCTAAAACTAGCAGGTGTTGCTGTACTGGTTGTTTCAGCGCTGCTTGCTTGGACGGTTGTTCCAGAAGACGGCATTCTACGTTCTGATGCAGGTACAATTGCAGGTTCACCATTCCTGAAAAGTATCGTGGCATTCATCTTTGTGTTCTTTGCTATTCCAGGCTTTGTGTTTGGTAAAGTTGTTGGCACGATGAAGACGGATCGCGATGTAATTGATGCAATGGCGAAATCTATGTCTTCTATGGGCATGTACATTGTATTAGTTTTCTTTGCGGCTCAGTTCGTTGCTTTCTTTAAATGGACTAACTTCGGTCAGGTATTCGCGGTTGCTGGCGCTAGCTTCCTGCAAGAAATTGGCTTAACTGGCCCAATGTTGTTCTTTGCCTTCATCCTGATGTGTGGATTTATCAACCTAATGATTGGTTCGGCATCGGCACAGTGGGCAGTAACGGCTCCGATTTTTGTTCCTATGTTGATGCTTGTTGGTTATGCACCGGAAACGATTCAGGCTGCTTACCGAATTGGTGACTCGACGACAAACATCATTACTCCAATGATGAGCTACTTTGGTTTGATTCTTGCCGTAGCGACTCGTTACATGAAGAACTTAGGTATCGGTACGCTGATCGCGACCATGCTACCTTACTCAATCTGCTTCATTGTAGGTTGGAGTGTGCTGTTCTACCTATGGGTATTCGTATTTGGTTTACCAGTAGGCCCTGGCGCAGCAACATACTACACACCGTAGAAAACGGTTACCTCACACAGCTCCATTATAAAAAGCCTGCGAACGTCGCAGGCTTTTTTATCGATTGAGACTGTGTACGCAGGCTTACCTGATTATAGATGTCGGTTTATAGCTGAAAACGCATCAACAAAGGGCGATAAAAGTGCTGAGTGAGCCAGCATAAGCTTTTCCAAATTATGCGTTTGTACCAAGGTAAGTGCGCAATATAAACATAGCTAAATTCAATTTCTGGCCGGGCTTTTCTGTTGCGTTTAAAAGCCGGAGCACCTGAGCTCATATTAAAGCGACGCTGGAATATCATTGCGTGGCGGATGGTATAGGCCGATATTCGACGATACAATGCGAGGCGTTGTGGCTTATTGGTATCGTAGCCAAAAATTGGGCAAGTCATATCATTATCAATTTCTACAATGCCTAACGTAGCCAGCATCTCTTCTTGATAAAACAGTCCCACTAACTGTACTAATTTGTTCTGGCTCGCCTGTTTTAAATATTGGGTTGAAAACTGTATGTTATTGAGGCTGTATTTATCAAGGTAAAGCATGTCATATAACTCTTTGGCACGCTGAAACTCTTCATCAGTGGTCAGTGGCCTAAACTGCCAATCTTTATCATTAAGCAGTTTGAAGTCTTTCGTTAAATCTCGGTTGAAGCTGAACGCTTGCCAATCATCAAGTAAATACACTTGTCGTGTTACCAAGCTTTGCCATTGCTGCTGCTCTAATCGCTGAATAAAGCGTGATTGTTGACGCTGGTTGAGGGAGCGAAGCACCAAGGGAAAGGTGGGATGTTTATCGAGTGCGACGCGACGCAGTTCATCGAGATTTAAGGATTTCCATTGTTCGTTATACATATTGGTGGACAAGCACTGATTGTTGAGCGTTTGGACTTGATCCAATCCAGCCAATGATAAGACTGGCTTAGTCATATTAATAAGTCGCTTACATACCCATCGAACAGCCATATTTTTGACTTTGTGAAGCTCTTCTTCGGCGTAGCCACTAAGCAGTGTCATAGGGGACACGGCATAACAGTTGTTTGGTATTTTTGGTGTTACGGAGTAGGGAATGGCAACGTCATCGATATAGTAGCAACCAAAGCTTGCGGTGCATTCATCAATAGGATTTGACTGCATAAGAATGATAAAGGTTTGATGCCATTCTTGAGAGGAAAGCGTCATGAGTTCAATGCCTCTCCATTCCACTCAATATCAACGGTAGAAGCGTCGCTCCACTTCGTCTTGTTCTGCCTAGCCAACCGGAGTAATTCAAACACACTCTGGATTTGGCTCCCTACCGGCAAGTTATGCTGTTGCATTACATTTACTCCAGACCACCAATCTTGCCAAGTTCGAGCCTTAAATAGGGATAATCCACCTTCCGCGATGAGTGTTATTGGACCTAAATGATGCAATCGCTGCTCGGAAGGACTGGTAAACTCCATATTAGGAAGCCGTTGGTTGCATCGAGACGAGAGTAGGTGCAAACCACTGGTGGCTCTTGGGTTACATTCAATCACGTAGAGCTCATCTTGTGATTTGATGAAGTCAAACGACACTTGCCCACGATAAGTATGACGTTTACCAAAAGCTGCGATAAATCTATCTAGTCGTTCGCACGAGATCGGCTGAAAAGCACTGGCGGCCGAGCCGTTTACACAGTATTTCGGCACATAAGCTTGGTGTGCTTTAAGGTCACCATGTTCAAAAATGGCATAGTTACACACCGGAGTCCCATGGATTTTTTGTTGCTGAACCCAAGGGTAAAGGGGCGATATCGTGGCGGCAGAAATAGACTGAGTCGTCACATCTCTTATGACTTGCCCGCCAAACCGAGAGTAAACGGGCTTTAGAACGGTTCTCTTATTAATTTCAATCTCACTTTTATCAGCGACCAAACGAGTTTTTGGAAGTGTGATTTCTGGCAAACCTTGAAGCTGTTCAAAGACGGTCAACTTGTTGTGCAGGGCATTGAGTAGTCCCACATTGGGCAGAAAAAAATCTACTTCTGGGCATTGTTTGGCAACATGAGCCAAGTAATACACTTCTTCACAAGTGGGTATCACCATATCAATACGCATCTGAGTAATGATTTTTAGGATCTGCTGTTGATAGTTGGGAAACGCAAATCGAGGTGAAGCGGTGGGTATATAAGACTCGATACCTCGCAAAAACGATCCCAGAGGCTTTTTTAGCGAATCGGTGAGAATTACTTCATGCCCATGATGCATACACATGGTTGCCCACTCTAGTGCAACTGGTGCTCGGGCTCCGGTGATTAAGACCCGCATATGTTCACCACACGTCGTTGTTTATTCATTGGCGTCCAAATAGGCGCAGGGCGGTAACTAAATCTGACAGGATCAAGCCGCAATTGGTCAAACAACTTTATCAAGGCTTGGTGTATAACCCGATGGTGGTGAACATCCGCTTCAATTTGAATGGCTTGTGACCCTGTTTGGGTGATTCGGTAATCCACGCGACCTTTGGCAGATAGTGTTATAGCGCGGTAGATGAGATCTGGTAACACCGTCACTGGGACGTGGTTTGCGTTTAGCGTGAGGCGATCACCACATCGTCCGGCAATCGCGCCAAGAGGTTCAAATACGCCATTATCCTGTTTATTCTCAATAATATCGTCGAGCTGATAACGAATAATGGGCTGAGTTTTACGACGAAAATCGGTGATAATTGGGCTGTAATGAGTACGTTCGGTATTCAGCCAATGTTTTTCGATGTAAACAACATCCTGATTCCAGCGCATTTGTCCATGCTGATCAGTACATGCAAGAAAACCTTCAGTACATTGATAGACTTCATGGAGTTCGCTGTCGAACCGTTGAGAAATAAAGTGACGGTCACTCTCAGTTAGGACTTCTGCACCAGAAATGATCCGCTGTGGTTGAATTGCGGGTTGACCAAATTGACCGCTGAACTGGGCGCAGAGCTGAAGAGCTTGCGCACTACCAACCAAAAGCGTGGGTTGGAACTCATCCAGCTCTTTTATCCATTCTTGGTAAGGTTTGGTTAAATCGGCATAAAAAAATGTTACAGGCCCTTTCGCGACGGATTTATACAGTGGGCTGTTGGCGCGCAAGGCTAGCGCAATTCGGTGTTTTTGCCATAGATTGGGCAACAGGCGAGCCAATATATTGCCAGCCCATAGTTGCGTTTCCTGTTTGTCAGCAAGAAACAACCCGCGCATGCCTGATGTGCCCGAGGAAAGCCCAACAGTAACATCGCCAACTTTCGAAGCGGCGAAGTTGCGTGACTGTTCTGCGTCGAGTGCTTGTTGCATTAGCTGTTCAGCATCTAAGCCTTTAGTATTCAACTCCGAGAGGTTCTCCATCATGGTTTGCTTATTCATGATAGGGAAATCACTAAGTGCTGCACCTTGAAGTGAGCGGTAATACGGTGAATGACAGCATACCCAATCCAGGTGCTGCGTTAAATGTTGTTGCTGCCACGCTTCGACTTGTTCCCTTGAACCGAAAGGGCGGTAGCGGGTTCGCCAGAATTCTGAGATAAGCGTTATCACTTCATCCACCCTTCTTTGATTAGCTGCTGGATAGTTTCCTGACAATGTGAAGGCACGAAGCGAACAAAGTGGTGGGTTTGTTGGTAGCAACTTCTCAACTCGGAGAGGGTGTTTTTATAGGCCTTTGTGTCATCGCAAAGCATGTTCGCCAGCCAATGCTGATCAATATTTTCACTCAAGCTCTCGATTAACCAGCATGCATCGGCGAGTAAGAATAGCCAACCTTGGTCTCTTTTAACCAGCAAGCCCACTTGGCCAGCTGCATGGCCTGGCAAGCTAACCATATAAATAAATCCATCGTCGAACATGTCTTTACAGAGCAAATTAACACCTTGGCACTGAGGAAGAATTTGGCTGATTGGTACAGAAAAATCACTATGAATGAATAAGTTAGATTCAAGTTGTGGAGGAAGTAGAGCTTTTAGGTATCCTTTTCTTACGCCTCCAATTCGACCACTTTTAGTAATTGCATCCACCCCTTTTTGTTGGCAATGCAATTGAGAGTGGGAAAACTCAGACACGGCAGCAATGTGATCAGCATGGAAGTGGGAGAGTACTAAGTGTTCAATATCATGAGGTTTGAGACTTTCTTTTGCTAACTGCGCAACAATTCCGTGTTCTTTTTTATAGCGACAAGGTGTTGTCCAAGCATAAAAACGTTCAGGGAAGGGGCGAGTCGCGCTAAAAAAATGCTCGTGATATCCCGTGTCAAACAGGATGTTGCCTTGTGTTGGGTGCTGAATTAACGCAACGGCTGCCGGAAATGCTCTAGGCTTGATACCAGAACCTGGTTTGACAACAAAGCCTGGGTGTACGCAGTGTCCAGCCTCAAAGATTTTTATTTTTAGACCAGTTTGCATACTGCTGTATTCCTTCTTGAATTGAAAAAAGCGGTTGGTAATTCAGTGTTTGTTTAGCCTTGCTGATATCCAGAGTTTGATGATAGTTAAACAATCCTGCGCTGTATGAGGTGAGCCTTGGTTCTGGCTGATGTGGTAAGTGCCTTCGTATTTGCTCACTGAGCTTTAATAATGGTGATACCACACCGTATGGTAATGATTGTAACGTTACTTTTAGGTTTAACCCCTCACATAAAGCTTGCAGAACAGTCTCAATTGGCATTGGTTCGTTGTTGGAAATGTTGAACACATCACCATGCTGAAGTCGGTCTGCCTGAGTGCAAGCGAGCATCGCTGCATGGGCAACGTTGTCGACATAGGTCAGATCAACCACAGGATTTCTACCCGATGGCAGAAGCAGAGTGTTGTTTTTTATCGCCTTAAGCACTCTTGGGATAATCGCGCGATCATTGGGTCCAAAAATGCCACGCGGTCTTAAAATGATCGCTTTACTTCGACCTTTTACGGCTTCAATTTCTGATAGATATTTTGTGTGTGCGTAATCATTACACCAGTATGAAGCTATGGCGTCGGTTTCTCTAATATTCCAACGGTCTTGATGGTCAAAGTAGACGCTGGTGGACGAAATATGGATAAAACGCGAGATTTGATGCGTATTAGCCGCATTGACGAGGTTTTTGGTGGCATCTACATTGGCTTGATAAAACGCCTGCCACTTTCCCCATGGGCTTGAGAGAGCGGCACAATGGATGATTGCATCCATACCTTGGCATACCGCATGAACTGCTGAGTGGTCTCTTAAATCGACTATATGTGGGATAACATCGAATTGCTCGGCGAGTTGTTTAGCGATGACTGTGTTTCGTGCTGTAAAATGCAGTTCATGCTGCTGGTGAAACATTCTCAGAATTGCGCTACCCAACATCCCGCTGCCACCAGTGACCAATATCTTCATAGTTTTAGCACTCCCATCCCTAGTGACAACCCTGCGGCGGTGCCAGCTAATAACACATGTTTTCCTGCGGTTTCTGGCTGATTACGCAGCCAGTGTAAGTTAATTGGGAGTGAGGCGGCGACTTGGTTTCCCAAAGTCGAAAAGTGATTAACGGTTTTCTCTGTTGGTAGCCCGGTGAGTGAAGGCAGTTTTTTTAATCCATGCGCGCTGGCTTGATGAGGAAGAAAATAATCAATATCGCTGAGTGTTACCGGAGAGGCGTCAAACCCTTTTTTTAGAAACGCTGGTAAGGCTTTACGCACATGTTTAAAGAGTGCTTTGCCCTCCATTTCAAACTGGCAACTTTTTAAATAGGCTTGATGCTCGGAGGTATGCGGGTTGATATGACTACCTCCGCCCTTAATTTGACAAAATGAATACCCGGTATGATGCGTTTCAAAGTGACTGGTGAGCAATCCATCATCGTCGTGTTCTTCGAGCAAAAATGCGGCGGCACCGTCCGCGAATAAGGTTGCAACTTCTGGTTTGAGCGTAAAATTTCGATTCAGTGTGATGCCAGTGGCGAGTTCGCTGGTGACAATAAGAATCCGACGGTACCGTTTTGCTAAGAATAGACTCTGAGCAAGATCAAGCGCAGAGAGAAAGGATAAACAGGTGCTGTTCAAATCAAAGCTTTCTAGCCATGTTGGAGCGTCTAACGCGGCGAGAACCGCTGAGGCGTCGTAGGGTAGAGACTGGTGGTGTGTGCCGCTAGCGTAGATAAGAAGATCAACGGAGCTTAAGGTATGTGTGTTTCCTAAACACTGCTCTATTGCCTGCATTGCCATGTAAATAGCGGTCTCTTTTGTATTGGCTACATGACGATATTCAACGTCGAATTTATTTCGGCAGGTCCCTGGCGCTAATTTTAGGAAGCGATCCATCTCTCGATCAGACCATTGATTCGTTGGCAGGTAGCTTCCACTGGAAACGATGTTAAAGCCCATTATTCTCTATACACTTATTAAAAACGTCGTTCAAAATAAACCACGTTGCATATTGAAGCTATGGCGAGCGAGATGAAAAACAAACAGAACAAAACAAATGGGAGTAAGAGCACGCTTTGGGTGCAATGCTGAGAATGAATTTTCAGGAATGAGCCAGGCTTTGATTTGCTGGCTCAATTTGAATAGAGTGAGGGTTACTTCTTAAATTTCGCCAAAATACGATCCAAATGGTTTGCAAATTCGCGTCGATCGGTTTGAGAAAGCGCGGCGGGCCCACCAGTCTGAATTCCGCTTGAACGCATGGTTTCCATAAAGTCGCGGATATTTAGGCGAGCTTTGATGGTGTCTTTTGTATAGAGCTCACCACGAGAACTGAGGGCTTGAGCGCCTTTAGAGATAACCTCATCTGCAAGCGGAATATCTGACGTGATCACCAAATCGTTGGCTTCTACACGCTTGACGATTTCGTTGTCTGCGATGTCAAATCCCGCAGGGACTTGTAGCGAGTGGATGTTGTCTCTTTTCGGCACAGGGACAACGTGGTTAGCGACAAACGTACATTCAATCCCTGTACGCTCGGCGGCACGCACAATGGTTTCGCGAATAACTTTCGGACACGCGTCTGCATCTACCCATAACTTCATGATGATTTCTCACTGAGTTTCGCTTCTAACTCTTCAATACGAATGACTAGCATTTTTACGGTGCGTTCTAGGGCTTCAAGACGATCATTATCGGTGTGGTGCTGTGCTGCGATTTCAACCTTGGGTACGCGTTGAGCACTCTTCCAACTTTTTATTGCGGTGATTAACGCTGGCATTGGAACTGGCGTTTTCAATCGTGCTTTCACTAACGCTACGGTTGGCTCTTTTCCTTGTTGTTGCAACTGTTCCATTGCCGCTTCTAATTCTTTAGTAACGTCTTGAGTTAACATTTTTAATCCTTAACAACGATATATCTATCATCATACGTTGAGTGCGCTGATTTGGCGAATGGCATTTTGGAGAGTGTAGTGTGAGAGATCTCTTACATAGGTTGTGAGAGAAAACGATTTCGTAAGCGGAAAAAGAGAAGCTGAAGAGCTTAAGTTTCTGATAAATAATGATTTAACAACTTGTTAACCAATGTGAGAGCCAAATATTTATCTTGGATAGATTGTCTATTTTTGGAAAAGGCGTAAATTGAGAGTTGTCAGCAGGAAGCAGACATGGAACAGGAAAGCACCAAGGATTTGGTTATCGTCAGGAAGACGATTTGGTTGGTCAGGATGATTAATCAAGCATGGAGCGTAGGACATTGTAAGGATACGATCATCAATAGGATGTTGATGACTAAGGATAGACAATGGACCCCTCTAGGATTGAGGTTATGGACAGCATCAGGAAGATGCAAGGGACACCGCTCAAGGAACAAGTGACGTGTGCTAACGAGGAATGTTAGCAGTCAGGATGATAAGGACACCGCTAGGACGGCGACGTAAGGAATAAGCTGACGGAATCAGCCACTATTATGGATGATGCATGGAGCACTTTTAGTAGCCGGACTGCTGCGAGTAAGACCATGACCCCGATACTTATGTGTCGGGGTCTTTCTTATATAAAAACGATATCCAGTGTTCTCATTGAATTAAGCATCTCGATGTTACTTGGGGATATCAATATCACAAAATATATAAATTCCTAATAACACTTAATAAAAAACAACTCAGATCAATATCCTTTCCAACCAGTTGGTTTAACTTTCGGCTTCTCTACAAGGTGTTATGCCCGCAATCATTGAGCATGTTCAGCTCATCGAGTTTGTGATCTGCGGATAGATTAAGTTTGTTGTAATCAAGGAACAGATGTGGCCATAGTAACCAGAAGAATGCTTCTTCTACCCTACAATGAGTCGTTGCAACTAGAATTCGTCATGCTGAATTGCTGTGCGAAAAACCGTGCTGAATTGAATGGTCCGTATACAGTTGCGTCTGCCAAACAGATGTTTGAGAAAATACTGGATGATGAGAACATTTATAGTATGGCAGTGCTAGAGAGCACCAGTCGTGACTATATGGGGCACGTGTTCATTGCTAATCTCGATTCCGAACCTGAATTAGGGTTTATTTTTGATAAATCATATTGGGGTAAAGGGTTAGCAACAGAAGCACTAAAAGCATTTTTCCCCAAAGCGTACCGGGAGTTGGGCTTGAATAAGGTGAAAGCTAACGTGAATAGCAATCATCAAGCTTCTATGGCGGTACTGAAAAAGCTGGGATTTGTTAAAACAAAAGAAAGTAAGGATGTATATGGTCCTTACTTTGAAATGGAATTTACAAGCGATGCGGTGGTAGGTGAAAGTTCTGCGGCCTGAAACCGACCATGGTTAACTCTCCTTGGTAGCAATCGTCACCAAGAGATGAAAACTCAAATTGATACACCGTATGCCAACGCCAGACTCCGTCTGGCGTTTTTAGTTTATGGGCACCAAAGGCGATGCTGATTAATTGGAGATCCAATTGCTCACATTTACGCGTGATGGCCGCTTTTGCGAGTTCGGCTTGGCGACGCTGTTGCCAAAACAGGTAACAGAAAAAGCAGAGCCCTAAAATTGCTAAAAGATCACCAATCATTCCTGAACCTTTCTTAGCTTTTTGTTGCTTGTTGTAAGCTTACTAGCGCATTTGCTAGTTCCTCTGATGGGTTTGAATGCAGCAAAGGCAATAACACCATTCTTAACTCTGGCAGCATCACTAAATCGGCAAATAACTGATTAAATAGGGCTTGATTACCGGTTTGAGCTAAACGCAGCAAAAACTGTTCTGCTACCTTTTCATTGGCGAGTAAGTGCCAAGCGCGACCCGCCACACCAATCAATACCTCCTGATGGCTTAAACGAGGGCTATGCAATATCGCATCTAATACTGGAGAGGCGACTTCTGTTGGCGCACCAGCAAGGGCTCGGATAAGTGCTGAAAGTAGGAAGAGATCAGGTTCGCTACTTGCGATTTCTTGCTGTGCCTTTTCCGCGATACGTTCTGCTAAACGCTCTTGAAGCTCTACATGCTCAAGCGCACCTAATAGGGCATAAAGTGGCTCATTTGGTAGGTGGTTCAACGCTTTGCGTATCATTACCCCGTTTTGCTCTTTGTCCAAACGAGCGGCCATGTCGGTGATCCCTTGCAGACCTACGGTTTGCCAATTATCCCAGCCTAAACCACCTGAAAAGTAATGCTGAGTGTGCTCATAATATTGGCTGGTAGGAAGATCGAGGTTCGCGCGGACCTGGCTATGAAACACGGCCATTTTGTCTTCGGAAGGTTTGAACGTATATGGGTTATTAGACAGCTTTTGCTGTTGCTCTTCAGAGATATCACCATTGAGGCGTGTTCCCATGGCTTCCACTACGTATTTAATGAAATTGCCGATATCTGATTGCTTTAACAAACCGCGCTCGTCCAATTCAAACTTTAGAAACCAAATCCAAGGTTGCTTTTGTTCATTCCAGTACGCGATGGCAAGGTGTGCTTTACGCTGCATTGGGAATGGGTACGGTGCTTGACCTTTTTCTACATCGGCAAACTCTTTCTTAGCGATGGTTTTGATACGACGACCAAGATCGAAGATTTGATAATCACAGCGGCTGTTGTTCAACAGTTGAGTGAGGGTTTGAATGTTTTCCATTAAATACGACGTCCTAACGTTCTTTTCACAAGAAATGGTATCATTCTCGGCTAATTCAAGGTTCGAGATAGAATTAATGGTAACAAATACTCAATTGGTCGACTTACTTCACCAACTTGAAACGCAGCTTAAAGAACATAAGTTGTGGCAACACACTAGGCCTTCAGAGCAAGCCTTACAAAGCGTGGAGCCATTTGCGATTGATACATTGCATCCTCATGAGTGGTTGCAGTGGATCTTTATAGACAGAATGCACGTGCTAGTGGAAAACAACCAACCATTGCCAAGAGGGTTTTCTCTCGAGCCCTATTTTTCAGAAGCGTGGAAGCAGGAACCGCAGTTCGCAGAGCTGCTTGTTACAATCCGAACCATTGACGAACTGTGTAAGTAAACGAATGCTAGAACAAGAAATAGCGCGATCTTCAGAACCAGTTGAGCTGGAGATCGTTTATCAGGATGAATATTTTGTAGCGGTCAACAAGCCTGCCGGCATGTTAGTGCATCGCAGTTGGTTAGATAAACACGAAACTCAATTTGTCATGCAAACTTTGCGCGACCAAATTGGTCAGCATGTGTTCCCATTGCATCGTCTGGATCGTCCAACATCTGGTGTGCTCGTGTTTGCTTTGTCGAGTGAAGTCGCATCACAAGTCATGCCGATGTTTGCTGAACATAAAATGGAAAAGACATACCACGCGATAGTACGCGGTTGGATTGAGGAAGAGGGCGTCTTGGATTACGCACTCAAAGTGGAGTTAGACAAGATTGCTGATAAGTTCGCTTCACAAGAAAAAGAAGCGCAAGAAGCGGTGACGGAATATAAGCCGTTGGCTAAAGTGGAGGTTCCCTATTCGACGGGTAAATTTCCTACAACGCGTTATTGCTTAGTTGAGATGAAACCTAAAACGGGGCGTAAGCACCAACTTCGTCGTCATATGGCACATCTACGCCATCCGATCGTGGGTGATACAACGCACGGGGATGGAAAGCACAACAAGCTGTATCGCACAGAGTTTGATTCTCATCGTTTGCTACTGCATGCTTCAGAGTTACGGTTTGTCCATCCATTTACCGATCAAGAGATTGTCATGACGGCCAATCTTGATGAAACTTGGCAGCAATTGTTTACTCGATTTGAGTGGGATGAACCGATAATCGGCGCAGTTAGATCTAGATAATGATTGAGTACAAATAAAAAGGGTTAGCATCAATGCTAACCCTTTTTAATATTTAAGACTTAACGTTTTACTTTAGTTTTTCAAGATCCGCTTCGATCTCTGCGATCTTGCTCGAAACGACTTTTTCTAAATGACGAAGGTCTGAAAGAATTTTCTCTTTTACATCAACCTCAGGTTGTTTCGTTGGCTTAGTGATTTTATTCAGTTCATCAATGACTAATGTGAGGTTACGGTTGATTTCCGTTACTTCTTTATATTTGTGACTGCCACTGTCCACAAGAACATTTTTGATTTGGCGCGGGTATTTGAATTTAACGCTTTTAGCGAACAGTTCGCCTTTTTGCTTGTGGAAATAGATCTTGAGTACGTCTTTGTGTGCTTCTTGGCGTAGGGAATAACGTTCAATCTGCTTAGGGTCGTGAATACCCAAACCAGTGAGGTGGGGATACATAGGCTACCTCTATTACATCGAATTGATATTGATATAACTGTAGCAGCCTATGTATGAGCTAGATAGCTGATATTTAGCCAAAATGCTTAACTTGTGGGCAAGATCGCTCTCGCCCTGAACCGAAAAGATTGGCAGGTTTGATCTAAGCTGCGACCTCATCAGATAACTTTTCGATCAATCTCTCTCTTAGCTCATCTTGCTGTTCTTCACTTAATCTTCCCCCTGCATCACTGGTTAAAATAAACAAGTCTTCTGCTCGCTCACCAATGGTGGTGATTTTGGCACCGTGAAGGTTGATATTTAAATCAGCAAAAGTACGGCCTACTTTGGCCAACAGCCCAGGTGTGTCTAGCGCGACAAACTCCATTAAAGTGTGTTTTTTACCTTTGGTTGGTAAGAAGTCGACTTTGGTTTTCACGTTAAAGTGCTGAAGTTTGTTCGGAGTACGGCGCGTTTTAATCTTGGTTGGTCGGCCTGCCTCCAGTACATGAGTGAGGTGTTTAATCACCGCGGCGTGACGAGACTCATCGATCGCTTCGCCATGTTGATCGAGTACCATAAAGGTATCAATCACGTGCCCATCTTTGCTGGTCATGATTTGCGCGTCGTGTACATTAAAATTACGCCTATCTAACTCCGCCACGACCGTCGCAAATAAAGCAGGCTGGTCTTTCGTATATACAAACACCTCAGTGCCGCCACGAGTGGCTTTTTTACTGATCAACACCAAAGGCTTAGTCGGATCTTCCATGCGAAGTAAGTGTTCGCAGTGCCACGCGATTTGCGTATGGGTATGACGAAGGAAGTAGTCAGCTTTGAAGCGTTGCCACAATACTTCAATTTCGCGCGCTGCAAACCCCTCTTTGCGCAGCATTGCGGAGGCCATTTGTTGATTGTGGCGAATTCTCTCACGCACATCGACAGGATTCTCTAGCCCTCTGCGTAAAGCACGTTGTGTGGAGTAATACAGCTCCGCAAGTAAAGTTCGTTTCCAAGCATTCCAAAGTTCTGGGTTGGTTGCACAAATATCTGCAACTGTCAGGCATACAAGATAATCGAGAGATTCTTCGTCTCTGACTTTTTTGGCAAATTCGGTAATGACATCGGGATCATAAATGTCTCGGCGCTGTGCGGTGACAGACATTAATAGATGATGTCTTACCAACCAAGCGACAAGTTTGGCCTCGGGCTTCGATAAGCCATGCTCAATGCAGAAGTCGTACGCTTCTCCTTCACCGATAATCGAGTGATCGCCGCCACGACCTTTTCCGATGTCATGGAAAATAGCGGCAATAATCAGCAGCTCTTTCTTTTGCATCCGTGGGTAGACGTCACAGCAAATTGGGTGCTTCGCATGATTTTCTGGGTCACTAAAAGTGTTGATGTGTTTAAGTAAGCGAATACTGTGTTCATCAACTGTGTAGGCATGGAATAAGTCAAACTGCATTTGACCAACAATCTGACTCCATTGCGGTAAATAGGCCGCCATAACCCCTAATCGGTGCATGAGGCTGAATGCTTTGTGCAGAGCATTAGGGTGACGACATAACGCCATGAACTTTTCACGTGCAGCAGGAATAGTGTGCAAAAACTTGTTGAGCCGACGGCGAGCGGTGCGCAGTTGACGCAGCGTTGGTGGGCTCACCCCTTCAATAGTTGAGTCGTTAGCAATATGTAAGAACATATCCAGAATAGTTTCTGGGCGAGCTTGGAACAATGCGGGTTTCCGCGCTTCAATTAAAGAACCGCGACGTTGAAAGTCCGTATCGAGAATCTCGGCACTTTCTGTCGCCCCACCATTAATGATCGCTTGGTCAAAGAGTTTGAGTAGCATTTTATTGAGCTCTGCCACACGACGAAGCGTGCGGTAGAACTCTTTCATCATCATTTCTACGCCTCGGTTGCCTTCTCCGACGTAGCCTAGGTTTTCCGCAACTTGTGCTTGATGAGCAAAGGTCAAGCGGTTGTCATAGCGGCGAAGCTCCATGTGCAGAGCGAAACGTACTCGCCAAAGGAAGTCCTGACATTCAACCAATTCTCGGTATTCTGCGTCAGTTAAAAATCCGTATCGGCTCATTTCCAACAATGAAGTCGCACCAAAGTGACGTCGAGCGACCCAGCTTAATGTATGAATATCGCGTAGCCCGCCAGGGGTTGATTTAATGTCCGGTTCTAAGTTGTAGGTCGTGTCGTGGTAACGCGCATGGCGTTCGCGCTGCTCTTGAATTTTAGCGCGGTAAAACGTCTCACTTGGCCAGAAGGAGTCTGATAACACGACTTTCTTCAGTGCCTGAAAGGTGTCCTCGCTTCCACACAGCAGTCGCGCTTCTTGCAGGTTTGTCGCGACCGTTAGATCGGCTTTACCAATTTCAGCACATTCAGTAACGGTGCGAACAGCGTGTCCGACCTCGAGTTTTAAATCCCACAACAGCGTAATGAATTCGCTGATTTTTGCTTCTAACGCGGTTGGCAGTTTATTGTTCGACAGAATCAAAATATCGATATCGGAGAGCGGATGCAGCTCGCCTCGTCCGTAGCCACCAACGGCAACTAGGGAAATGTTGTAAATATCCTTGAAACCAAAATGTTGCCACAAACGATTGAGAAGCAGATCCATATATTCAGCTCTGGCTAAAACCAAGCTTGTTACCGGATGATGATTGAGAAACTCTTGGTTTTGATTAGAGCTAAGCTTCTCTAATTCTTGTTTGAGTTCACCGATATTGATTTGTTCATCGGAAAAGGTAAGAGGGGACTGAAGTGTCATATTTGCCATCCGTGCAAGCTAATCTAATAACAATCTAACAAATTTGCGGCAGATAAAAAATATCCCCGCCGAAGCAGGGATATAGTAAACAACGAGTGGTCGTCAGCTTTACGCGTTTTTCATTAGGCGAGGAATCGTATCGTCGCTACGAAGCGTTAGTACTTCACAACCTTCTTTTGTTACTACAATGGTATGTTCCCATTGCGCAGAGTTCTTGCCGTCGCCCGTGTAAACAGTCCAGTCATCTTGTGCATCAACAGAGCAACCAAATTTACCAGCGTTAATCATCGGCTCAATAGTAAAGCACATGCCTTCTTTTAATACGCGGCGGTCTTTGTTCTTGTAATGAACCACTTGTGGTTCTTCATGGAACTCATCGCCGATACCGTGACCACAGAAGTCTTTCACAATAGAAAACTTGTTGCGAGGATTGTTCTTGTTGTTCTCTTTGATGTACTTCTCGATAGCTGTACCGATGTCACCAACCGTTGAACCTGGCTTAACGGTGCGCATACCAACATACAGTGCTTCTTGAGCTACCATGCACAGACGTTTGTTTGCAGGCGAAACATCACCGACTAGGAACATCTTAGAAGTGTCACCATGGTACCCCTGAGGACGCACGCTCAGATCGGCATTCTCATCATTTGGAACGATTACGGTAATATCAACGTTTAAGATGTCGCCATCTTTTAGTACCGCCGGCTTCATTTGGCCGTTGCTACCGATTTCGTCTTTTTCCGCTGGAATACCGTGGCATACGATATGGTTGATTGAAGTACAGATCGACTTAGGGAAACCATGGTAATCAAGCGGAGCAGAGTATGCGCCTTTTTCTAGAGCGTACTCATGACAGATTTTGTTTAACTCTTCTGTCGTCACACCAACTTTGATGTGTGGTTCGATCATTTCTAGAATCTCTGCGGCTAGCTTGCCCGCAATGCGCATGCGTTCTATTTCTTCAGCAGTTTTAATCTTGATTGACATTGGCTTTCTCTACTTATTCCTAAGCACGTAAACGTGCGAATGGCCGCATTCTATCAGACATCGGGGCGTTAACCCAAGTTAGATAGGAATATGCATCATTCTTAATTCGATCATATGTTTAAAGTTTTGCTTATAAATAGGAGAAAGTGGCTCGGTGAAGAAATAATTTTTACTAGCCACAGTGAGCTAAAATATGGTATAAAGCGCGCCGGAATAGAGGACTGTTCTCTTCGTTTAGCAAAGTTAAGCGGCGAAGCAAGCTTCATCCGAATAACCTTTTATCTTTAAATCACACACATTCCGTCACATATTCCGGGGTGCTGAGCAGAAGCTTGGTCGGAGTTATGGGGAATGTGGAGGCCTAACCCCATAGAGGATTTTAAAATGGCAACTGTATCAATGCGCGATATGCTAAAAGCTGGTGTTCACTTCGGTCACCAGACTCGTTACTGGAACCCAAAAATGAAGCCATTCATCTTTGGCGCTCGTAACAAAGTTCATATCATCAACCTAGAAAAAACTGTACCAATGTTCAACGACGCTCTAGCTGAACTAGCTAAAGTTGGCGAGAAGAAAGGTAAGGTTCTATTCGTAGGTACTAAGCGCGCTGCATCTGAAGCTGTTAAAGAAGCTGCAATCGCAAGCAACCAGTTTTACGTAAACAACCGCTGGTTAGGCGGTATGCTTACAAACTACAAAACAGTTCGTCAGTCTATCAAGCGTCTAAAAGAACTAGAGACTCAATCTCAAGACGGTACTTTTGACAAACTAACTAAGAAAGAAGCTCTAATGCGTACTCGCGAAATGGAGAAGCTAGAGAAATCTCTTGGTGGTATCAAAGACATGGGCGGCCTACCAGACGCTCTATTCGTAATCGACGCTGATCACGAACACATTGCAATTAAAGAAGCTAACAACCTAGGTATTCCAGTATACGCTGTGGTAGATACTAACTCTAACCCAGACGGCGTTGACTACGTAATCCCAGGTAACGACGACGCGATCCGCGCTGTACAGCTATACCTGAACGCTGCTGCTTCAGCAGTATCTGAAGGTCGTAACAAAGACGTAGCTGCAGTTGCTGAAAAAGACGGTTTCGTAGAAGCTGAATAATAGCGGCTCTGTGTCACACTTGGTCTATGTGAAACCTTTGTGTAGCATAAACTAAGTTATAGTTAGCAATGGGGGCCGACAATGTTAGGCCCCTGTTTTTTACCTTATTTCGAATCAAACGAGGAAGACAGAATGGCAACTGTAACTGCTGCTCTAGTTAAAGAACTTCGCGAGCGTACTGGCGCTGGCATGATGGAATGTAAGAAAGCGCTTGTAGAAGCAAACGCTGACATCGAACTAGCAATTGAAAACATGCGTAAATCTGGCGCAGCGAAAGCAGCTAAGAAAGCTGGTAACGTTGCAGCTGAAGGCGCAATCATCATCAAAGAAGAAAACGGCGTTGCTGTTCTTCTTGAAGTTAACTGCCAAACTGACTTCGTTGCTAAAGACGGTAACTTCACTGCATTCGCAGAAGAAGTTGCAGCTGCAGCTCTAGCTTCAAAAGCTTCTGTTGAAGAACTACAAGCACAATTCGAAGACGCACGTGTAGCTCTAGTAGCTAAAATCGGTGAAAACATCACTATCCGTCGCGTAGAATACGTTCAAGGCACTGCAATCGCTTCTTACCGTCACGGTGAGAAAATCGGTGTTGTTGTTGCTGGTGAAGGCGACGCAGAAACTCTTAAGCACGTTGCAATGCACGTTGCTGCTTCTAAGCCAGAGTTCGTTAACCCAGAAGACGTACCAGCTGACGTAGTAGAAAAAGAGAAAGCGGTTCAAGTTGAAATCGCAATGAACGAAGGCAAGCCTGCTGAAATCGCTGAGAAGATGGTTGTTGGCCGCATGAAGAAATTCACTGGCGAGATCTCTCTAACAGGTCAAGCTTTCATCATGGAGCCTAAGAAAACTGTAGGCGAAATGCTGAAAGAAAAAGGCGCTTCAGTTTCTACGTTCGTTCGCCTAGAAGTAGGTGAAGGTATCGAGAAGAAAGAAGAAATGAGCTTCGCTGAAGAAGTTGCAGCAGCTCAAAAAGGTTAATCCTTAGAGACTGTATAAAGATTAGACCGTAGCCAAGGCTGCGGTCTTTTTATGAGCAGTGAACGATTAGCCGTGATGAATAGCCATAACTGAAGTTGTGTCTATTCATGACTGTTAATCAACAACTCTCTTTGGAAGGTAAACTCCATGACTACGAACCCTAAACCAGCGTATCAACGTATTCTATTAAAACTGAGTGGTGAAGCTCTTCAAGGTGAAGACGGTTTTGGTATTGATCCTGCGGTCCTTGATCGTATGGCACAAGAAGTTAAAGAACTGGTTGAACTGGGTGTTCAGGTTGGTGTAGTTATCGGTGGCGGTAACTTGTTCCGTGGTGCAGGCCTAGCTGAAGCTGGTATGAACCGCGTAGTTGGTGACCACATGGGTATGCTTGCTACAGTAATGAATGGCCTGGCGATGCGTGATGCTCTTCACCGTGCATACGTAAATGCGCGCGTTATGTCTGCAATCCCTCTAAAAGGCGTATGTGACGACTATAATTGGGCTGATGCGATCCGTGAGCTTCGCCAAGGCCGAGTTGTCATCTTCTCTGCTGGTACTGGTAACCCGTTCTTTACAACGGATTCTGCTGCTTGTTTACGTGGTATCGAAATTGAAGCGGATGTCGTACTAAAAGCGACGAAAGTTGATGGTGTATTTACTGCTGACCCTGTAGCAAACCCAGACGCAGAGCTGTATGATAAGCTATCTTATGCAGAAGTTCTGGATAAAGAGCTGAAAGTTATGGACTTGGCGGCGTTTACGCTAGCTCGTGACCACAAAATGCCAATCCGCGTATTTAATATGAACAAGCCAGGCGCACTACGTCGCGTGGTTATGGGCGAAGCAGAAGGCACGCTCATCAACGAATAAGCTTGGCTTAAGGTGCCACTCCAAAGCGTTAGGGTGGTGCTTGCTTTGCTCAACCGTTTTAGGCTTTCTTCAGGAAAGATGACATTTTTAAGGTGAAACTGTGATTAACGAAATCAAAAAAGACGCGCAAGAGCGCATGGATAAAAGCGTTGAAGCGCTTAAGAACAACCTTTCTAAAATTCGTACAGGTCGTGCACACCCAAGCCTACTATCTGGTATTTCTGTAGAATACTACGGTGCAGCAACACCTCTAAACCAAGTAGCAAACGTTATTGCTGAAGATGCGCGTACACTTGCAATCACGGTTTTTGATAAAGAGCTGACGCCGAAAGTAGAAAAAGCGATCATGACGTCTGACCTTGGTCTAAACCCTATGTCAGCTGGCACTATCATCCGCGTTCCACTTCCACCGCTAACGGAAGAGCGTCGTAAAGACCTAGTTAAGATCGTTCGTGGTGAAGCTGAAGGTGGTCGTGTTGCTGTTCGTAACATCCGTCGTGACGCAAACAACGATCTTAAAGCGCTTCTAAAAGATAAAGAAATCTCTGAAGATGAAGACCGTAAAGCACAAGACGAAATTCAAAAGCTAACTGACGTTGCAGTTAAGAAGATCGATGAAGTTCTTGCTGCAAAAGAAAAAGAGTTGATGGAAGTTTAATACTCCCACACACATCACTGTTGGAAAACGCTGTGCTCACAGCTCAGCGTTTTTTTATGTTAGTCTATCCAACTGATGGAACTCAATTAACTCCCTATGCAAAATTCTCAAGCCTTCTCTGATTCCCTTCCTAAGCATATTGCCATCATTATGGACGGTAATGGCCGTTGGGCTAAGTCCAAAGGAAAACCTCGCGTATTTGGTCATAAAAAAGGCGTTAGTGCCGTTCGTAAGACCGTGGCTGCTGCTTCAAAACTAGGCATTAGAGCCATGACGCTGTTTGCTTTTAGTAGTGAAAACTGGCGTCGTCCGGAGGAAGAAGTGGGTCTTTTGATGGAACTGTTTATCACGGTCCTGTCTAGTGAAGTAAAAAAACTACACAAAAATAATTTACGGTTGCGCGTGATCGGTGATACCAGTCGATTTAGTGAGCGTCTACAAAAGAAAATTGTAGAAGCAGAAAACCTAACGGCAGATAACACGGGTATGGTGATCAACATTGCAGCCAACTATGGTGGTAAATGGGACATCACAGAAGCTGCTAAAACGTTAGCGCTAAAAGCACGTAACGGTGAAATTCGTGTAGAGGATATCAATGAGCAGCTAATCACTGAGCATTTGACCATGGCAGACCTACCGGAAGTGGATCTTTTAATTCGCACCAGTGGAGAGTGCCGCATCAGCAACTTTATGTTGTGGCAAATGGCTTATGCAGAAATGTACTTTACACCAGAGTACTGGCCAGAATTCGATGAAGACAGTTTGGTAGAAGCTGTAACTTGGTTTATCAACCGAGAACGTCGTTTTGGCTGTACAGGTGAACAAATAAAGGCATTGATGGCAGCTCAATAAGGACTAGTTAGTTTGAAACAGAGAATAATAACAGCACTAATTTTAGCTCCCCTGGTTATTTTAGGCATTTTTAAATTACCGCTAATGGGCTTTATTGCCGCTTTAACTGCAATAACGCTATTAGGTTTTTGGGAGTGGACTCAGTTTACAGGAAGCAACTCTCGCATTGCTGCCCTTGTGCCGGCAATCATTATTACCGGACTTAGTTTTCTATACATCTCGCCTGATGCATATAGCCTCAATCACTTAACGACACCTCATTATGTCGTCTTGGGTATTGGTTTTGTTTGGTGGATTATTGCTAGCTTAATGGCGATTACTTACCCCAAAACGACGAAATCTTGGCAAAGTAATTTTGTTTTACGTCATGTATTTGGTTTTCTGACATTAATCCCATTCCTTTGGAGTGTGATTATTCTCAGAGCGTATGACATCACTGTAGATCCATACCACGGCGCAAAGCTTGTGTTGTACGTTTGTTTCTTGGTATGGGCTGCAGATAGCGGCGCCTACTTTGCAGGCAAAAGCTTAGGCAAACGTAAGATGGCTCCTCATGTAAGCCCCAATAAAACCATTGAAGGGCTAATTGGTGGCATTATCACGGCATTAATCGTAGCGTGGGCATTTGCTGATTGGTTCGATATCCAGTTCACTAGCCCTGTCCATATGGTGCTGATTACGCTGGTTACTGTCGTTATTTCAGTGCTTGGTGATCTGGTTGAAAGTATGTTCAAACGTGTCTCAGGCATTAAAGACAGCAGTAACATTATCCCAGGGCACGGTGGTGTGCTAGATCGTATCGACAGCCTAACCGCAGCATTCCCAGTTTTTGCTCTTCTTTACTACGTATTCTAATTTATCAGGAGCGGCGTCGTCGCTCCTGAGCTTTCTAACGGTCTTACAACATGCAAAAGTTAACGATTCTTGGTGCTACTGGATCAATTGGTGCAAGCACGCTTAAAGTGGTCGAACAAAACCCAGATCTGTTTTCTGTCGTTGCCTTAGCGGCAAGCACTAACGTTGAAAAGATGATCGGTCTATGTCGTCAGTGGCAACCTAAATATGCGGTCATGGCAGATAAAGCTGCGGCGTCTCAACTTCAAGCTGAGCTACACTCGGTTTCGCCAGGTACCGAAGTGCTAGGTGGTACTGATGCGCTATGTCATATAGCTTCGCTGGACGAGGTCGACAGTGTAATGGCTGCTATTGTAGGAGCCGCTGGCTTATTGCCTACCATGGCTGCCGTGAAAGCAGGTAAGCGAGTCTTGTTGGCAAATAAAGAAGCACTTGTAATGTCAGGCCAGCTATTTATTGATGCTGTAGAAGAATTTAGCGCAGAGCTACTTCCCGTCGACAGTGAACACAACGCCATTTTCCAATGTTTACCACAGCAAGTACAAACCAATCTAGGTCGTTGCAATTTACAAGAACATGGCATTTCTCATATTTTGTTGACTGGATCTGGTGGTCCTTTCCGTTACACTGACATCGCAGAACTGGAGCAGGTGACACCCGCTCAGGCGATCGCTCATCCAAACTGGTCGATGGGGCCAAAAATTTCTGTTGATTCTGCCACGATGATGAATAAAGGCCTTGAGTATATCGAAGCTAAGTGGCTATTTAATGCTGCTCGCGAACAACTGAAGGTGGTTATTCATCCTCAATCTGTGATTCATTCTATGGTTCAGTATCGTGATGGTTCGGTCTTGGCACAAATGGGAGAAGCGGATATGGCGACGCCAATTGCGCTCACCATGTCATACCCGTCAAGAGTAGAAGCTGGGGTTAAGCCGCTAGACTTCACGAAAGTTGGTGAGCTGACGTTTTTGCAGCCTGACTTTGCTCGTTACCCATGTTTAAAACTCGCAATTGATGCTTGTTATGAAGGTCAACACGCAACAACGGCATTGAATGCAGCTAATGAAGTCGCTGTTGATGCATTTTTAAATAACAGACTAGGTTTTACCGATATTGCTCGCATCAATGAGTCTGTGTTGAATAAAATCAACGCAAGCTGCAAAGCTGAGAATGCGAATAGCTTGGAAAGCTTGCTCGAGCTAGATAGAATGGCACGAACTATTGCCCTAGAAACCATACGCGAGCGTAGCTGATGACTGGTATATTGTGGAATCTCATTTCTTTTATCGTCGCACTGGGCATTCTTGTTGCCGTGCACGAATTTGGGCACTTTTGGGTTGCTCGCCGTTGCGGCGTTAAAGTTGAAAAGTTTTCAATCGGTTTCGGCAAGTCTATTTGGAGTAAAGTAGGCAAAGACGGAACGGAGTACAGCATCTCAATGATCCCTCTCGGCGGCTATGTGAAAATGGTTGATAGCCGTGTCGATGAGGTGCCAGAGCATGAGAAGCACCTAGCGTTTGATAAGAAGCCGTTATGGAAGCGAACCTCTATTGTTGCGGCTGGCCCCATCTTTAATTTTCTTTTCGCAATTTTTGCCTATTGGCTGGTATTTCTAATTGGTATCCCAGCAGTTAAGCCTGTAATTGGTGAAGTTACGCCCAATTCGATTGTTGCGGAAGCTGGAATTGAATCTGGAATGGAACTTAAATCGATATCTGGTATCAAAACTCCGGATTGGGAATCAGTAAATATGGGATTGATTTCTCATATTGGCGATGATTTGATGACGGTAACACTAACGTCAGCGAATGAAGTTGGTTCAGAAGTAACGAAAACGCTCGATTTACGTGAGTGGAAGTTCGACCCAGAAACTCAGTCAGCGATGCAGTCGTTAGGTTTTGCTCCGTATACACCGGAGGTGTATCGAGTTATCGAGCAGGTCTCGCAAGGTGGAGCGGCGGAAAAAGCCGGTGTGCTTCCAGGTGATGAGGTTGTCGCAATTGGTCAACAACGCGTGACCGAATGGAAGCAAGTAGTTGAAGCGGTTCGTTCTAATCCTGATACACCGCTTGAATTGACGGTGTTACGTCAGGGTTATGAGCAAACATTGACGCTGACGCCCGGTAGCCGTGAGCTAGCTAACAAAGAAGTCGTTGGTTTTGCAGGTATTGCACCTAAAGTCGCAGAATGGCCAGAAAGTTATCGCTTCGATCTTCAGTTTGGTGTATTCGAGTCAATAGGTAAAGCAGTAGACAAAACTGGCCAAGTCATTGGTTTGACAATCAGCATGCTTAAGAAGCTTATTGTTGGAGACGTTGGTCTGAATAATCTGAGTGGACCAATATCAATAGCCAAAGGCGCAGGCGCGACAGCAGATTATGGTTTGGTCTACTTTTTAGGTTTTCTCGCTCTAATTAGTGTTAACCTAGGTATTATTAATCTCGTTCCTTTACCAATGTTGGATGGCGGTCATTTGTTGTTTTTTGCAATTGAAGCAGTCATTCGACGTCCTGTTCCTGAGAAAGTGCAGGAAATGGGCTTTAGAATTGGTGGTGCGATCATCTTCTCGCTCATGGCGTTAGCGCTATTTAATGATTTTACTCGTCTGTGATAGTTCAGAGACAAAAGCAGTAGCAAGGAATAATTAGAACAAGTATGGCGATTAAGCGAATTCTATTTGCAAGTTTACTGGCGACCAGTGTATCTGCAAATGGAGCAGAGAACTTCGTAGTTCAAGATATTGAAATCGATGGATTGCAGCGTGTAGCACTGGGTGCTGCATTGTTGAAAATGCCTGTACGTGTCGGTGATACCATTGGCCAAGGCGATGTTGCAGAAATTATCCGCGCCCTGTATGCATCTGGTAACTTTGAAGATGTGAAAGTGTTGCGTGACGGTGGTGTTCTGATGGTTCAAGTCAAAGAACGTCCTACCATTGCAAGCATCTCTTTTTCAGGTAACAAAGCAATCAAGGACGAGCAGCTACAAGAAAACCTGAACGCGTCTGGCGTTCGTGAAGGTGAAGCGCTTGACCGCACCACGCTAAGCAACATTGAAAAAGGCTTAGAAGACTTTTACTACAGCGTAGGTAAATACAACGCAACAGTAAAAGCGGTGGTGACTCCACTACCACGTAATCGTTCTGATCTTAAGTTTGTCTTTACTGAAGGTGTGTCGGCAAAAATTCAGCAAATCAACTTTATCGGTAATGAAGTGTTCAGTGATGAAGAACTGCTTTCGCGCTTTAACTTAAATGTTGATGTGCCGTGGTGGAATTTCCTTTCTGATGAAAAGTATCAAAAGCAAGTTCTTGCAGGTGATATTGAAGCACTCAAATCATTCTACCTGGATCGTGGTTACTTAAAATTTAACGTTGATTCGACACAAGTTGCAATCTCTCCTGACAAGAAAGGGGTATACATTACTCTTGGTCTAGAAGAGGGCGAGGTTTACACCGTTAAGGACGTGAAGTTCCGTGGTGATTTGATTGGTGAGGAAGCGACGTTCGAAAGACTTGTGCCATTTGAAGACAATGAGACATACAACGGCTCGTTGGTGACTTCAATGGAAGAAGGGATTAAGCGTGTGCTTGGTGAGTCCGGTTATGCTTATCCTCAAGTGAATACCATTCCAGAGTTTGACGACGAGAATCAAGAAGTTTCTTTGGTCGTTAACGTAGACCCGGGTAACCGAATTTATGTTCGTGATATTCGCTTCACGGGTAATAACTCAACCAAAGATGAAGTCCTTCGTCGTGAAATGCGTCAGATGGAAGGCAGTTGGTTGAACTCGAAATCGATTGAAACGGGTAAAACTCGTCTAAATCGTTTGGGCTACTTTGAAAATGTTGAAGTACAGACGGTTCGAGTTCCTGGTAGTGATGATCAAGTTGACCTAGTTTATTCTGTCAAAGAAGCGAACTCTGGTAGCGTTAACTTCGGTGTTGGCTACGGTACAGAATCGGGTGTGAGCTTCCAGGTTGGCCTGCAACAAGATAACTTTATTGGTAGCGGTAACCGTGTTGGTATCAACGCGATGATGAATGACTACCAGAAAAACATCAGTCTTGATTACCGTGATCCGTACTGGAACTTAGACGGTGTAAGCTTGGGTGGTAAGGTTTTCTATAACGAATTTGAAGCGAAAGAAGCCAATATCGTTGACTATACCAACGAAAGCTATGGCGCGAGCTTAACGTGGGGCTTCCCATTCGATGAGTTGAACCGTTTTGAATTCGGTGTCGGTTATACGCACAACAAGATCGGTAACTTATCGCCTTACTTGCAGGTAGAGCAGTTCTTACGAGCACAAGCAGACAACATTGATTCTAGTGGAGCGTTGAACACAAACGACTTCGACTTCAATATCTCTTGGACACGTAATAACTTAAACCGTGGCTATTTCCCTACGGCAGGTAACCATCAGCGTGCATTCTATAAAATGACCGTACCTGGCTCTGACGTTCAATACTTCAAAATGCAGTACGATGTTCGCCAGTATGTGCCATTGACTAAAAAGCACGAGTTTACCCTCTTGTTCCGTGGCCGCTTAGGTTACGGTAATGGTTACGGTCAGACGGATGGTAACGATAACTTGTTCCCATTCTACGAAAACTACTACGCAGGTGGCTTTACATCGCTTCGTGGCTTTGGCTCAAACTCTGTTGGTCCTAAAGCGGTTTACCGTGATACATCTGGTTCAAATAATGGCGCAGATACAGCAACAGATGACTCTGTTGGTGGTAACGCCGTAGCGCTAGCAAGTGTTGAGTTGATTGTCCCAACACCATTTGCATCAGAAGAAGTACAAAACCAAATTCGTACCAGTATCTTCTTTGATATGGCAAGTGTTTGGGATACGGAGTTCGACTACCGCGATTCAGGTGCGGAATATGGTGACCGTTACTACTACGATTACTCAGATCCAACCAACTACCGCTCTTCTTACGGTGCGGCGTTGCAGTGGATGTCTCCAATGGGGCCACTAGTCTTCTCACTAGCGAAACCAATTAAGAAATTTGATGGCGATGATGAAGAGTTCTTCACATTCACTATCGGTAGAACTTTCTAAAGAGGAAAATATTTTGAATAAAATGATCAAAGCGGCTGGGATTGGCCTTCTTGTACTGAGCTCTTCAATGTTTGCAAATGCGGCAGAAGCTGCACAGAAAATTGCTTACGTAAATACAGCTCAAGTTTTTCAAGCTCTTCCTCAACGTGAAGTTGTACTACAAAAAATGCAGAAAGACTTCAAAAGCAAAGCTGATGAACTGAAGTCAATCCAAGCACAAGCTAAAACAAAGATTGAGAAGCTACAACGTGACGGCGAGCTTTTGGGTCAAGACGAAGTTGAAAAGCTACGTATCGATATCGCGAAGCTAGACAGCGAGTACAAAGTGAAAGCACAAGCACTTGAAAAAGCAAGTGCGCGTCGTGAAGCTGAAGAAAAAGCGAAGCTTTTCAAAACGATTCAAGATGCAGTTAAGAAAGTCGCAGACAAAAATGGTTACGATCTTGTGATTGATATCTCTGCTTTGCAGTACGGCAAGCCAGAATACAATATTTCTGAAGACGTAATTAAAGCTCTAAAATAAGAAGTTATGAAGACATTAACATTAGCCGAATTGGCGACAATTACCGGGGGTGAGCTGTTTGGTGACGAGTCTCTCGTTGTAAGCCGTGTTGCTCCAATGGATAAAGCACAAGAAGGTGACGTAACCTTCTTGTCTAACCCAAAATACGCAAAACACCTTTCTGAGTGCCAAGCTACCGTTGTTATGGTAAAGGCTGAGCATAAAGATCAATGCGTTGGAAGTGCGCTAGTGGTTTCAGACCCTTATGTCGCATTTGCTCGTGTGGTCCAAGCGATGGATACCACACCAACACCGGCAGACGATATTGCACCAAGTGCTGTGATTGCCGCTGACGTTAAGATGGGTGAGAACGTTACAATCGGCGCTAATGCTGTGATTGAAACGGGCGTAGAACTCGGCGATAACGTAAGCGTTGGCGCTGGTTGTTTTATCGGTAAGAACGCCAAGCTAGGGAATAACACCAAGCTTTGGGCTAATGTCACTATCTACCATGAAGTGTCATTGGGTGATGACTGTCTCGTTCAATCGGGTACCGTCATTGGCTCTGATGGCTTTGGTTACGCTAATGACAAAGGCGAGTGGATTAAAATTCCTCAGCTTGGTTCAGTGCGTATCGGTAACCGCGTTGAGATTGGTGCTTGTACTACGATTGACCGCGGTGCACTCGAAGATACTATCATTGAAGACAATGTCATTCTGGATAACCAACTTCAAATCGCGCACAACGTGCAGATCGGATATGGTACCGTGATGCCTGGTGGTACTATTGTCGCAGGCAGTACAAAAATTGGTAAGTACTGCCAGATTGGCGGCGCGTCTGTTCTGAATGGCCATATCACTATCGCAGATGGTGTGGCGATTACAGGTATGGGCATGGTAATGCGCAGTATCGAAGAAAAAGGCCTTTACTCATCAGGTATTCCACTACAAACGAACAGAGAGTGGCGTAAGACCGCAACTCGAGTTCACCGTATTGATGAGATGAATAAGCGCCTAAAAGCGGTTGAAAAACAGCTGGAACAGAAAGAAGAAATTTAGAACAAGTTATCTTTCGCTCTGTATTTAACACGAAGGCTAACAAGCTCTAGTTCCATATTCTGTACGAAGACTCGCGAAATGCGGGTCTTTTTCTTCTATAATGACGCGCTCTAAGTAGATTTAACTCCAAGATGGTGCGTATTTTGCTAGTATATTGTAAAGCGATTCGGCTTTACGACCTGTTGCCACGTTTGCCATCTTGGCGGCAAAAAATTGATATAGGAAGACGACTTTGACTACTGAAAAGAAAACGATGAACATCTCTGAAATTCAAGAGCTACTACCTCATCGCTACCCATTCTTATTGATCGACCGAGTGATAGACTTCCAAGAAGAGAAGTACCTTCACGCGATTAAAAACGTGTCGGTTAACGAACCTCAGTTCACAGGTCACTTTCCTCAACTACCAGTATTCCCAGGTGTTTTGATTTTAGAAGCAATGGCTCAGGCAACAGGCTTACTTGCATTTAAATCATTTGGTGCACCAACAGAAAATGAACTGTACTACTTTGCAAGCGTAGACGGCGCGAAATTCCGTAAACCAGTGGTTCCGGGCGACCAATTGGTTATTGAGGTAGAATTTCTGAAAGAACGTCGTGGCATTGCTGCATTTAGCGGTGTAGCAAAAGTTGACGGCGAAGTAGTATGTTCTGCAGAACTGAAGTGTGCTCGTCGAGAGTTTTAATATGATTCATGAAACCGCTAAAATCCACCCGGCAGCGGTGGTAGAAGAGGGCGCCAAAATTGGTGCTAACGTAACAGTAGGTCCTTTTACGTACATCACCTCTACGGTTGAAATTGGTGAAGGCACAGAAGTGATGTCTCACGTTGTGATCAAAGGTCACACAACTATTGGCAAAGATAACCGTATTTTCCCACATGCTGTCATTGGTGAAGAAAACCAAGACAAAAAATACGGTGGTGAAGACACAACTGTGGTTATCGGTGATCGTAACGTCATTCGTGAAGCGGTCCAAGTTCATCGCGGCACAGTGCAAGACAAAGCAACCACGATCATTGGTGATGACAACTTATTATGTGTGAATGCACACGTTGCGCACGATGTTGTTATTGGTAACCATACTCATATCGGTAATAACTCGATTCTTGGTGGTCACGTTACAGTTGATGATTATGCCGGTGTGATGGCACTGTCTGCGATTCATCCGTTTTGTACAGTGGGCGCTTACGCTTACATTGGCGGCTGTTCAGCTGTGGTGCAAGATGTCCCAGCTTATGTACTCGCGCAAGGTAACCACGCTACTCCATTCGGCTTGAACCTTGTTGGCTTGAAGCGTAATGGCTTTGAGAAACCAGAGATTCGTGCGCTACAAAAAGCGTATAAAGAAATCTACCGTTCAGGTAAGACGCTAGAAGAAGTGAAGCCTATTCTAGCTGAAATGGCTCAAGAGTGGCCAGCAGTGAAGCGTTTCTCAGATATTCTGGAAACGACGGAACGTGGCATTATTCGTTAATTGGCGAATGAACCAATAAATAAAAAGATCGTGACCGAATTTGAGGTTACGATCTTTTTGTGTTTTATGGATAAGGCAAACCGTTATCCATAGCGCACAGGAAAAATAGCGAAGTAGATATGGAAAGACCATTACGTATTGGCATCATTGCCGGAGAATTGTCTGGCGATACGCTAGGTGAAGGCTTTATCAAAGCAGTAAAGCAACAATATCCAGACGCAGAGTTCGTAGGCATTGGCGGTCCGAAAATGATAGCCCAAGGTTGCGAGTCTCTGTTTGATATGGAAGAGCTTGCGGTGATGGGATTAGTCGAGGTTTTAGGCCGCTTACCGAGACTTCTTAAAGTGAAAGCTGAGCTCGTTCAGTATTTTACTCAGAATCCGCCTGATGTTTTCATCGGGATCGATGCTCCTGACTTCAACTTACGCCTGGAGCTTGACCTCAAGCAAGCGGGCATTAAAACCGTTCATTACGTGAGTCCGTCTGTTTGGGCTTGGCGTCAGAAGCGCATCTTTAAAATAGAAGCGGCAACGAACTTGGTACTAGCATTTCTTCCGTTTGAGAAAGCGTTCTACGACAAATTTAATGTACCTTGCGAGTTCATTGGTCATACCTTGGCTGATGCCATCCCACTAGAATCAGAACAAGCGCCTGCACGTGAGTTGCTTGGTTTAGAACAAGATAAAAAGTGGCTTGCTGTCCTGCCAGGCAGTCGTGGTAGCGAGTTAAAAATGCTCTCAGAGCCATTTATTGAAACCTGCAAGTTACTCCATAAAAAATTTCCAGAACTGGGGTTTGTTGTCGCGCTTGTTAATCAAAAACGCCGTGAGCAGTTTGAACAAGCATGGAAAGTGCTCGCACCAGAATTAGACTTCAAGTTAGTTGATGACACCGCACGCAACGTCATCACCGCATCCGATGCCGTGATGCTGGCCTCCGGTACCGTAGCGTTGGAGTGTATGCTTCTCAAGCGTCCAATGGTGGTGGGTTATCGTGTGAATGCATTTACTGCTTTTTTAGCTAAACGTCTATTGAAAACGAAGTATGTGTCATTGCCGAATATCTTGGCGGATGATGAGCTCGTCAAAGAATATCTACAAGATGAGTGCACACCAGACAATTTGTTTACTGAGGTTTCTCGCTTATTGGAAAGCGACAATAAACCGATGTTAGATAAGTTTACGGAAATGCATCATTGGATTCGTAAAGATGCGGACCAACAAGCCGCAAACGCGGTTCTAAAACTGATTGAGAAATAGAGATTTATCATGGCTGTTAAACCAAAAGCGACCAAAACCAAAGTTGAACTCCCTCCGTTTGAATATCCGCAAGGTTACCAGCTTGTGGCCGGAGTCGACGAGGTAGGACGTGGCCCTTTGGTGGGAGACGTCGTCACCGCTGCGGTTATCCTTGATCCTAACAATCCTATTGAAGGGTTGAACGATTCGAAAAAATTGACCGAAAAGAAACGCATGGCGTTGCTTCCTGAAATCAAAGAAAAAGCATTGGCGTGGGCGGTCGGGCGTTGTTCTCCTGAAGAAATCGATCAACTGAATATTTTGCAGGCGACTATGGTTGCGATGCAGCGTGCAGTGGCGGGGTTACAGGTTCAACCTGATTTGGTGTTGATTGATGGTAACCGTTGTCCGGAGCTGCCAATGGATGCTCAAGCTGTAGTAAAAGGCGATCTACGTGTTGCCGAAATCAGTGCGGCTTCAATTATTGCCAAAGTCGTGCGTGACCAAGAGATGGAAGAGTTGGATAAACTTCATCCACAATTTGGCTTCGCGAAGCACAAAGGTTACCCAACTAAAGTGCACTTTGAAGCGATTGAGCAACACGGAGTGATCAGTGAACACCGCAAGAGTTTCAAGCCAGTAAAAAAAGCGTTAGGCATAGAATAATCAAACGATCTAATTGGTGTTATAAACCCAACCTCTTTAGGTTAGAATCCCCAACAAAATAGAGTTACACGGTACCTGTTAATGTCAGATCCCAAATTCATCCACCTGCGTGTTCATAGTGACTTCTCGATGGTGGATGGCCTCAACAAAGTTCCGCCAATTGTAAAGAAAGTTGCTGAGCTCGGTATGCCCGCAATGGCGTTGACCGACTTTACCAACCTATGTGGTTTGGTGAAGTTTTACGGTACGGCGCATGGCAGTGGTGTTAAACCGATCATTGGTGCTGACTTTAAAATGCAGTCGGACGAGTTTGGTGAAGAGCTGACACAAGTGACTTTGCTTGCGGCGGATAATGTAGGTTATAAGAACCTGACGTTATTGATATCAAAAGCGTACTTACGTGGACATGTTCAACACTACCCAGTGATTGACAAAGCCTGGTTGGCTGAAATGTCTGAAGGCCTGATTGTATTATCCGGCGGTAAAAGCGGGGAAATTGGTCGCGGCCTTTTGAAAGGCAACCGTCAAATAGTGCAAGGGTGTGTTGATTTCTATAAACAGCATTTTCCAGATCGCTTTTATCTTGAGCTACTTCGTACCGGTCGTCCAGATGAAGAAACTTATCTTCACTTTGCGGTTGAATTGGCAGAGCAGCAGGACTTGCCAGTAGTGGCGACCAATGAAGTTGTATTCCTGAGTCCTGACCTATTTGATGCTCATGAAATACGCGTAGCGATTCACGATGGTTACACATTAGAAGATCCGCGTAGGCCAAAAAACTACAGTCCGCAGCAATATCTTCGTACAGAAGAAGAAATGTGTGAGCTGTTTGCTGATATTCCTGAAGCGTTAGAAAACAGTGTCGAGATAGCGAAGCGTTGTAACGTGACTGTGCGCTTAGGTGAGTACTTCCTACCAGCTTTCCCAACCGAAGGGATGAAAGAGACTGAGTTCCTAGTCATGAAATCCCGAGAGGGGTTGGAAGAGCGTTTAGAGTTCCTATTTCCAGATGAGGAAGAGAGAAAACGTCGCCGCCCTGAATATGATGAACGTCTTCAGATAGAGCTAGATGTTATCAACCAAATGGGGTTTCCTGGTTACTTCTTGATCGTAATGGAGTTCATCCAGTGGTCAAAAGATAATGGAATTCCTGTAGGTCCTGGACGTGGTTCCGGTGCTGGTTCTTTGGTGGCTTACGCACTAAAAATCACCGATCTGGATCCACTAGAATATGACTTGCTGTTCGAACGTTTCTTGAACCCAGAACGTGTTTCGATGCCCGATTTCGACGTCGATTTCTGTATGGATAAACGTGACCAGGTTATTGACCACGTTGCGGAAATGTACGGTCGCGACGCGGTATCTCAGATCATCACGTTTGGTACCATGGCGGCAAAAGCGGTAATCCGTGACGTTGGTCGCGTATTGGGCCACCCATTTGGTTTTGTTGATCGTATTTCAAAGCTGATCCCGCCCGATCCAGGCATGACGCTAGATAAAGCGTTTAAAGCTGAACCTGCACTACCTGAATTGTATGAGGCCGATGAGGAAGTTAAAGAACTCATCGACATGTGTCATATTTTGGAAGGCTGTACGCGAAACGCCGGTAAACACGCTGGTGGTGTTGTAATTTCACCTACAACAATTACCGATTTTGCGCCAATTTATGCAGACGCTGAAGGTCACTTTCCGGTTACTCAATTTGATAAAAACGATGTTGAGACCGCTGGCCTAGTTAAGTTTGACTTCTTGGGTTTACGTACCTTAACCATTATTGACTGGGCGTTAGGACTGATTAACCCACGCCTAGAGCGAGAAGGGAAAGAACCGGTTCAAATTGAATCCATACCGTTAGAAGACCCTGCCTCTTTCCGTTTGTTGCAAAACTCTGAAACGACAGCAGTATTCCAGCTTGAATCTCGAGGCATGAAAGAGCTGATCAAACGACTTCAGCCAGACTGTTTCGAAGACATTATCGCATTGGTAGCACTCTTCCGTCCGGGTCCTTTGCAATCGGGCATGGTAGATAACTTTATCGACCGTAAACATGGTCGAGAAGCGATCTCTTATCCAGATGAAAAGTGGCAACACGAGTCGCTAAAAGAGACGCTTGATCCAACCTACGGCATCATCCTGTATCAAGAGCAGGTAATGCAGATTGCGCAGATCTTAGCAGGTTACACGCTAGGTGGTGCGGACATGCTTCGTCGTGCAATGGGTAAGAAAAAGCCAGAAGAGATGGCAAAACAACGTGCTATCTTTGAAGAAGGTGCGATAAAGAACGGTATCGATGGCGAGTTGGCGATGAAAATCTTCGACTTGGTAGAGAAGTTCGCCGGTTATGGTTTTAACAAATCGCACTCTGCTGCTTATGCATTGGTTTCTTATCAAACTCTTTGGCTGAAAACACATTATCCTGCCGAATTTATGGCTGCGGTAATGACAGCCGATATGGATAATACGGAAAAAGTCGTTGGCTTGGTCGATGAGTGTTTCCGTATGAAGCTTACCGTGCTGCCACCAGACATCAACTCTGGCCTATATCGCTTTAATGTTGATGAAAATGGCGCAATTGTTTACGGTATTGGTGCGATAAAAGGGGTTGGTGAGGGCCCTATCGATGCGATTCTTGAGGCGAGAAATAAAGGTGGTCACTTTAAAGACCTATTTGATTTCTGTGCTCGAGTTGATCTAAAACGCGTCAATAAACGAGTGATAGAGAAGCTGATTTACGCGGGCGCGTTGGATCGACTAGGCCCACACCGTGCGGCGATGATGGCGTCACTCAATGATGCGGTAAAAGCAGCAAGTCAACATCACCAAGCTGAGGCGTTTGGTCAAACGGATATGTTTGGTGTGCTAACGGATGCACCTGAAGAAGTAGAGCATAAGTATACGCAGGTTCCGCCTTGGCCAGAAAAAGTGTGGTTAGAGGGCGAGCGTGATACCCTAGGTCTATATTTGACAGGGCACCCAATTAACGCCTACGTAAAGGAACTAAACAAATACACCAGTTGTCGACTAAAAGACGCAACGCCCACTCGCCGCGACCAATCTGTCACGGTAGCCGGCCTGGTTATTGCCGCTCGTGTAATGACGACTAAGCGTGGTACACGAATTGGCATTATGACACTGGATGACCGAAGTGGTCGCATGGAAGTGATGTTGTTCTCAGGTGCACTGGATCGATACGCTGAACTTCTCGAAAAAGACAGAATTTTGGTCGTTTCTGGACAGGTCAGCTTTGATGACTTCAACGGTGGCCTTAAAATGTCGGCGCGTGAAGTTATGGATCTCGGCAGTGCGCGCGAGAAATACGCTCGTGGTTTGTCGGTATCGATAGATGCAAATCAGATCAACGATCAGTTTTTTGAGCAGTTCAGCCGTATTTTAGAACCGCACAAAGCCGGAACCGTACCCGTCAATGTATACTACCAGCGTGCCGACGCCAGAGCGCGGTTAACATTGGGCACCGAGTGGCGAGTTACGCCAAGTGATACATTACTCGACGATTTAAAACAGTTGCTTGGCAAAAGCCAGGTAGAACTCGAATTTAACTAAAAATTCAGCGCAATATGTTAGACGCTGAGTAAACAAGGATTCATAGATGAGCCTAAACTTTCTTGAATTTGAAAAGCCAATTGCAGAACTAGAAGCGAAAATTGAAGCATTACGTGATGTCTCTCGTCACGGTGGTGATTCTGCGATTGACCTGGATAAAGAAATCGAACAGCTTGAGAAGAAAAGCTTAGAGCTGAAGAAAAAAACCTTCAGTGACCTAGGTGCATGGGAAACAGCTCAACTGGCTCGTCACCCACTACGTCCTTACACGCTGGATTACATCCAACACGCTTTTGAGGAGTTTGATGAATTAGCGGGTGACCGCGCGTTTGCAGACGACAAAGCGATTGTGGGTGGCATGGCTCGCCTTGAAGGCCGCCCTGTGATGATCATTGGTCACCAAAAAGGTCGTGAGACCAAAGAAAAGGTGAAACGTAACTTTGGTATGCCGAAACCAGAAGGCTACCGTAAGGCTCTACGCTTGATGGAAATGGCAGAGCGTTTCAACATGCCGATCATCACATTTATTGACACGGCTGGCGCATACCCAGGTGTGGGCGCAGAAGAACGTGGTCAATCTGAAGCTATCGCGAAAAACCTAAAAGTGATGTCTGGTCTTAAAGTACCAGTAATCTGTAACGTTGTCGGTGAAGGCGGTTCTGGTGGTGCATTAGCAATCGGTGTAGGCGACTACGTGAACATGCTTCAGTACTCTACGTACTCAGTAATTTCTCCTGAGGGTTGTGCTTCAATCTTATGGCGTGATTCAGACAAAGCGCCACAAGCGGCAGAGGCAATGGGCCTAACTGCTCCTCGTCTTAAAGAGCTTGAACTGATCGACGAAATCATTGAAGAGCCACTAGGTGGCGCTCATCGCGATCATGTTCAAATGGCAGCGAATATGAAAGCAACACTACTTCGTCAGCTAGAAGATCTAGAACAATTGGATGAAGAGACGCTACGTGAACGTCGTTACCAGCGCCTAATGAGCTACGGTTACTGTTAATTTCGGTGATTGCTATTAAGCGTTAGCTGATATCTCAAGTGATAACAGTTAAAATAGAAAGGGTTGGATGAGAGTCCAGCCCTTTTTTGTACCTATCGGATCGCTTATGGAATCGCTTTACCTGCATTTTGCTCAAGTTCTCGGCCGCTACTATCAATCAGGCACTAAGGTTGTCTTGGCGTTTAGCGGAGGAGTGGATTCACGTCTTTTACTCGAATTACTCAGTCGCTACCAACAAGCGCACTTTGTAGAGTGTCACGCTGTGTATGTGCACCATGGTTTAAGCTCGAATGCCGATAATTGGGCCGATAAATGCTTACTTTGGGCACAACAAGTGGGGATATCGTGCTCGATTGAGCGAGTGAGCTTAGACATCAGCAATGGTGAAAGTATTGAACTTCTTGCTCGTGAAGCTCGCTACCAAGCCTTAACTAAGTACATTCAAGAAGGCGATATACTGTTGACTGGTCAACATGCCGACGATCAAATAGAGACTTTTCTCCTTGCGCTTAAGCGCGGCAGCGGGCCTAAAGGGTTATCTTCGATGGCGGAGAGTATGCCGTTTTCTGGCGGATCTCTAGTTCGACCATTGCTTACTATCAAGCGGAAGACCATCGAAGACGCCGCTACTAAATTAGGCTTGGAGTGGGTGGAAGACGAAAGCAATCAAGATACCCGTTATGATCGTAACTTTCTTCGTCATTGTGTTATTCCTGAATTGTCTGGTCGTTGGCCGAGTATCCATCAAGCGGTTCAGCGCAGTGCAAACTTATGTGCTCAACAAGAAGCGCTATTGGATGAACTATTGAGCGCGGTGTTTGAACGCGCTTTACAAACGGATCTAAGTTTGAGTATTGAAGAACTGGCTAAGCACAGTGGATTAGCGCGTGCGCGCTTGATTCGTATGTGGCTGTCTAAGCTTAATACTAGTATGCCGACTCAGGTACAACTCAATCTTATCTGGAATGAAGTGGCATTAGCTCAGCAAGATGCCAACCCCAAACTACAACTTAAACAAGGTGAAGTGCGCCGTTTTCGAAATCGTCTCTATTGGGTAACGGAAACGGCTGATGTCACTAAGTGGCAAAGTACGATTCAAGTTGATGCGACTTTGTCGCTGCCTGAGGGACTCGGGGAGCTGACCTTAACGACGAGTTCTAGCAACGCAACGATTGCGCTACCGAGTCAGCCAGAATTGCTTCGCGTGACCTTCAATCCGGAAGGCTTATCAGCGCATCCAACCATGCGTAATCATAGTCGAAAACTGAAGAAGTTATTCCAAGAATACAATGTGCCAAGCTGGCTGCGTCGTCAAATTCCGATTTTAATGTACCAAGACCGAGTCGTTGCTGTGGCAGATCTGTTCGTTGATCAGGCGTTTAATGGTCAAGATTGTGAACTTATTTGGCGCAGGTAATGAAAATTCATGCCACAATGTCGATTATAAAATATAAAAATCCTTAAATAATAATTGATTAGGTGAAGCAATGAAGAAAACAATCATGGGTGCAATGGTGGCGTTAACCATGTTCAGTGGGCAGGCTCTAGCTGCGGGAGATGCTGCAGCAGGTCAAGCAAAGTCGGGAGTATGCGCGGCGTGTCATGGCGCTGATGGTATTGCTGTCATTCCGGGTTACCCAAATCTGAAAGGGCAAAATGAGCAATATATTATCAGTTCAATTAAAGCTTATAAAAATAAAGAGCGAACAGGTGGGCTTGCTGCTGTGATGCAAGCTCAAGCTTCATTGTTGTCTGATGAAGATATCGCTAACCTAGCGACTTACTACGCAAGTTTGAAGTAAACGCGAGTCTGAAAAAGCTTGGACGATTGGGCATTGAGCAGTCCTCATTGAGTTTTATCAACTCACGATATTCGCTATGTTAATTTGCTCAGCCTGGATTTTCGCTGGTGAATCAGAGACAAACATTGAATGTTGCGAAACGCTAAACGATAATAAGCGCAATCGATTGAAGCTTAAGGGATGAACATGAAAAAAATTGAAGCGATTATCAAGCCATTTAAACTGGATGATGTTCGAGAAGCGCTAGCTGAAGTTGGCATTACAGGGATGACTGTCTCTGAAGTGAAAGGTTTTGGTCGCCAAAAAGGTCACACAGAGCTTTACCGTGGTGCAGAGTATATGGTGGACTTTCTACCTAAAGTGAAGCTCGAAATCGTTGTAACGGAAGATGTGGCTGATAAATGCGTAGAGACAATCATTGAAACCGCGCAAACTGGTAAGATTGGTGATGGTAAGATATTCGTCACTGACATTGAGCGTGTGGTTCGTATTCGTACTGGTGAAGAAGACGAAGACGCGATCTAAGGTTTCTTGTCACCTGTTTCGTATTTATTATGCTAAAAGGGAGCCAAGTGGCTCCTTTTTTGTTGTTTGCTTATTAGTGAAATCATTTAACCCGAGATTGGTTGTTCTAGATTTCGGGTGCCTACATTCAGGTTTGTCGTATGTTTAAGCGTTTTTTTCTGGCGTTAGCTTTTCTTATTATGGCGGTATTGGTCGGCTTCCAGGTTATTTTCACCGTACCAGATCAGCCGCAAATCATTACTCAAAGAGGCTCAGAGTTGACGCAGGATATTAGGTGTATCGAATTTAGCGGCTCAAAAGCTCTGGATCAGGGCGGTGAAATCAATGTACTTGTCTGGAATATCTACAAACAGAACCGAACGAATTGGCAAAGTGCACTCAATGAATTCTCTGCTGATAAGCAGCTGCTGTTATTGCAAGAAGCCAGCATGACACCATCATTTAAACAGTGGTTGGTGGATGGTCGCTGGGTTAGTAATCAAGTGAGTGCTTTTAAGGCGCTGGGTAGCGGTGCCGGTGTAATTAGTATTGCTCAAGGGCAACCAGAAAAAGCCTGCGCTTACACCTCTAAAGAGCCGTGGCTTCGCTTACCTAAGTCTGCATTATATAGCCAGTATCACTTGAGTAATGGCGAGAAACTCGCAGTGGTGAATGTACATGCGATTAACTTCACCGTAGGTACAAAAGAGTATATATCTCAGTTAACGGCGCTTGAAATGCTTTTAAAGCATCATGTGGGGCCAATTCTATTTGCTGGAGACTTCAATAGCTGGAGTGAATCTCGCGTTAATGCGATGAGGCAGGCCTTAAAGGCTGCGGACTTACAAGAGGTGACGTTCTTGCCGGATCATCGAGTCCAATTTATAACAGGGTTACCACTGGACCATGTGTTTTACCGAGGTCTGACGCTTAAGTACGCAAAAGCGCCGCAGAGCGACGCTTCCGATCATAACCCATTGTTATTGTCATTTACGTTAAATGACTAGCTTAGGTTACCACAATATAAAGTGCCCAAATAACGTAGAAGAATACCCATGGCAGGCTTGCAATCACCAAAGCTTGGCCACGTTCAAACTCCGTCCACGTCAGTACAACGCCGTAGCCGAGCACAATGTACCAAGGCAGAAGCAAAGGTAACGAGCTAGCGAAATGAGACCATTCGTTAGTAAGAGGCAGCTTTAACAGACCATTGAGGCTATTTAAATCTGCAGCGTAAGTCATTACCTGACCATGCTTGAGTAGCAAGCTCGCGTAGCTTGCTACATCGCCCAATACTGCTGGGAATAAGATAGCACACGATGCGGCAAACCATTTCCAGTAACCGTATTGTTGTTTGCTTGCCTTTGTTGCAAGAAAGAACCAAAGCGCGAGCAATAGTAAGGTGGCAAAGCGGTTGAATACATCATTGATGATCGCGCTTGCCATTAGCGTGTTTGGTTCTAATAGCTCAATCTGCTTCGGGTCGATTTGCTGAAATTGCGCAGCAAGTTGGTCACTGAGCCACGTGAAATCGACATTCGAAAAGTAAGCACCCCAGAATAAAAACGGACTAAGCATCAGGAAGATGAACGGTTGCCATCCCCATCCACCGCGTTGATAAAGCGCAAGAAAACAAGATGTTGGAGAACGAAAAATGTCCAACAGCATCACAAGTGGATTGCTTGATGGGTTCATACACTTACCTTCGTTACGTCAACGTACAACTTAAGCTTTTGACCTGGTTGTAAGTATTTTTTCTTGTGTAGCGAGTTCCATTTCACGATGTCGTTCGTTTTTACTTTGAACTTGCTTGCAATGCCGCTAATGGTGTCGCCAGAGCGAACGTTGTAGAAAACGGTACGGATCACAGAACCTTTGTCTGAGTCTTTCCAAATCACTAGCTTTTGACCCACACGCAATGGATCTTTAGGGCCCATACCATTCCATTTAGCTAACGATTTATACGACACTTTATTGTTACGTGCGATTGACCACAAACTTTCTCCAGACTGAACGACATGGGTGAGCTTGAGTTGACCACGAGCACGAGATTGAGTCTTGTTTAATCGGTTTTGTGCCGTTAATGCATATTTTGCATCGTCTTTTGTTGATGTCGGAATCAATAGGTATTGACCAATACGAATGTTGTTATTCGATAGGCCGTTGGCACGTCGAATGACTTTCGTGGTTGTGCCGTATTTATTAGCTAGCACGCTTAAAGAGTCACCAGATTTCACCTTGTAGCGAGCGACCTTCATCCCTTTACCGCGATTTTTCTCCACCTTGGTGAGAAAAGTCTCTTTTTTCTCTACGGGAATCAAAAGTTGGTGCGGCCCCTCAGGCGCTGTCGACCACTGGTTGTATGCTGGGTTGTAACTCTGCAACTCTTTTACGCTAATGCCGGCATAATCTGCGGCAATAGCCAGATCTAACTGCTCTTCTGGATCAACAAGCGTTAGAACAGGCTTGTTTGGAATTGCAGGAATATTAAGTCCGTACTTGTCTTGGTTTGCGATAACGTCAGCCAAGGCCAATAGCTTAGGAACGTAACTGCTGGTCTCTTTTGGTAAGTCTAATGAGAAGAAATCGATAGGTTTACCGAGCTTTTTATTCTTACGAATTGCGCTAGAAACTCGGCCTCCACCGCTGTTATAAGCGGCGATTGCATGTTCCCAGTTACCATCAAAACGCTCGTTTAGTTGTACTAGGTAGTCCAGCGCTGCATCCGTTGCTGCTGCCACATCTCTGCGACCGTCATACCAGTAGTTTTGCTCTAATCCCATCATTTTTCCGGTGCCTGGGACAAATTGCCACAACCCAGCCGCGCTGCCATGTGAGTAGGCAAAGGCATCGAATGAACTTTCCACTACAGGAAGTAATGCAAGCTCCATTGGGAGTCCGCGCTCTTCGATACGTTTTGTGATCATGTATAGAAAAGGAGTCGCACGCTTAGATACCGTGTAAAGGTGATTTGGGTGCTTTAAATACCACGTACGGTAGTAGTCCACTTTCTTGTGGTTTGGGATATCCATGTCCAGCTGCATGGCGATACGTTGCCACACATCTTCTTGTTCTTGGGGGGAGAGAACTTTAGGCGCGTCGTTAGCGGATTTTTTTGCTAGTGACGATTTATTGCCCGGTTGAGCTTTTACTGCATTTTGCTTTGCAGTCTGCTCAGATTTATTGGTTTCTGGTGTAGAAGACGTTGAATCTGACTGAGTCAATTGACAGCCAGATAATAACAACGCCAACGCCCAAGTATACTTCAAACGCATGGATTCAGCCTATTTAGGGCCTGTTTATCTTCACCTGCCTGTCGCGCAACGTAATGTGCGTGGCAGTCGCAAGATAATAGACATCTTTTAAACACTAACTAATTTATAGAGGCAAAGAGCTTCTAATTATGCAATGGGGAGAAATTCAAATAGATTTATATCAACCCCAAACGTAAGAGAAGCGCCAGTGGCGCTTCTCGAAAAATCAGTCCCTGATAATACTGGGGTCTTGCAAACTTACAAGCAGAAAATGGTTAAAATTCGTTCTTCCACTCGCGTAAAGCAGTAAAAACCGAGCATGGATCGCTATTTTTAATGCGACTAGCAACAGATTGAACCACGTCAGGGTTAGAGGTTCGCAAGAACGGATTAATCCACTTTTCTTTGCGTATTGTTGTTGGAAGTGTCGGAATGTTGAGTGCTCGCAGTCGGTTTACATCGTCGCGATATTGGCGAAGTTGCTCATTGTCAGGTTCAACCGCTAGAGCAAACGCCACGTTACTCGCGGTGTATTCATGCGCGCAGAAGACTTGAGTTTCTTCTGGTAGAGACGTTAGTTTGCTCAGTGATTCAAACATTTGCTCAGGCGTACCTTCAAAAATACGACCGCAGCCAGCAGAAAAGAGCACATCACCGCAAAACAGTTTTCCGTCCCCAACGTAACCGATATGGCCCAAAGTATGGCCGGGTAACCCAAGTACTAAGAAAATCTCACCAAACAACTCCAGCTTGTCGCCTTCTTCCATTGGTGTCGTTAGGGTTGGAATTGGCTCTGATTTTGGGCCCACAACGGCGACGTCAGGAAATGCACGCACTAAGTCTGGAACGCCACCAATGTGATCGTTGTGGTGGTGCGTAATTAAAATCGCTTCTAAAGTTAATTCGTTAGCCTGCAGAAATTCTAATACTGGCTTCGCATCGCCCGGATCAACGACTGCGCAGCGCTTATCGCTATTTTGTATCAGCCAGATGTAATTATCATTAAATGCGGGTATGCTTTTGATCTCTAACACGATTCGTTCTCCGTCACCCATTTTAGTCAGGTGGTTAATGAAACCAGCACTCAGCAACAAAACTATACCACACCCGTCGACTTGGTCAGCAATGAACAACGGTCCGTGGGTGCTTGAGTCAATCCAGACCCGACTTGATGAATGGTGCCCGAAACTCTTCGGCTACCATATGCTCAAACTGGGCGGGTTGAGCTGTGAGCTAACCAGCTGTAATTGTAACATTCAACACCAAGTCAACGTAGATATCCAGAACCCGTTGCATAATGTGATTGCGGATGGTTACGAATTACCCTTTTTGGAAAAAAGCTTTGATGTTGTGATACTCGCTCATCAGCTCGACTATGCAAGCGATCCACACCGTTTGTTGCGTGAAGTCGATAGAGTGATGATGGATGATGGCTATGTAATTATTACTGGATTCAACCCATTAAGCTTGACTGGATTAGCGAGTTTGCTTCCATGGCGTAAACATAATTTGCCTTGGAGTGGACGAATGTTTACGTCAAACCGCATCAAAGACTGGTTAGGGTTACTTAATTATCAAGTGATTCATTGTGATCGTTATGCGCTGTTTCCGATGAAACGTTACCGTACGATGTGGACATGGTTGGAAAATAGTCTTGGTGATTGGGCATCACCCGCTGGGAGTTTGTATTACATAGTCGCGCGGAAACGGACATACCCTCTCAAGCCTATCAAACCGCATTGGCGCTTGAAGAAAAAGCTCACACCACTTGGGGTGATGAATCGAGAGGGTAACACTATGAGGAAAGAATCTCGCTAAGAGGGTTGGTAACCTGTATCTTCCTCAGTTGGGTTTTCTGCAGCAGTCCGGGCTAGCTCATCACACATTTCGTTCTCACGATGGCCTGCGTGGCCTTTTACCCAATGCCATTCAACTTGATGGCGTGCGGTTTCTTTGTCTAGAGCTTGCCATAAATCGGCATTCTTCACGGGTTTTTTATCCGCTGTTTTCCAACCACGCTTCTTCCAGTTATGGATCCACTGAGTAATACCTTGGCGCACATATTGGCTGTCAGTCGTTAAAGTGACTTTGCAAGGTTGTTTCAACGTCTGCAGCGCGACGACAGCCGCCAACATTTCCATGCGGTTGTTGGTAGTTAACGTATAGCCTTTGGAAAGTGTCTTTTCTACGTCTTTGTAACGCAATACTATGCCGTAACCACCTGGTCCTGGGTTACCTAAACAAGAACCGTCAGTGAAAATCTCAACGTGTTTGGTCATATTTTTTGGTACTATTAGCCGAAACATTTAATAAAGCATAGTCTGACATACATAACCTTATGAATACCAGCAGCAATTCTGAATATAACCGCATTGTCGTTCTCGATACCGAAACCACAGGTATGAACCGCGAGGGTGGTCCTCACTACATGGGACACCGCATTATTGAAATCGGTGCCGTGGAGATCATCAACCGTAAGCTGACTGGTCGTCACTTCCACGTTTATTTAAAACCCGATCGTGAAATCCAACCAGAAGCGGTTGAAGTTCACGGTATTACGGATGAATTCTTGGTTGATAAACCGGAATACGCGAGCGTGCACCAAGAGTTTCTTGAGTTTATTAAAGGCGCAGAACTTGTTGCCCACAACGCGCCCTTCGATACCGGCTTTATGGATTACGAGTTTGGCATGCTCGATCTTAACATCGGCAAAACGGACGACTACTGCAAGGTGACCGACACCCTTGCTATGGCGAAGAAAATCTTCCCTGGTAAGCGAAACAACCTTGATATCTTATGTGAACGTTACGGTATTGATAACTCGCACCGTACTCTCCACGGAGCTTTGCTCGATGCGGAGATTCTAGCCGACGTTTACCTCTTTATGACGGGTGGTCAAACGAGTCTAGAATTTAACGCGAATAAACAAGAGGGTGGAGTAGAAACCATTCGTCGTATTGAAGGAAGAAAAGCGCTAAAGGTTTTGCGCGCAAGTGCCGATGAACTAGAAGCTCACCAAAAAAGATTAGAGTTGGTGAACGACTGTATTTGGCATCAATAGGAGAAGCTATGTTGAGGGCTTTGTTGGTCGCGTTTTTAGCGATATGGAGTAGTCTCTCGAGTGCTGCGAGTGAATCTACAATGTCTTTGTTAGACAATCGCTTTCGAGTTGATCCAACCATCGAGCAGATCACGTTTTTGGTTTATCGTGAGCAAAGTTCTCAGCCAGTTGTTTTAGTCCGTCCTGACGGTAAAAAATACTATGCTTGGGGCTCTTACGACAATGTACGTTGGTATCAAGAAGCCTCTCTCGATATTATTTCCGTTGATAACCCTATGCCAGGTCCATGGCAGGCTGTGGGGAAAGTTACGCCTAAAAATAACATCCGCTTAATTTCTCACCTAAAGCTCAGTACGGATCTGTTCCCAAACCGATTATATAATGGGGAAGCGCTTAAGTTTACAGCTCGCCTGACCTCCGACGGCAAACCTCTTGTATTGCGCGACTTCCTTGATCGCGTGAATCTGCGCGTGACATTTACCAAGTTTGTCGAAAATGAAGATGAGCTGATCAAAGAAGCTCGTCCAGTGCCGATGGTTGTGGGTGAGTTTTCTGATGACGGCCGCGGCTTGGATGAAAAAGCAGGGGATGGAGTGTTCACGGTTCAGCTCCCAATAGACGTTGAGCCTGGTAAGTACCGCGCTCGCATCACGTCTGGCAATGGCGTATTCTTACGAGCGCAAGAACAAGTCATCTTGGTTTATCCGAACCCAATCTCTCGTACTTTTATTCAGGCTCGTAATCACGATAAGCCACACCAATTAGTGGTGAGTGGCGAGCAAGGTATGATTGCACCAGGCTCTATTGCAGTCACAGTGAAAAAGGACGCTCCCGATGGTTTCATTGGTTACAGCCAAGGACAGGTCTCTAAAGATGGAATGAGAGTTACGTTGAACCTCAATAACGATGCTGAGCTTGGTAAGTACGCATGGCGCGGCGAGATCTTTGCCACTGATTTTGCAACCCAGCGCTCGTTGGTGTTTCCTATCCCAGAGCAAACCTTCAGTGTTGTTGATGAAGTTGATCTAGAAGCTGCTCGAATTGCAAAAGAAGCTGAATTAGCCGAACAGCGCCGTATTGAAATGGAAAAGCAAATTATCGCTGAGCGAGAGGCTGAGCGTAAGCGCAGCATGATTATTATCGCGGTGGGTAATTTGATAATGCTGCTGATTGTGATCATTGCATGGATAGTCTGGCGCAAAATTAAAGCGAAGCGCGATGCCATGCCAGAGATGCAATTAGAAGTACCAAAGAAATAGTAGTAACACATAAAGCGAGAAACGGAGCCAATCGGCTCCGTTTTTTTATCAAGTTACCAAGTTGGAAGAAGAAAAATGGATAAATTATGAATATTTAAGTTTACTGTATTCAAATATATGTTTGGGATTTTATATAAATAATATATCATTTTTACTTTCTAAATTGGTTGCATTTTTAATGTGACTAACTTTCAAAACAATCAATTAAAGATAAAAGAAATAATGAATAAAATTTTAGCTTTTTTTTGTGCAGTGATAATTGTAGGTTGTTCTTCTATTGATAATGGTGTTAATAATCCAGATTCGGGAAGTAATAATTTAAAATCACTTGATACCTTCACTTTCGATCCCTTAAGTAAAATCCAAAAAGTAGAAATACCAACTTATTATGATGGCTTGTTTGATACAGCAAGACCCTATTTAGATGAAAAGTACCCTTACACTTATGTCAGTAAACCTCAAGCATACATAATTGATGACGAGATTATTTCTTTTGCTCCCTGGTTTCCTGTCGAAGGAAGGTTTACGGTTTTTCCAACCGCTCACTATATAGTTATAACTCAAGAAACCGAGAGTGGCTTAGTCTCCGCACGATTTAATCATGAACAAGTAATTAAGCTGTTAAGTGAAGAGTATAAAATTACTGAGCATACAAGTCCGTTTTTTCATTATGTTCTAGAGGTTTCTCCAAGTGAACAAGCCAATTTTGTAGAAGATATCCATAAAAAATTGAGTAGACTTCCTTCAGAATAAGGGTTTCTGGTTGAATTTTGATCAATAAAGTCAGGGGTTCTGGCTTTATTGATTGCATGGAGTTCTATTCATATTGATTTGGGCTTTGTAATAGGTAGTACGCCATAATAACAAGAGCCGATCTTGTAGGGTTTCTGGATAAATATTCAGCTGTGCGTGATAAATAAGAATAAGTAAACGCGAGGTCTCTGATGAAATACAAAAAGCGTCAGAAGTACAAATACACTCTCCATTCTGAAGAAAAGATTGAGACTCACATTTCAGTGAGTCAGGCGTATGACAGCCCTTTTCTTAGTTTGTCCAAACAAGGCGTGTTAACGATTAAAAAGGGCTATGCATGGGATGGAGCGAGTGGGCCAGCGTTAGACACAAAAAACATTATGAAAGCTTCTTTAGTACATGATGCTCTTTACCAACTCATGAGGGAAGAGGTGTTGCCTCAAAGTGCTCGAAAGCATGCGGATACGTTGTTGAGAGAAACATGTTTAGAAAAAGGAATGTCTAGCTTCAGAGCAACTTATACCTATTATGGCGTCAGAGTTGTCGGCGGGTTCTTTTCTAGACCCGATACTTTGTGTGCTTAATGGGAACATCTTTCCAACGTTTAACTGTTTATTTATACAGTTTAGTTATGTAAGCTCCAAGGTGATACAAAGGAGTAGTACATAATGACAATAAGATATGAAGAGCATGTGCCAAGCCCGAAAGAATACTGTGATATGCGTATCAAAGCCGGGCTATCACCCAAATCGTTGAAAGCTGCTGAAATTGGTCTACCCAATTCGTTATATGGCGTATCTGTTCGGGATGAAGGAAAGCTCATTGCAATGGGTCGGGTTGTTGGTGACGGGGCGTGTAACTTCGAAATTGTCGACGTTGCCGTTGATTCTGATTATCAAGGCAACGGTTTAGGTAGAAAAGTCATGGAATACATCGACGGTTATCTTTCTTCTGTTGCACTTGAAGGCTCTTACGTTTCTATGATTGCTGATGAACCGGTCTTTTACGAAAAGCTTGGTTATAGGCTGGTGGCTCCTAAAAGCCAAGGGATGACAAAAAAGTTTAAGCCAAAGGCGTAACACGTATTCAGCTGTGAAGATAAGCACTAGAAAACAGGAGTTTAATTTCCTGTTTTCTATATTAAATTTGTATTTAAGCCACTTCTGGAATTGGTTTGGGTGGCTGCTCTAAATCAGGCTCTTTTTGAACAGTAGGAATTTGTCCCTCACCCACAGCACTGATGTAACAGCCACTAAGTTTAATGGCAAGGTACATATCAGCTCGCAGTAAGATGCCTCCTTCACTGGTGCTGATACCAGTAAGCTCACACCATTGACGAAGACGTCGTTTCCTTCCTGCGAGGATTAAGCGTACACCTCTCTTTTTCAAAGTATTGTGAATATCTGCCAGTGTTGCCATCACACTGAGATCCAAGTGAGTAAAGCTCGATACGGCGTCGATGACAACGCAACTTGCGTCTTTGTGATGCTCTGCCTGCTCTAACACTCTACGTTTAAAGTAAGGAGCATTGAAGTAAGTTAGCGGTGAGTTAAAGCGGTAAATCACCATTCCAGGAATAGGCGAAGCTTTTCCTGAGTCGTCGATGGTCCGAATGGTACCTTTTTCATCCAAGCCAAGTAGCTGATCACTCGGTCGCATGACAATCCGTAAAAATTGAAACAGCCCTAGCAATACCGCCAAAGTGATCCCCGGTATTACACCCACGATCAACACAGAAATAAAAGTAATGATGGCCAGATAAAATGCATCTTTGTCACGAGATTTTAATTTCCAAATTGCTTTAAGATCGAGCAGCGATAGGGACGCAATGATCAATACAACACCAAGTGAAGCGATAGGGATGAACTGCAAAGGCTCGTAAATAAATACCGCAATAATGGCAATGGTGATTGCGGCGACAATCGAAACTAATTGAGATTTACCGCCATTTGCATCATTGACGGCTGTGCGTGAGTCAGCGCCGCTTATCGCGAAACCTTGCGAAAACGCTGAGGCAATGTTGGCAAAACCCAACGCCTGAAACTCTTTATTAGCATCAATATCATAACCGTTTTTAGCAGCGAAACTGCGGGCAGTGAGCATCATGCTAACAAAACTGACAATCGCAAGGTTGAGAGCCGGGACCACTAGTTCACGAACTTCACCTAGCTCAAACTCCGGTGTTTGAAACTGAGGGAAGCCACCTTGAGTGAGTCCGACAACCGATACGCCCATCTCTTGTAAATTGAAAAACCAAACTGACGCAGTAGTTACGAGGATCGCCAGCATGGCAGCAGGCCAAGTTGGTCGGTAGCGTTTGGTGAGCAAATAAACGACAACTGTCACGATACTCAGAGTTACAGTAGGCCAATGAAGATCGGTTAATCGTTGTGGAGCTTCCCATAAACGTTCCAGTAAATAACGTTGCTCGTATTTCAAACCGACTACTTTCGCAAACTGACCAACGATAATTGTGAGAGCAACACCGTTGAGTAGACCCAAAAGAATCGGACGAGAAAGGAAATCTGCAAATACCCCTAGCTTGAAACGACTTGCCAGTACACACCAAATCCCCGTCATCGCTGTCATAGTCATAACCAACTGCCAATGTTTTGTGGGGTCACCTGCGGCAAGTGGTGTCACAACAGCAGCAATCACTGCACAGGTTGCTGCATCGGGTCCGACAATGAGTTGTCGAGATGTGCCCATCATGGCGTAAACCAACATTGGCAGTACACACGAATACAGACCGACAATTGCGGATACACCAGTTAACTGGGCGTAAGCTATGGCAACTGGCAGTGCAACCGCGACAACAGAAAAGGCGGCTCTAAAGTCGTTAACAAACCATTCTTTTTGATAATGCTTAAGCTGAACAAGCCCTGGGAACCACTGTGCGAGTAATATTTTAGCCAACGGATTTACCATATATGTGAGTGAGTTACTTAAAGTATACACCGCTTAGTTGGAACGTCTGTGAGTTAGTTATCACTGGAAATCGGGGGAAAGATTGGAGTGCGAGGATTTTATTGCGCAGGGGGGCTTTGTAGTGTGAGGTGTTATGAATCCGATTCTGGAAGCAATAAAAAACGGGAGTTGTCACTCCCGTTGTATGGTTTCAGATTAGAGAGTTAGGCAACGCTATCCATCTGAGGGTATAGCGGCTTTGCGGCGAGCAATTCCGGCTCGAAGTCGTCAACGTTGATTGTATCTAGACGATGCTGTTCCGCTTCTCTGAGTAGATCGGCTTCTTCTTGCGTGATAAAGCCTTGCTCTAGCCCTTCCTGAGCAATCGTATCCAAACGTAAGAATGGGCGACGCTTACCTTGCGCTTTACATACTTTGTCAAACACAGGTTCAGCTTGAAGAATGACTGACAGCGCAAGCTCAATCTTACCTGCTGCGTTGTGCTCGGTTGGTTCAAGGTATTGACCGCGACCAATGCGTGAGCGCGTTGCACTTGGCGTTTGTAGAATGCGCGCCACTTTACTGTCTAGTTTATCGCTTGGCGCTTTGCGTACACGACCGAATGGCATGATTAACACGCGCAGTGCACGACCAATCACTTTGTTCGGGAAGTTTGCTAAGAATTCGTCTACCGCCACTTCCGCTTGTTTCAAACTGTCTTGTAGACCCCAGTGTACTAATGGTAAATCTTCGACTGGGCGTCCATCTTGCTCAAAACGTTTCAACGTCGCAGAGCTTAAATATAGCTGGCTTAGAATGTCACCAAGACGCGCTGATAGACGCTCTTTACGCTTCAAAGAGCCACCTAGCACTGCCATCGAGATATCCGATAGTAAGGCAAGGTTTGCACTGTAGCGGTTCAATTGTTGGTAGTAACGCTTGGTTGCATCTTTGGTTGGCGATGAAGAGCCCAGACCGTCGCTCAAACCAAACCAGATACTGCGCACTAGGTTACTCATTGTAAAGCTCACGTGACCAGCAAGCGCTTTATCAAATTTCTCGACAGCATTACTTGCTTCAGAATACGCCGCGTTCATTTCTTCAAGAACGTACGGATGGCAACGGATTGCGCCTTGGCCAAAGATGATCATTGAGCGTGTTAGAATGTTAGCACCCTCAACCGTTACTGCGATTGGCGCACCTTGGTAACCACGAGCTAGGAAGTTAGAAGGTCCCATACAGATACCTTTACCGCCTACGATGTCCATTGCATCGATGATGCTTTGCTGGCCGCGGTGCGTACAGTGATACTTCACGATAGCTGAGATAACTGAAGGTTTTTCACCTAAGTCGATACCCGCAACGGTTAAGTTGCTTGCTGCATCCATCACGTAAGCATTACCACCCAAGCGTGCTAATGGTTCTTCAACTCCTTCCATATGGCCGATCGGCTGTTTGAACTGACGGCGAATACGTGAGTAAGCACCGGTTGCCATTGCCGCAGTTTTGATGCCACCTGTTGAGTTTGAAGGTAGCGTGATACCACGTCCAACCGACAGACACTCAACCAGCATACGCCAACCTTGGCCCGCCATTTTTTCACCACCGATAATGAAATCGATAGGAACAAAGATGTCTTTACCGCGCGTTGGACCATTTTGGAATGGTACATTGAGCGGGAAGTGTCGGTTACCAATCTCAACACCTTTGACATCAGTTGGGATAAGCGCACAAGTGATGCCAAGATCTTCTTTGTCGCCTAGCAAACCTTCAGGATCGCGAAGTTTAAATGCTAAGCCTAGTACCGTTGCGACTGGCGCTAGGGTGATGTAGCGCTTGTTCCAAGTCAGGCGCATACCCAGTACTTCTTTTCCTTCCCATTCGCCTTTACAGACCACACCGTAATCTGGAATAGAGCCTGCGTCAGAACCCGCTTCTGGACTTGTTAGGGCGAAACAAGGGATTTCCTTACCTTCAGCTAGACGCGGTAAGTAATGATTTTTTTGATCTTCAGTACCGTAGTGTTGCAGTAGCTCACCTGGGCCCAAAGAGTTAGGAACACCAACGGTAGACGATAGAACGCCAGAAACACCCGTTAGTTTTTGTAGTACTAGTGATTGCGCGTATGCTGAGAATTCCAGACCACCGTACTTTTTCTTAATGATCATGGCGAAGAACTTATGATCTTTCAGGTATTGCCAAACTTCTGGCGGTAAGTCCGCGAGTTCATGGGTCACTTGGAAATCACTCACCATGGCGCACACTTCATTCACAGGGCCGTCTAAAAAGGCTTGTTCTTCCGCACTTAACTTAGGTGCTTGAATCGCGTGTAGCTTTTGCCACTCTGGTTTGCCTTTAAACAGTTCGGCTTCCCACCAGACGGTACCTGCGTCTAACGCTTCTTTTTCGGTTTGAGACATAGCTGGCAGCACTTTCTTGAAAAGCACTAACGCTTTGCGGCTAATTAAAGACTGACGTACGCCAGGAACCGCGAGCACAGCTGCGGCGAGAACGTAAATAGCCCAACCAATAACGCCGACAGTTCCTGCTACTGTAAGAGCCAGCATGGCCGCGGTGAGTAAGCTAATAGATTTCACGAGAGACATGCGGTGGTAGAGCGTAATGCCTAGCACGATCGCCATCGTGATGATTGAGAGCAAGATGTCCATATATATTTTCCTTTTCAGACTTTATAAGTTTTGTACGTCTGTATGTTAGGTAAGAGGTCTAACCAGTTGGTTTAAGTGTAATCAAAATATTAAGGAAATGTAAAACATAAGATTGGATAAAAAGTGATCTAAGTAGAGTTAAAATTCTAAAGTTGAGATTTGAGTGATGGTTTCATGAGCAAGTTGACAAGTTTATTACCATCACTAATCTAAATCTGTTGGTTCACTATCGACACTAATTCTCGTTTGTGGGTAAACTCAGAGTAATCAAACCCGAGTTCAGGTTTATGAAATGTCCGATACCAAATTGGTATCAGAACAATTTGCTCAGTGAGTCTAGAGCTGACTGAAGCCGAAATAATAAAGAGAACGTCTTATGTACCATGATCTGATTAGAAGTGAATTAAACGAAGCTGCTGAAGTGCTCAACAAATTTTTAAGCGATGACCATAACATTGCGCAAATCGAAGCAGCGGCGAAAATGATTGCTGACTCATTCAAGCAAGATGGTAAAGTATTGTCGTGTGGTAACGGTGGTTCTCACTGTGATTCAATGCACTTTGCCGAAGAGCTAACAGGCCGTTATCGAGAAAATCGTCCTGGCTATGCTGGTATTGCTATTTCAGATCCAAGCCACCTTTCTTGTGTGAGTAATGACTTTGGTTATGACTTCGTGTTTTCACGCTATGTAGAAGCGGTTGGTCGAAAAGGTGACGTACTGTTTGGTCTGTCGACGTCAGGTAACTCAGGTAACATCCTGAAAGCGATTGAAGCAGCACAAGCGAAAGGCATGAAGACGATTGCGCTAACAGGTAAAGATGGCGGCAAAATGGCAGGCCTTGCAGATATTGAAATCCGCGTGCCACACTTTGGTTATGCAGACCGCATTCAGGAAATTCATATTAAGATTATTCATATCATCATTCAGTTGATCGAAAAAGAGATGGAATAATCGTTTACGGCCACCGTTTCGAGCTGTGTTGTTAGGGAGTTTTTTAAACCATGTGTGAATTGCTCGGTATGAGCGCTAATGTTCCAACGGATATTTGTTTCAGTTTTACTGGGCTCATGCAGCGTGGAGGTCGAACCGGCCCACACCGTGACGGATGGGGGATCACCTTCTACGAAGGGAAGGGCTTTCGAACCTTCAAAGATCCCAAGCCAAGTTGTGAGTCTAAAATAGCAGAGTTGGTACAAAATTATCCCATCAAAAGTCGTGCGGTCGTTAGTCATATCCGACAGGCGAATCGTGGTGGTGTTAATTTAGAAAATACTCATCCCTTTACACGTGAGCTGTGGGGTAGGTATTGGACGTTTGCGCATAACGGTCAGCTCTCTGGCTACCAAGACTTGCATACAGGTCGACATAGACCTGTCGGTGAGACAGATAGTGAACTGGCATTTTGCTGGTTATTGAAGCAAATGGAAGATCGATATCCTGAGCCACCAAAGGATATGGAGTCGGTATTCTTATATGTTGCTAAATGTTGTGATGAGCTAAAAGAGAAGGGTGTATTTAACATGCTTCTGAGTGATGGTGAGTATGTAATGACGTATTGCACCAATCATTTGTATTGGATCACAAGACGCGCACCGTTTGGAAAAGCCGCGTTGCTTGATGAAGATGTGGAAATTAACTTCCAAGAAGAAACAACGCCACATGACATCGTTTCTGTGATCGCAACTCAACCTTTGACGGGCAACGAAGCTTGGCAGCGTATGAAACCTGGCGAATACGGCTTGTTTCACCTAGGTGAACTAGTCAAAAATAATGCCTCTGAACTGGTAAATGTGCCGTTTGCGGCGGCTAAGCCGGGCAATCAAGCGCCAACCGAACCGTTAGAGTGATGGTCTCTTACTCTGAATATAAAAATAAAGCTCGCTTAATCGCGAGCTTTATTTTTATGCGTTTTAAACCGAGGGCGGATACGGATGAGCATTCTTACTTTCTAGAGTGCTGGTAGTAGAGTCCTAGTCTCGCTAAGGCTTGTTGTAAAGACGTAACTGATAGAAATTTCTCATAAAACACCTCGTCAGTCTGAACGGTGAAGAACGAACCAGATGCAGAATCTACTTTCCGAGTGTTATGTTACTCAAGTGGTTATGGGATTTTTTAGAATGCTGGGTTTTAGGTTTCTAGTCTCACCATGGTTTTCTTGAATCAAGTTTATAAGTATTAAAACAACCAAGAGCAGCCCTCAGGCTGCTCTTTTGTGCTTGGAGTTTATTATTCAGGGCTACTCATCTGAGGCGTACCCATGTACGCCAAGCTCTGCGCCATCTAAATAGGCTTTACCATCCTTCATGATCAACCGCTCGTCTACCAGCCACTTAGCCACCATAGGGTAGATTCGGTGCTCCTGCGCCTGAACACGTGCCGCAAGTACACTAGCATCATCGTCTTCGAACACAGGAACTTTTGCTTGCAGTATGACAGGGCCACCATCAAGCTCTTCCGTTACAAAGTGCACACTCGTACCATGTTCTTTATCGCCAGCATCAATTGCTCTCTGGTGTGTGTGTAGCCCAGGATATTTTGGTAGAAGAGAAGGGTGGATATTGATCATCTTACCCATGTAATGAGAAACAAATGCGCTGCTCAGAATGCGCATGTAACCAGCAAGAATAATCACGTCTGGTTGGTATTCATCTATTTGACTCATTAGCTCTGCATCAAAGCTTTCACGCGAGCTGAATGCTTTAGGGTCGACAAAGTGACCGTCCACATCAAACTTTTTTGCACGTTCTAAACCAAAAGCATCTGCTTTGTTAGAGAACACGGCTGCCACTCGTGCGTTTGGCATGCTGTCTTCGCAAGCTTCCAAGATAGCTTGCAGGTTACTTCCGTTACCCGAGATGAGGACCACAATGTTTTTTAGGGTATGGTTTTTCATGATGTCGAGAGCGCCTTGGTATTGTAGGTTGGAGTTATGTAGCTTCTAAACTACCTACTAATAGAATGGTTTTTAGTGTTCTAGATAGCAAAATGAGGACCTAGTCATCTAGTGTCCTCATTCTTCTTATCTTTTGAGCTCGATTTGCAAATTATTGGATTTCAACTTGCTCTTCGTTCGCGTCTGCTTGTGCGATTTGACCAATCACCCACGCGTTTTCGCCTTCTTCTTTAAGAAGAGCAACTGCTGCATCTGCCTGGTCTTTCGGTAGTGCGACGATTAGACCTACACCACAGTTGAATGTGCGGTACATTTCGTGTGTGTCGACGTTGCCTTTCTCTTGTAGCCACTTGAAGATAACTGGCCATTCCCAACTGTTACCATCGATAACTGCTTTCGTGCCTTCAGGCAGTACGCGTGGGATGTTTTCCCAGAAACCACCACCAGTGATATGAGAAATCGCATGGATGTCGTGTTTCTCAATCATCTTAAGTGCTGACTTGATGTAAATTTTTGTTGGTTCTAGTAGGTGCTCACCAATAGTGCGGCCTGCTAGCTCTTCGCTCTTATCTGCACCAGATACTTCTAGGATCTTACGGATAAGGGAGTAACCGTTTGAGTGTGGGCCGCTTGAACCAACAGCGATAAGTGCATCACCAGCAGCGACTTTCGTGCCGTCAATCACGTCTTCTTTTTCTACTACGCCAACACAGAAACCAGCTACGTCGTAGTCTTCGCCTTCATACATGCCAGGCATCTCCGCAGTTTCGCCACCAATTAGGGCACAACCTGCTTGAACACACCCTTCTGCGATACCTGAAACAACATCCGCTGCGGTATCAACGTCTAGTTTGCCTGTTGCGTAGTAATCTAGGAAAAACAGTGGCTCTGCGCCTTGCACGATAAGATCATTTACACACATTGCCACTAGGTCGATGCCAATCGTGTCGTGCTTGTTCATATCCAGTGCTAGGCGAAGTTTTGTGCCAACGCCATCAGTACCAGAAACCAGTACAGGTTGTTTGTATTTAGTTGGCAATTCGCATAGCGCGCCAAAACCACCGATACCACCCATAACTTCAGGGCGACGAGTACGTTTTACCGCACCCTTAATACGATCCACAAGCGCGTTGCCTGCATCAATATCTACACCAGCGTCTTTATAGCTAAGAGAAGAGTTGTTACCACTCACAGGGAAGTCCTCGGTATTAAGTTGGATATGAAAACGGCGCTATTCTAACAGTGCTTAAACATAGATAGCAAACGTTTGCGTCTGTTTTTTTCTTTAGTGATTTATCCTGATATCCCTGTGAAAATCATGTATAATCTGAAGGTTTGTTTAAATATTGCCAACTATAGCCGGAGATGGACATGAAAGTTGTTGAAGTAAAGCACCCTCTAGTAAAACATAAAATTGGTCTAATGAGAGAAGGTGACATCAGCACAAAACGTTTTCGTGAGTTAGCGACTGAGGTCGGTAGCCTACTTACTTACGAAGCAACGTCAGACTTTGAAACAGAAAAAGTGACCATTGATGGTTGGAACGGTCCGGTAGAAGTAGACCAGATTAAAGGTAAAAAAGTAACCGTAGTGCCAATCCTACGTGCAGGTCTAGGCATGATGGATGGAGTTCTTGAGCACATGCCAAGCGCACGTATCAGTGTTGTGGGTATTTACCGTGATGAAGAAACGCTTGAGCCAGTTCCTTACTTCAACAAGCTTGCTTCAAACATCGAGGAGCGTATTGCGCTTGTTGTTGACCCAATGCTTGCAACAGGTGGTTCTATGATTGCTACTATCGATCTCCTAAAAGAGAAAGGTTGTAACCAAATCAAAGTGCTGGTACTTGTTGCTGCACCAGAAGGTATTGAAGCGCTAGAAAAAGCACACCCAGATGTTGAGCTATACACTGCGGCAATCGATGAGAAGCTTAATGACAAAGGCTACATCGTTCCGGGTCTAGGCGATGCAGGTGATAAGATCTTCGGTACTAAGTAATTCTTTGATGTATTACTATGACTGAACAGAAAAAGGCTTGGTGAAAACCAAGCCTTTTTTGTATCTACAAGAGGAGAAAAGTAAGACACGCCACCTAATAAAGCGGCGAAGACGTACTATTTCGCGCTTTCTTCTTCCATTTGTGCGTTATCCACAACGTGGTTTTCACCTAAATCGTTTGGTAGCACAAGGTTAAGAATAATTGCCACGATACCGCATAGGCTCACACCTTGTAGACTGAACTCACCAATACCGAAAGCCATACCACCAATACCAAACACAAGGGTTACGGCAACAATCACTAGGTTACGAGACTTATGCAAATCAACGTTATTCTTGATCAGTGTGTTGAGGCCTACCGTTGCGATGGAGCCGAACAGCAGAATCATGATGCCGCCCATGACAGGAACTGGAATCGTTTGAAGAACCGCACCTAGCTTACCTACCAATGCAAGTACGATTGCGGTGATTGCTGCCCAAGTCATGATCACAGGGTTAAATGCTTTGGTTAGCATTACCGCTCCTGTTACTTCACTGTAAGTGGTGTTTGGTGGAGCACCCACCATCGAAGCTGCGATAGTTGCCACCCCGTCACCTGCGATTGTGCGGTGAAGGCCTGGTTTTTTCAGGTAGTTTTTACCTGTAACGTTTGAGATAGCAAGCATGTCACCTACGTGTTCAACCGCAGGTGCGATAGCGACAGGAATCATGAACAAAATTGCGTTGATATTGAACTCTGGCGCGGTGAAGTTTGGCATGGCTAGCCAAGCCGCTTGTTCTACGGGAGTGAAATCAACCACACCGTAGAATAGAGAAACAGAGTAACCAGCAAGAATACCACCAACAATAGGAACGAGCTTCAAAAAGCCTTTTGCAAAAACGCTGAGTACAATGGTTGTGAGCAGTGAGACCGCCGAGATAATGATCGCAGCATCACCATTAACTAGCTGTGCAGCTCCATCACCAGTTTTACCTACCGCCATGTTCACTGCTGTTGGGGCAAGGCCAAGGCCAATAACCATGATCACAGGGCCAACGACAACAGGCGGGAGAATTTTATGGATAAATCCAACACCGCGCACTTTGATCATCGCCCCTAGAGCCACATAAACTAAGCCCGCTGCCATCAAGCCGCCCATCGTTGCACCGATACCCCAAGTTTGGATACCGAACATAATAGGAGCAATAAACGCAAAAGAAGAGGCAAGGAAGATGGGAACAGAACGTTTAGTCATTAATTGGAAGAGGAGAGTACCGACACCGGCACCAAAGAGGGCTACGTTTGGATCAAGGCCAGTTAGGAGCGGCACAAGCACCAAAGCACCAAAAGCGACAAAGAGCATTTGAGCGCCTTGTAACGCGTTTTTCATAATAATTCCCTATTTTCAAGATACGCAGACAAATCCGGCGAATACTATCATCCTGCAATCGTTTGCAATGTTGCATAGATCAAACTTTCGATTGAATTCTTCCCATAAATGGCACTTTTGAGAGTTGCTTGCTTGCAAATTGTCCTCTTTTACGTGTCTTGCGTGAAGATGAAAAATGGACAGCCTAACTTGTTGAGATAGCTTAATAAGCAATGAGTTTATTATAAAAAATAGCACTGAAGCGCTGGTTGAGGCCCGAGTTAACAAAGCTGGTCATAATACAGACAATTTACTCAGTACTTACCTTGCTCAAGATTTGATAGTTGCTTATTATTCGGGTTCTTGTTCAGAGGATTATAAAAACTATGCGCTATTTAGCTCTCTTACTGATAGGTTGGTTGTCCCTACCAGTATATGCATTAACTCAGGTGGATATCTATCGTGCCGAAGTGGTTATCGACAGTGAGCAGAACGACGGTGAGTCTTTGGCTCGTCAACAAGGTATGCAGGATGTGATTGTTCGAGCGACCGGTTCTCAATCCTCTTTAAGCAATCCAGTGATTAAAAAGGCACTTAGCTCAAGTGCGCGTTACATTTCTCAACTAAGCTATGGGCAGGTTGATGGAAAAGCGAGCTTAAAAATGTTGTTTAACAACGACCAAATCAGCTCTCTTTTAACACAAGCACAATTGCCATCTTGGTCGCCAAATCGTGCCAATATTTTAGTTTGGATGGTTGAAGAACAGGGTTACGATCGTAACATTGCGTGGGAACATTCTGAATCTTCAAATGTTGCAGCACTTCGTAGCGCAGCGAAATTAAGAGGCCTACCAATCACTATCCCGGTTGGGGATTTTGATGATGTAACCGGTGTTAATGTCTCTGATCTTTGGGGCGGCTTTATTGAGCCAATTGGTCAAGCCAGCCAGCGCTACCCAGCTGACGCCGTTTTGGTTGTACGGGCTCAAGGTGAACAAATTCGTTGGACACTCTACGACCAGTCGCCAACGAGAATTGTAGAAGCGCAACGTTCTCCGCGTAGCGGGTCTGTATCAGGTGCTAATGCTATTGCAGAAATGGTGGATGGCATCGCAGACTACTATGCAAGTAAGAGTGCAGTTGTGGTTTCAGGAAAGTCTTCAAAAGCGCTAGCAGTGAAAGTCCTTAATGTAACCTCTGCCACGGACTTCTTCCGTTTAGAGAATGCGTTAAAACAACTTAATTCGGTTGCGGGTACAGAGATTAAGCGTGTTCAAGGGGACGAGTTAACGCTCAACATCCACCTTTTGGCATCACAACAAGCTTTTGAGAAAGAAGCTTCTTCTATTTCTCAATTAATGGTTTTTGAAGATCCTTTAGGTGAAGTTGATGCCCCAGCTTCAACTCAAGAAGAAGAGCCATTGGTTCAGAGTAATGAAGCAAAAGACGCCGCGACGCCAAAAGAAGCGCAGCCTGAAGTACCAGTAGATATTGTGGCAGAAGCAAGTGACGAAACACAGCCAACTCAGCCGATGATTGTGGAGCCTGCCCGAGAACAGTATGACTTGATCTACGAGTGGCGCTCGGCATCGTAATCTCCTTGGTAGCGTTCCAGGCGTGAAACGCAAGGATCAAAGACCAATGTGGTAAGCATAAAAAAGAGTCGCAATTGCGACTCTTTTTGTTTTCTAAATTCGTATTCGAACCAATGATCAGTGATTGACTGCAATTGGCGTTATTTATTGAATTTCGCTTTTTCTTCTTTTTCTACTTGAGAGAGGCGTTTCAACTTAAGACCTAGCTCTTTGCCTCTCGCTCTAGCAAACAAAATATTGCCAGCGAAACCGAGTGAAGTCAGTATCAGTTCCACTGCCGCAAGCCAGCGTTCACCCCCATCCACATAAAGGATGGTCAGCGCATGCAAGAAATACAGCATAAGAACAAAGTTAGCCCAAGCATGAGTGTAAGGCTTACCAGCTAAAATACCAGGCAACGGAAGTAGTAGCGGAATACACCAAGCAATAGCAAGTGTTGTGCTGCTGAGGTGGGGATGAGGGGATAACGCAAGCTGCCAAATAGCGACCCAGGCTAATAAGGCTAAGTTGCCAAATAAAGCTAGGTAACGATAGGTTTTAGCCTGTGTACCGAGTGGTGTTTGGTCTAAAGAGTCAGACATCGATTAACTATCCTTGATTTTACTAACAGACTTTTAGTTTTAACGCTGCAGTTGCCAGCCTTTTGCCTAATTGTTGTGCCAGGCGAATCTCTTCACTGCTTAGGGTTGCCTCATGGCCTACACTGCTGGCGCCATACGGAGTGCCTCCGGACTGCGTAGTGTGTAACTCTGGCTCGGAATAAGGAATGCCCAAAACCATCATCCCGTGATGCAATAAAGGGGTCATCATGCTTTGTAACGTTGTTTCTTGACCACCATGCATCGAGGACGAAGAGGTAAAGACACAAGCAGGCTTATCGATTAAGTCACCACTGACCCATAAAGATGTAGTCTGATCCCAGAAGTGCTTTAAAGGCGCAGCCATGTTGCCAAACCAGACGGGACTGCCAAACGCTAGACCGTCGCACGTTTTTAGTTCCTCTAGAGTAACAATTGGATCAGAAGGGGAGTGTGAGTGAGGTGACAATTCTTCAACTGTACGCAAAATTGCTTGGCATTGAGGAGTCGATTCGACTCCTCTTGCTATTTGTCTTGCCAGTTGTTTTGTCGAGCCATGACGGCTGAAATACAAAATAAGGATCTGGCAATCCATTTATAAAATATCCAACACTTGCTCTGGTGGGCGACCAATTTTTGCTTTGCCGTTAGCAACGACAACCGGACGCTCAAACAACTTTGGATTCTTCGCCATTGCTTCGAATAATTGCTCATCGCTGACGGAGTCTTCGCCTAAGCCAAGCTCTTTATATTCACTTTCTTTAGTGCGCATCATTTCACGTACAGATGAAAAGCCAAGCTGGGCGTACAGCGCTTTTAGTTCATCCACGTTAAGTGGTGTGTCTAGGTATTTGACGACTTCCGGTGTAACACCATTTTGCTCAAGCAGTTCAAGTGTTTGACGGCTCTTTGAGCAACGAGGGTTGTGATAAATCACGACTGACATGGTTTTCTCCATTTCGTTATTGTAATGCCATGAATCGATCTCTTTGGATCATGAGTTGGTCGATACGGGCATCGTATCGCGCTTGCTCTAAGCTGCCCAACTTGGCCATTTTACTTGCTTCACTATAATATTGAATCGCTTTATTCCAATTTGCTCGCAATGCCAAAATTTCTGCTCGAGCAGCCAACTCTTCATCGCTACGCCCCAGCGCGTGGTAGCTCTTCGATATTAGGTGCCAGCCATTTGTATCTTCAGGATAGTCATGAGTGTATCTTTGAAGAACTCGCGTGGCTTGATCGTTTTTATTGTCCTCAAGTAGCGCATTGGCGTAGTTAATGGTCAATACTTTATTTTGAGGGTTACGAGATAACGCTTTACGGAGCATCTCGGTTGCTTTTTCTGGCTGCTTCTTCTCGATGTATAAATCCGTCATAGCGTCCAAGTAAAACGGGTTACTTGGGTCTTGTTCCAGTAACTTTTTCAAAATTGGTTCCGCTTGAGATAAGCGTTTATTGTCTAAATGCACGAGTGCTCGACCATAATCAAAAGCAGGTGTAATGTCCGCAGAGGCTTTCTTTTGGGTTCTCTCAAACCAGCTCAGGGCGGCTTGTCCATCAATGCCAGCGTAACGAGCCACAATGCGCGCGCGAGCTAGATGATAGTCTATTGAAGGCACAACACGCATTGGAGGATAGGTTCTTGCTCGCGCACGGCTATCGGTAATTCGGTCTTCAGGCAGAGGGTGAGTCAGGAGCATTGGTGGCGGTTTACTCGCATAACGATACTCATCAGCAAGACGGCCAAAAAACCTTGGCATTGCTTGAACATCAAAACCGGCTTTTGCTAGTGTCGAAATACCAAAGCGATCCGCTTCTTTTTCGTTTGCACGAGTGTAGTTGATTTGACTTTGCATGTTGCCCGCGGTTGCTGCTGTAATTGCAGCCATCCCCGCTTCGGGTGAGGCAATTGAAAGCAGTAGTGCCCCCGCAAGTGCGGCTAATGTGGCCGGAGAGCGGCGTGCTTGCTCTTCCATACTCCGAGCAAGATGACGTTGTGTGACGTGCGCTATCTCGTGAGCGACAACAGAGGCCAGCTCACTTTCTGAACGAGCATGAAGAAACAACCCAGAATGCAGCGCTACATAGCCACCAAAAAACGCGAACGCGTTGATATTACGGTCGCGAATCATAAAGAAGTGGAACGGCGTTTTTACATCATTCGCATTGGCCACTAATTTGTGCCCAAGAGAGTCAATATATTCATTGATGACAGGGTCATTAACGATAGGTTTACTGGCTCTGAGCATACGCATATAGGCGTCGCCATAAATCAACTCTTGGTCTATTGAAAGCGTGCCACCAGCAGCTGTGCCAATGTCTGGCAAGTCAATGCTATTGGCATAAGTTGTCGGCGAACTGATGGCAGCAGCAAGACATAAGCAAACTAGCGAGCGAGTGCGTTTTAACATACGTTTAAAAGGTTCTCCAAAATACATAAGCATGTGGTTACAGGTCGAGAGCCTATTAACAGCGCCACATACGTTTTGGTTATCCGTGAGGATATAAGCTAACAGTAAGACCGGAAATAAATGAATTGGTTTCGTAAATTATTTTACATCCGAGCTATTTCAGCATGTGGTTAAATCATGTCAGAAGTGCTAGCACCAGCTCAAAAAGCCGTTACAATACAACCCTATCATAAGTGCAGAGCAATACAATGGAATCCATGTTACTTGATTTGCGTGAGCAACGTTGTCCTATGGCACTGTTACTTGCAAAGCGTCATGCTGCTGAGGTCTTTCAAGGAGAAGCAAAGCAGTATCATCAACTTGTCATTCAAGTGGTGGACAACAGCTCTAAACGAGACATTGTGAACTATCTTAGTGCCCAAGGGTACTCGGTTGATTGCCAATCTACATCAGAGCACTACACATTGACTGTCTTCAATAAGGAATCCGCATAAGATGTTTGAAATGGTTAGTCGTTGGTATAAACGACGTTTCTCTGACCCTCACGCAGTAAGTCTCGTCGCGATCTTGCTGTTTGGCTTTATCACCATTTACTTCTTTGGACACTTGATTGCGCCATTACTTGTCGCGATCGTTTTGGCTTATCTACTTGAATGGCCAGTTGTCAAAATGTGTCGTATAGGCGTGCCGCGCACCTTGTCGGTTATTATCGTGATCTTGGTCTTTGTCGGGTTGATGTTAATTGCTTTGTTTGGCTTGGTTCCGACGATTTGGACTCAGGTCGGTAATCTAATTAACGATATTCCGAACATGTACAACGGGCTACAAAAGTTTATTGTCACATTGCCAGAGCGCCACCCTGAACTAGCCAATTTAGAAATAGTAGAAACCGTGGTGACGAACGCCAAAAACCAAGCATTGGGGCTGGGTGAAAGTGTCGTCAAAGGGTCGCTTGCTTCATTAGTTAGCATTGCAACGCTAGCGGTATATTTGATCTTAGTGCCACTTCTGATCTTCTTTTTGCTTAAAGACAAAGAAGAAATGCTGCGAATCGCAAGCGGTATTCTGCCGAAAAACCGTAAATTGGCGAATAAAGTTTGGCATGAGATGAACGAGCAGATATCAAATTACATTCGCGGTAAAGTGTTAGAGATTTTAATCGTGGGCGGTGTGAGCTACGTGACTTTTGCCCTTCTAGACCTTCGTTACTCGGCGTTGCTTGCCGTAGCCGTTGGTCTGTCGGTTTTGATTCCTTATATCGGTGCGGCGGCTGTTACTGTACCTGTTGCTATCGTTGGTTTGTTCCAATGGGGTTTAACGCCTCCGTTTTATTGGTTGTTGCTTGCTTACGGTATTATCCAGGCGCTTGATGGTAACGTCTTGGTTCCTGTTCTGTTTTCCGAGGCAGTAAACTTACACCCAGTTGCTATCATTGTGGCTGTATTAGTCTTTGGTGGGCTGTGGGGTTTTTGGGGGGTGTTCTTCGCCATTCCTTTAGCGACATTAGTCAAAGCCGTATGGCATGCATTACCAAGCACGGAAGAAAACGAACCTGTCGAACAAGAGTAGTTGTTACCAAAGGTACGATGGTTAAAAGAAAGCCCAGCAGTTTGCTGGGCTTTTTGTTTGTAGAAAAACAATAGCGTTTAAGTGTTTAAGCGTTTTCGTTTAAGTAGTTTAATACGACTTCGTGGTGATCTTTGGTTTTGAACTTGTTGAACACATGTTCGATCACGCCTTCTTCATTGATCAGAAAGCTAATGCGGTGAAGACCGTCGTATACTTTGCCCATGAATTTCTTTTCGCCCCAAACGCCGAACTGGTCAGCAACGGCATGGTCTTCATCAGAAAGCAGAGTGAAGTTTAAATCATCGCGCTCGATGAACTTGCCTAGGCGCTTTACAGGGTCGATGCTTACGCCGAGTACCACCACGTTATGTGCATCGAGTTCAGCTTTGATGTCACGAAGGCCTTTTGCTTGTGTAGTACAACCCGGCGTCATCGCCTTAGGGTAAAAGTAGAAAAGTACTTTCTTGCCTTTAAAGTCTTCAAGAGAAACGGTATTTCCGTCTTGGTCGAGCAAAGAGAAGGCTGGCGCTGGCGAGCCTGCTGTCAGCGTATTCATTTTGATTTCCTTTACTTTATAGTGTGTTTTTAATGAAATTCAGAGAACCTTGTACGTTGAGCGACTTACAAAGTTCATCGAAGTCTTCTTGTAACTGCATCAAATTAAAATCCGCGCTTACAGATGCAGTAATCGCAATGTGAAACTGGTCAGAATCGAGTTGAATTTTCGACTTGCTGATGGTTTGCGCACTAAGAGAGTCTAAACCAATCTGCTGATCAGCGAAGAACTTAGTAAATTTTTCAGTTAACCCAGGGCGGTCTTCAGACTCAATAAACACTTCCATGGTGTAGCTGTTATCGAGCAGTTCGTGCGCCGCTGTGCGTTTCATGATCGTAATAAGGTCATGTTCTTGGCCAAGCAGGGGCAATTGCGTTTCAACTCGAGTCACGCTGCTGGCGTTCCCAGTCAGGAGCATGATCAGCGTAAATTCGCTGCCAAAGATAGCGATACGGCTATCGACTATGTTACAACCAGCTTGAGTAACGAGCTGTACGACTTGGTTACAAATGCCTGGACGGTCCGTTCCAACTGCTGTAAGTACCAGATGTTGCTTCATAAATGAGCTTCTTGTCCTTTCTTCAATAGAGAGATGTTAGCACAGATATTGCGAAGAAATATCGAGCCAGTTCTTTTTTAGTCTATAAAAAGCAGGAGGATGTTGAGGGGAGCGGAGGGAAATAAACAGTAAATGCAGGCTACAGGATAAACAAAACGTTTGCATGATGTGCTTGCCTATTGTCTGGCCGTTTTATTCACTTAGATCTGACTTGGCTAACAAGACCAAAGAGTATATTTTCCTTGCTTGTGCTCTTCAGTATTTTCCAAATCACTGATAGATTCTAAAGTCACTCGAAAGCCCAACACGATTATCAATATTGCCGTTAATCAAACCAAATAGAGCAATTAAGTTGCTAGACCTCTAACAACTGATAATTATTCATTCATTTGTACTTTGTAAGCGAGTTTACGCTCTTGTGTTTTTCAATCGCATTACAGTACCATGCAGAAAGAGTTAAATGAGGGAGATAAACATGTTTTCAGGAAGTATCGTAGCGCTGATTACGCCATTCAAAGCAGATGGCGAAGTAGACTTTGACGGTCTGCAAAAGCTAGTAGAGTACCACGTTGAAGCGGGTACAGACGGTATTGTGGCAGTAGGCACAACAGGTGAGTCAGCGACACTGACCATTGAAGAGCATGTGAAGGTCGTTAATAAAACTGTTGAGTTTGCCGACGGTCGCATCCCTGTGATTGCTGGCACGGGTGCAAATGCAACCCATGAGGCAGTAACATTTAGCAAATTACTGGCTGATTCTGGTATTGCTGGCTTCCTGAGTGTGACACCGTATTACAACAAACCAACTCAAGAGGGTTTGTTTTTACATTACAAGGCAATTGCCGAAGCGAGTGATGTGCCTCTAATTTTGTACAACGTACCAGGCCGTACTGCTGTTGATATGCAGCCAGAAACAGTGGCACGCTTGTCAAAGCTTGATAATATCGTGGCTCTAAAAGATGCAACGGGCGATTTGGAACGAATTGCAATTCATCGTGAACTTTGTGGCGAAGATTTTATCTTACTAAGTGGCGATGATGCGACAGGGCTGGATTTTGTGAAACTTGGCGGCAATGGTGTTATCTCGGTAACGAACAATATTGCAGCTAAAGACATGGCAGACATGTTCCATTTGGCAAGTGAAGGTAAGTACGAAGAAGCAGAAGCGATTAACCAACGCTTGATGACTCTACACAAAAACCTTTTCATCGAAGCAAGCCCTATCCCAGTAAAATGGGCAGCGCAAAAGCTTGGTTTGATTGAAGAAGGTGGTTTGCGTCTTCCTTTAACTACGCTTTCTGAAAAATCGCAGCCGATCGTCGAGCAGGCGCTAACAGACGCCCATATTTATTAAGATTGAGCTATTAAGATTGAGTTACTAGGATTGAAGTTCATACTGGGGGCCAAAGCGCCCTCGGTGTTTTAGGAGTATAGATGAAGCTTTCAAGCCAGTTAGTGTTAAGTTCATTAGCTGTATTCGTATTGACTGCCTGTTCAGGTGGTGCTAATCAACGTCGTCAAGCAAAAGATGACTTCGAGTATTTGAACTCCCCAAATTTGGGTGAGTGGAATGTCCCACAGGGTGCACAGCCTCAGTTTTACCCTAACTACGAGATCCCTCAGGGTAACTACGCTGGTGGTGTCGGTAAAGATGTCGACATTCGTCCACCTCAACAAGTCCTAGAGCTTATTCCCGGTGCACGTCTAGACCGCAGTAGTGATGGTGAAGTGACACTTTGGCTACTTCGTAAAGATGAACTAGATAAAGTTTGGCAAACGGTGCAAAACATGGTCGCGGCTAACGAGATTCCAGTTGAAAGCCAAACAGACTCTCGCATCGAGACAGGATGGGTGACTTGGGATTCGCCAGATGAAGAGCTAGAAATTGGCAGCCGATATGAAATCGTACGCGCTGAAGCAAATGGTCGACACGGCTTTAAGGTGAGCCTTATTGACTGGCGTGAAGGCAATCAAGTGAAAGAAGTAACGGCGACCAACCGTGAGCGCTACAATGTGTTCATGACGAACTTGGTCACCGCTCGCTACGATCAAGAAGTGCGTGAAGAAGCACAGCGTAAAGCGCAAGAGTTGGTTAAACAGATCCCAATCACAATGGGTAAAGACCGCAGCGGACTTCCAGTGATTATCGCGCGTGCGCAATACAACATGCTTTGGCAACGTCTGCCTAATATTCTACCTAAGATGGGCTTTAAGATTGAAGAGCGTAGCCAGTCTCAGGGCACAATCACTGCGAAATATGCATCTCCGGATGATGAATTCTGGAACGATATCGGCGTTAAACCAGTGGAGTTAGCCGCTGGTAAGTACACATTCTTACTTGGTGATTTAGGCAACCGTACGTCTATCAATATCACCGACTCCTCTGGCAAGCCAGTAGAAGAAGAGTTTTTGAAATCACTAGCGCCTGTATTGGCTGCAACAGTGAAGCAGTAAACAAAGCGAGCTTAACGCGGCGTGTTTACTTAATGATAGAAAAGGGACCTAGTGGTCCCTTTTTTGATGTTTAGATTAAATGTGTCGAGATGAAGCTGGTGAGTAACTAACGAGGCTCGTTTTTGTTTTTATCTTCTTCAGCGTAGCGCTGTTTATCCAATGTGTTCAGCTTATCTAAATCGTTCTTACGGCTTTTATCCATCTGACCAAACTTCATTTTTGCGGTATATTTGAGTGCGGCAATATTACCAATGACCACGCTCAACACTACAATAATAATGACCCAAGGATTGGTTAGTATTTCTATCATAGAGCCTCCGGCGGCGTGATATTGTGAATAAATTTGGCAACGACGTTATCCAAATTATTCAGTATGACGTCAATCCCTGCAATGTTGTCGGTCTGATTTTGTTTAATCAACTGGCTTCTGAGTACATCAAGCGTCAACTGCTCGAGGCATTGCTGCCCGACAGCGCGGTGACTAATGTGCCAAGGCTCAATCGAAACGCCACCTAAATCATGTTGATAAGGAAAGAAGAAACCGAACCGACCAAGGTTGGCTTTTAACCATTGGTTGAACGCCTGCTGGTGGCCTTCAAGATACTCCCAAGGTTCCAACTTGAGTCTTGTGTCAGCAGGCAATAAATTGTGCGCATAGACATCAAAATCACAACCCCAATGATGACGACTTCCTCCGGGCAATGCCGACCAGCGCAAAATGGCCATCAATTTCTCTTTGTCATTTAACTCTGCTTTATTCAAAGGGCGGGAGTTGATGTCGAGAATTGGCAACTCACCAGAAAACTTCCCGTTCCAGATGGCTTTTTGGCGATTAAAGTCACGAAAACCACTGGCGATTTCCATTTTGAAACCTGCTTCTGTTGCCGCTTCAATCATCTTTAGCAGATCGTCAGCCACTTCAGGGTGGAGTAGAAACGCTTTTTGATCCACTAAAGTGGATTGAAGATGGGAATCAGTGATTCCGGTGAGTTGCTCTGGTGTCATTGTGTTCTCGCTGATTACTTCGCCAATAGGTGCTTCAACGTGTTTTCGTACATGTCCGTCAACTTTTCAAGATCGTCGACTTTCACACACTCGTTCACTTTATGAATCGTAGCGTTAACAGGGCCTAACTCTACGACTTGACCTCCCATTCGAGCAATAAAACGACCATCAGAAGTACCGCCAGTTGTAAGTAGCGCTGGCTTCGTATCATTGACTTCGGCCACAGCAGCTACAACTGCGTCTAGCAGTGCGCCCGTATCGGTCAGGAATGGGTCACCGTTGAATGTCCATTTTAGGTCGTAGTCCAGCTCATGCTTGTCCAATGTTTCGGTAACACGCTGAACAATTGCGTCATTGTTAAGCTCAGTACTAAAACGTAGGTTGAACTGAACATGGAACTCGCCAGGAATAACATTAGACGCACCAGTGCCAGCCGATACATTCGGGATCTGGAAACTAGTCGGTGGGAAGTAATCATTCCCTTTGTCCCATTCTGTCGTCGCGAGTTCATGAATCGCGAGTAGAGACTCGTGCACTGGATTGCTGGCTAGGTGAGGGTAGGCCACGTGACCTTGTGTTCCTTTTACCGTTAAATCACCAGTGATGGATCCACGGCGTCCATTTTTCACTACATCGCCAACCACGTCGGTGCTGGATGGTTCACCAACAATACACATATCGATGTTCTCACCACGTTCCATCAACGTTTCTACAACGCGAACGGTACCATTGATAAATGGTCCTTCTTCATCTGACGTAATCAAAAAGCCAATTGAGCCTTTGTGGTCTGGGTTTTCTTCAATGAAGCGTTCGACAGCAACGACCATAGCAGCTAGCGACCCTTTCATGTCAGCTGCGCCGCGGCCATGCAAGTAACCATCAATAATGGTCGGTTCAAACGGATGTGTATTCCAGTGTTCCAATTTGCCAGCTGGTACCACATCGGTGTGGCCAGCAAACGCAAATAGCGGCGCTTCTGAACCACGTCGAGCCCAGAAGTTCGTGGTGTCTTCAAATACCATCACTTCAATTTCAAACCCGAGTGCTTTTAAGCGCTCGATCATCAAATCCTGACAACCTGCGTCTTCCGGCGTTACGGACTGTCTACTGATCAGATCTTTAGCAAGTGCCAATACTGGACTGTCTGTCATCCTTGAGTATTCCTTTATTTAAGAGTTGAAAATGCTAGCGTATTGATCAGCTTTAAAACCGATATGAAGTTGATCATTCACTTTTAAAATTGGGCGTTTAATCATCGCAGGGTTTTCTACCAAAAGAGCGATGGCGTTTTCCTCGTTAAGTGTGTCTTTCTGCTCTTGCGCTAATTGGCGGTAGGTTGTGCCACGTTTATTGAGCACCTGTTCCCAACCTAAAGCGCGACAAAATTCACTTACCATTTCTGCATCAATGCCTTGCTTACGGTAGTCATGGAAGTCGTAAGCAATATCCTCGGCTTCTAACCATTTCTTGGCTTTTTTGATCGTATCGCAGTTGGGAATACCAAACATGGTAATCGACATAGTCTTTCCTTTTTCTTTGTTCTATTTTTCACTGGCGCGGTTAAGACGCACTTAAGTGATTTGGGCTGTTAAAGCATCCTATCAAGAAGCAATCAAACTGACAAAATGCGGTGGAAAATATTTTCAGATAGATTGAGATAACTAATGTCACATAACTTATTTACGATGAATGCGCTATAAATCGAATAAAAATTCGTCTAAATCAAATGGAAAAGTCGAGTTATTGATCAAACGCAACACCTCGTTGAGCAAAAACGAAATAATGAATCAGCACAATTTTAGGAGGTGTCAATGGAATTGAGTCCTGTTTTTGCAAGGCGGCTATATTTGGCCTTGTTGGTGGAAAACCTAGAAAGGCCGAATGTGCCAAAGTTGATCGAAAAAACGGGGTGGCCTCGTCGTACTATTCAAGATGTACTCAAGGCGTTACCTGGGATCGGCATTGAACTCATATTCGTTCAAGATGGCCGACGTCATAATGACGGCTATTATCAACTTTCAGATTGGGGGCCTTTTGATAGCCAATGGGTTCTAGAGCGGGAGAGAGATATCGCTAGCAGTCTTGGATTTCGTGCATAAGCCAGCAATTGCTGGCTTTTTTCATATTCAGGCCTCATCCATTGCAGCGGTAGGCGGAACCCAGTACGCTAAATGAAGTGATAAAATCTTGTGGGGAAACCATAAAAACGGTGTCCGCATCGATAGCCGCTGCATTGTTTTTTAAATCGTTCATCGCGCCTTGCATCATCGCGTCATTAGTCATGAAAATGTAGTTATACCAATGGCCTTCACTTCCGGTGACTTCGCCTTTGTATTCGCATCGCTCAGGGTCGAATTGCGCGTCAATGCGAATATGAACATCTTGACTTTGAGCATGAGTAAGGTGAGAAGGCATCGTGCAACCCGTTAGAAGCACGACAAAAAGTCCAAGTAACAGGCGTTTCATTAGCTATTTCCCCAATACTATGTAAGCAGCAAAGCCAATCCAGCTCAGAACAAGTAGTGTCCAAGGCAGTTTGCTTGATGAATGGTTTGGCGCATCGTCGGTGATATTGTCTTGTTCGATAATCTCTTCATGCTGACGTTGTTTTTCACGTTGCTGTTTTTTCTTCGCTTTATCGGCTTGGCGGTTGCGCTCTTTTTGTTGTTTCTTATATTGCGCGATGCCTTTTTCGATACCTTGAGCGATGAGTTTGGTTTGCTCTTTGGTTTGCCCCGGTTTCTGCGTGGATTTGGCAATTCTCATCGCTTCGGCTTGAGTTTCTTGAGAAGGCACAGGGGTGGCAGGAGTTCTTTTTTTCATGTTTCTCATCAACGTCGCTGTAAATCTTTGTTTAGTTTACCTGTGTAAGGTGCTGAAATGAACTTCAGTTCTCATCTTTGTTGGCTTGCAACTCTGAAACGATAGGTTAAAGTGACGTTTTTATCACATAAAGAAGAAGATGTTGTGCGCTATTCGTTTGACCAATATGACGCTCATGGATTTTTAAAGGCGCCGATCATTTTATGGGTGGGATGGATGTTTCTTGTGCGTTCATGGGTGGTGTTTGCCATGGCTGGTGTAAGTCGTGATAGTGGCAGTAAGCTACTCGCTATTGTTTACCCAGATTCAAGTACGTTGTATTTAGGTTTGGCGATGGGCATTCCAAGTTTGCTTCTTATGTGGTTAATGGGGCTTCGTCATCCCGACAGAGGATGGGTAAACAGAATTACTCGCTATGGTCGCGAGATCACTTTGATCTTGTGCGGTATTCAACTTGCTCAGACCATGTATCATGTGTACCTAGAACATGGAGTGTTTAATTGGGCAAACGCCCTTACCATTACCTTATTAGCTTGGTTTATGATCTATCTTCTAAATGGAAGATGGGTAAAAGACTGTTTTCATGTGCCACAATTGGCGCACGATGAACAGCAGCATTCAAAGAATTAAAAACAATAACTTCCCACTCTGGGGCAAAGTAATAGAGGAAACCTCAATGTCACAAGCTCAAACGGCGATCGTGCCAGAAGCCGGGCCATTTGCACTGTACACTCAACTCAAAGTGAACCAAAACCGTGAAAACGTATTAGAAAAACTGAAAGCACTGCCAAAGTTGGTGGAAGAGTTAAACATTACCCAGCCGGGTACAGCGCTGACGCTTTCTATCGCATTCACAAAATCGTTTTGGGAACACCTTAATGTAGACGCGCCAGAAGAGCTTATTGATTTTACTCAACTTGGCGAAGGTGACATCGTTGCTCCAGCAACAGACGTAGATGTACTGATTCACTGTCACTCGAGTCGTCACGACTTGCATTTTTACGTGTTGCGTAAGTTCCTAGAAGAGACGGCACAAGATGTCACCATTGTGGACGAAACATATGGGTACCGTTACCTTGATGCTCGTGATATGACAGACTTCATTGATGGCACAGAAAACCCGAAAGGGGAGGCTCGCGCTGATGTGGCTCTAGTAAAAGAGGGCCCATTTGCTGGAGGCAGTTATGTTATGGCTCAGCGCTTTGAACATAACCTTGCCGCTTGGAATCGATTGAATGTCAAAGCGCAAGAAAAAGTGATTGGTCGTACCAAGCCAGACTCTATCGAGCTAGAAGACGTTCCTGCTGCATCACACGTTGGTCGCGTTGATATCAAAGAAGAAGGTAAAGGTTTGAAGATTGTTCGCCACAGCTTACCATATGGGACGGTGACCGGTGCTCACGGTCTGTTGTTCATTTCTTACTGCAATACACTTCATAACATCAAAGTGATGCTAGAAAGTATGTACGGCGTAACAGATGGTAAAACAGACCAAATGCTTCGTTTCACAAAAGCGGTAACAGGTGCTTACTTTTTCGCGCCTTCGCAAGAAATGCTCGCGGAGCTAGCCATCAAGTAAGTTCTCAGACTTCATTTCTTAAGCCCTCCAATGGAGGGCTTTTGTTTTCTATTTCTATTCCAATCTCTTTTCAAAAAACACTAAACTTTTCTGTTACTTGGTCGATAAGTACTCAAAGCCTTAATTTTAGGACTCTTTATTCGTGGCGATCACCGTTAATACCAATGTTGCAGCACTTGTCGCACAGCGTCATTTGACCAGTGCAACTGACATGCTGAACCAATCCATGGAGCGTTTGTCTTCAGGGAAACGTATTAACAGCGCAAAAGATGACGCGGCGGGTCTGCAAATCTCCAACCGTCTACAATCGCAAATGCGTGGTTTGGATGTCGCGGTACGTAACGCGAATGACGGCATTTCTATAATGCAAACCGCCGAAGGGGCGATGAATGAAGTGACTAACATTATGCAACGTATGCGTGATTTGTCGCTTCAATCAGCTAACGGTTCAAACAGCAAAGCGGAGCGCACTGCACTGCAAGAAGAAGTCTCTGCTTTAAATGATGAGTTAAGTCGTATTGCAGAAACGACCTCCTTTGGCGGACGTAAATTGCTGAATGGCACATTCGGTACATCGTCTTTTCAAATCGGTGCAACGGCTGGTGAAGCGGTACAAATTGGCCTGCGGACCATGCAGCCGGAATCTTTAGGTAGCTTTTCAATGAGATCATATCAAAGAGTCAGTTCAGATTGGACGGTTCAAAACGGAAATAATGAAATTGTTATCAGCTACCGTGATAACAATTTTGAAGAGCAGGAGATCCGTATTGAAGCTAAAGCTGGCGACGATATAGAAGAACTCGCGACTTACATTAATGGGCAAACCGATAAAGTGAAAGCGTCTGTTAATGAAGAGGGGCAACTGCAGTTACTCATGTCCCACAAGGACGCCATAAAATACCCTGGACCAACCTTCAGTGGTGGCCTGGCTGATGAGTTAGAACTTGGCAAGTATGTCACCGTAAATAGAACGGTAGATAGTATTGATATTAGCACGGTCGGTGGCGCTCAGATGGCGGTCGGCATTTTAGATGATGCTTTGAAAACGGTAGATGGCAGTCGTGCGGAGTTAGGCGCGTATCAAAACCGCTTTAATCACGCGATCAATAATCTCGATAACATCCACGAAAACTTAGCTGCTTCCAACAGTCGTATCCAAGACACTGACTACGCGAAAGAAACCACGCAAATGGTGAAGCAGCAGATTTTGCAGCAGGTCAGTACTTCTATTCTTGCACAAGCAAAACAAGCGCCCAACCTAGCATTAACTTTACTTGGCTGATGAACGGCCTTGCCCGAATTTAACGTAAAACCTGCCTGTATCGACAATTCGAAAAGAAGCTTTAGCGAAAAATGAAAGTTTTTTTGCTTTTTTATCCGCTTTGTCACGATTACCCCTCCAAACGAATTATTTTCAAAAAAATCCAAAATTTTCTCTAAAGAAAACAGGGCATGCGCCGTTAATAAAAGTAACTTTGAGAGAACTACTTGGTTTTCCGAGACGTCGGAAACCGCTACACCGGAAAATCAATTGGAGAAATCACCA
>NZ_JAWOTE010000010.1:109403-160341 GCF_033338695.1 Vibrio sp. Vb1166 | reverse complement strand
TTTTAACGTTTTTAACGGGAATCAAGTTTGATTATTTTATGGATAAGGTGTTTTCTTACTCCTGCCTAAGGCCTACAGGCCACTCTTGGCGAAACTCAATGTTGTAATGAGTAAGGCATGTACAAGAGGTAGGTCTTAGAGAGTGTTTATCAATTGATGACATTCAATTCCATTTAGTGAAATGAAAGCAAATAGTAAGGAACAGCTATGCTTGCCAATATTAAAAAAACAGCACTAGCAACAGCAATTATTGCAACGGCTACTACAGGTTTTGCATCGGTAGCTACTGCGGCTGAACGCAGTGAACTGACTATCCACCCTAAAGAGTTTACAACTTTCGTTCGTAACTTTAACCCTTTCTTGGGTGCAACTAACCTGCACACAACAACCGACTTTATTTACGAGCCGCTCGTTGTTTTTAACGAAATGCACGGTAACACGCCTGTATTTCGTCTAGCAGAAAACTTTACCATGGCTGATGACCTGATGAGCGTAACCTTCGATATCCGTAAGGGCGTAAAATGGTCTGATGGCAAAGCGTTTACCGCTGATGATGTTGTTTACTCTTTCAACCTAGTTAAAGAGAAGCCAGAGCTAGACCAATCTGGTATCAACTCTTGGGTGACTGGCGTAGAAAAAGTTAACGACTACCAAGTTAAATTCCGTCTAAGCGAAGCAAACTCAAACGTTCCTTACGAAATTGCGAAAGTACCCGTCGTACCTAAGCACGTATGGAGCAAAGTAAAAGATCCAGCAACATTCACAAACGAAAATCCAGTAGGCAGTGGTCCATTTACCGAAATCGACACTTTCACACCGCAGCTATATATCCAGTGTGAGAATCCGAATTATTGGGATGCAGACAACCTAGATGTAGACTGTCTGCGTGTGCCGCAAATCGCGAACAACGACCAATTCTTGGGCAAAATCGTTAACGGCGAAATGGACTGGACGTCTTCATTCGTACCAGACATCGACCGTACGTACGCTGCAGCAAGTCCGAATCACCACTACTGGTACCCACCAGCGGGTACTCAAGCATTTGTAGTGAACTTCAAAAACCCAGACGCTGCGAAAAACGAAGCGCTAACTAACGTTGACTTCCGTCGTGCGTTCTCTATGGCGCTAGACCGTCAAACTATTATTGATATCGCTTTCTACGGCGGCGGTACAGTGAACGACTTCGCATCTGGCCTTGGCTACGCATTCGAAGCTTGGTCTGATGAAGAGACGCACAACAAGTACAAAGGCTACAACACATACAACGCGGAAGGTGCGAAAAAGCTTCTAGCTAAAGCTGGCTTCAAAGATGTAAACAAAGATGGCTTTGTGGATACACCATCTGGCAAGTCTTTCGAGCTTCTAATTCAATCACCAAACGGTTGGACTGACTTCAACAACACAGTACAACTAGCCGTTGAGCAACTAGCAGAAGTGGGCATTAAAGCTCGTGCTCGTACACCGGACTTCTCGGTATACAACCAAGCAATGCTAGAAGGTACTTACGACGTTGCTTACACCAACTACTTCCACGGTGCAGATCCACACTTGTACTGGGATAGTGGCTACAACTCGAAGCTACAAGCTGGTGACGGCATGCCTCGCTTTGCAATGCACTTCTACAAGAACGATAAGCTAGACGGTCTTCTTAACAGCTTCTACAAGACAGCAGATAAGCAAGAACAGCTAGAGATCGCTCATGGCATTCAGAAGATCATTGCTCAGGACCAAGTAACTATTCCTGTGCTATCTGGCGCGTACATGTACCAATACAACACAACTCGCTTCACTGGTTGGTGGAACGAAGAAAACCCTAAGGGCCGTCCAAACATTTGGGCAGGTATCCCAGAGCGTCTACTTCACGTACTGGACCTAAAACCAGTTAAATAAGTAGAAGTTCATTTCAAGCGGCATACATCCCGTGTGCCGCCTATAAAAATCCCTTGTTAACGAAACCAATATGTGGCGCTCGTCGTCAGGGGATTTTTCGCTCTAAATTTCGCTAGGAGCGACCTGAAACCAGAAACAGGGAAAAATCTGGGTGAGTAAGGTGTGAGTTATGGGTTATTTTTTAAGACGTTTGTCGTTCTATCTTGTCGCGCTCTTAGTTGCAGCGACGTTAAACTTTATTATTCCGCGAGCAATGCCTGGTGACCCAGTTACCATGATGTTTGCTAATGCTTCAGTACAGGTGACTCCAGAACGAATCGCAGCAATGAAAGAACTGCTCGGTTTCGTTGATGGGCCAATTTACATTCAGTACTTCTCGTACATTAAAAACATTCTAAGTTGGGAATTGGGCACCTCAATCCAGTTCTACCCACTTTCAGTTAATTCTTTACTAGGTAGTGCATTTGGCTGGTCACTATTTCTAGCTGGTACTGCGGTTGTACTTTCTTTCTCCATCGCTTCTGTCCTTGGTATTTTTGCCGCCTGGAAGCGCGGTAGTAAGTACGATGCATTCGTAACGCCTGGCACATTGATCATTCAAGCTATTCCACAAATGGTTATCGCAATGTTAGCGCTGTTTACCTTTGCGATTGGCCTGAAATGGTTCCCATCTGGCTATGCTTACACGCCAGGTACTATTCCTGATTGGACAAGCTGGGAGTTCATCAAGAACGTGGGTTACCACGCTGTACTACCTCTATTCTGTGCAACCATCGTTCAAATTGGTGGCTTCCTAGTTAACATGCGTAACAACATGATCAACCTTCTCGCCGAAGACTATATCACGATGGCTAAAGGTAAAGGGCTGAGTGAAAACCGCGTCGTCTTTAATTACGCCGCACGTAACGCACTACTTCCAAGTGTTACCGCACTGTCTATGTCTTTAGGTATGGCCATTGGAGGTCAATTAATCATCGAGATGATTTTCAACTACCCAGGCCTAGGTACTGTTCTATTGAACGCAATTCACGCTCGTGACTACCAAGTACTTCAAGGTCAGTTAATTATCATGACGATGTTCATGCTGTGCTTCAACTTAATGGCTGACATGCTGTACATGATTCTAGACCCTCGCCTACGTACGGGAGGCAAATAATCATGAAAGAACTATTCAAACTTATTTTAGGTAACGCATTTGCTCGCATTGGTCTTGGCATTGTTACGCTGTTCGTGTTCGTTGCGATTGCCGCTCCTTTACTTACAAAGCATGCGCCAGACAAGCGAACCGGTAACCCACACGAATACCCAAGCTTTGTTGTAAAACAGGCACAAAACAACCCTGATGGTTGGGTCGCTAAAAACCTAGCAGACGATCGTCGTACACTGCTTATATCTAAAAAGGCCGACCACGTATTAGGTACTAGCCGAATGGGTCGCGATATCTGGTCGCAGGTGGCTTACGGTGCACGAGTATCACTGGGTGTAGGCTTTGGTGCTGGCATCATCGTGTGTTTCTTAGCAACAGTCATTGGTATATCGGCAGGTTACTTCGGCGGTAAAGTGGATGACATATTGAGTGCCGCAATGAACATCATGTTAGTAATTCCGCAGTATCCATTGCTATTCGTGCTGGCGGCCTTTATCGGTGAAGCAGGCCCACTCACCATTGCCTTGATTATCGCTGGTACTTCTTGGGCATGGGGTGCACGTGTTGTCCGCTCTCAAACTATGGCACTACGCGAGAAAGAGTTCGTTAAAGCTGCCGAAGTATTGGGAGAGTCTTCATTCCGTATCATCTTCGTTGAGATTTTACCAAACCTTATCCCGATTGTCGGTGCGAGCTTCATTGGCTCAGTAATGCTGGCGATCAACACTGAAGCGGTCATTTCGTTCCTAGGTTTGGGTGATGCCAACACGATCAGTTGGGGCATCATGCTTTACAACGTGCAAACCTCATCAGCCATGCTGATTGGCGCATGGTGGGAAGTCCTAGCACCGTGTATTGCCCTAACACTACTGGTTACTGGTCTTGCTCTGTTGAACTTTGCCGTTGACGAAATTGCGAACCCTCAACTTCGTTCTCACAAAGGCATGAAACGCTGGAAAAAACTAGCAGCAAAAGACAAGAAAGAACGTGAGCCTGAACTGGCACCACAAAATGCACTATGGAGCGGAGATAAATAATCATGACTGCACCACTAATTTCCATCCGTAACCTATGCGTAGACTACATCACAGACGCGGGCGATGTCCGCGCCTGTAACAATGTGAGCTTCGACATTGCACCAGGTGAAGTATTCGGTCTGGCTGGTGAATCTGGCTGTGGCAAATCCACTGTTGCCTTCTCACTAATGCGCCTTCATAAGCCGCCCGCGTTTATCACAGGTGGTGAGGTGATCTTCAACGGTGAAGATATCCTTCAGTACAGCGATGATCGCATGCAAGCGTTCCGCTGGAGTGAAATGTCGATGGTATTCCAGAGTGCGATGAACGCTTTGAACCCTGTTCTAACCATGGAAGAGCAGTTCTGTGACGTCATCATGCGTCATACCAATATGACTCGCGCTCAAGCAAAAACACGCGCTGAAGGTCTGCTGGAAATCGTTGATATCCACCCTAGCCGATTGAGTGATTACCCGCACCAGTTCTCTGGTGGTATGCGTCAACGTCTAGTAATCGCAATCGCTTTGGCTCTGAACCCAAAAATGATCATCATGGACGAACCGACTACCGCATTGGATGTAGTGGTTCAACGTGAAATTCTACAAAAAATTTACGCGCTTAAAGAAGAGTTTGGTTTCTCAATTCTGTTCATCACACATGACTTGTCATTGATGGTCGAGTTCTCGGATCGTATCGGCATCATGTACTCAGGTGAGTTGATTGAAGTCGCGCCTTCTAAGCAAATTCTGGAAAGTCCTTACCACCCTTACACCAAAGGTTTGGGTAGCTCTTTCCCTCCACTAACTGGACCAAAGACCAAATTGACTGGTATTCCAGGTAACCCGTTGAACTTGCTAGAAGTACCACGGGGCTGCCGCTTCCAAGCTCGTTGCGATCGCGTACATGAAGCATGTACACGTGTACCAACCCAATTACGTCAAATTGAACCAGGTCGCCTCTCAAATTGCCATTTGTACGGCGACACCATTGCTCAAGCTAAGGTTTAACAACAAAAAAACGCTAGCTAAGAACAAAAATTACACTGGAGAGAATTATGAGCAAACAATTCGGCGAACTGCTGATTGAGGGTAAAAATGTCGTTAAGGACTTCCCTTTAAACAGTAACTCAATCAAACAATCTAAGATGCGCGCAATCAACGACGTCTCTTTCAAAATGTACAAGAGCCGCGGCTTGTCAGTGGTAGGTGAATCTGGTTCAGGTAAGTCTACTACTGCAAAAATGATTGCAAAAATGTACGCACCAACCGATGGCATCATTGAATACAAAGGTCGTGATATCCAAGACATCACCTCTCGTCACGATTTAATGACCTACCGTGAAGGTGTACAAATGGTGTGGCAAGACCCGTTTGGCTCGCTAAACCCAACGCACAATATCTTCCACCATATTGCGCGCCCGCTGCTGATTCATAAGAAAGTAGCACCGGGCAACAAGAAAGAACTGGAAGAGCGTGTGTACGACCTACTTGAACAAGTTGGTCTTATTCCACCAAAAGAAACGGCGCAAAAGTTCCCGCACCAGCTATCTGGCGGTCAGCGTCAACGTGTAAACCTAGCTCGTAACATCGCAGTTGGTGCTGAAGTGGTATTGGCGGATGAGCCAACATCGATGCTCGATGTATCAATCCGTGCCGGTGTTCTGAACTTGATGGAAGAGATGAAGTTCGAGAAACAAATGTCTCTGCTCTACATCACTCACGACATCGCAACAGCGCGTTACATTGCTGAAGATCTTGCGGTCATGTACGTAGGTCACATGGTTGAATGGGGCGATACTGAAGAAATCATTCACGACCCTCAACACCCATATACGCAACTGTTGGTATCTGCGGTTCCAGATCCATCGAAGTCTATTCACGAGAAACTGAAAGGCAACAAAGGGGAAATCCCACTTTGGACACCAGAATCTGTCGGCTGTCCATTTGCTGGACGTTGTGTACACGCTACCGACAAATGTCGCGAACGACTACCGGGCGTCACTCAACTGTCCGACAACCACTTTGTCCGCTGTTACTTATTTGAAGATTAATCATAACGAGGGTCAGGTTCAGCCTGGCCCATTCCTGTTTTTATCGTTTCCCGGAGACATTGAATGCTGCTACTGACTAACCACATTGGTTATGAACGTCTGGGCCCAAAGAAAGCCATTATCCAGACCGAACAACCACACTTGTCTTCTTACACTGCTCAATTGATTTGTGCCACTAGCGAGCAAACCGTGGCAACTTTTGCGGTTGAAGAACAAGGTAAAGTGGCGAACTGGCATCAGGGCTATTTCTACCTCATCGACTTTTCCTCTTTCACAGCGTCAGGCGACTATTTCTTGCAAGTAGAAGATACGCGATCTTCCTCTTTCATCGTTGGCGAACACATTCTGTTGGATCAAACTTTGTCAGATGTGATCCACTACTTCAAATCGCAACGTTGCGGTGGGATCTTCGATCAACAAGATCGACAACTTCCAGTGCTAAACTCCAATAAAAAGGTTGATGTACACGGCGGCTGGTACGACGCATCAGGAGATGTTAGCAAGTATTTAAGTCACCTTTCATACGCGAATTATTTGAACCCTCAACAAACCCCAATGGTGGTTTGGAACATCCTAAAAGGGGTTTCATTGCTTGAAGGAAGCGAAGACATTGCAGCTTTCACACGTACACGTCTGATTGAAGAAGCCCTGTTCGGTGCAGACTTTCTTGTGCGTATGCAAAACGAAAAAGGCTTTTTCTACATGACAGTCTTTGACAAGTGGAGCAAAGATACTGCGCAACGCGAGATTTGCGCGTACGAAACTCAACTTGGTCACAAATTTGACGACTATCAAGCAGGCTTTCGACAAGGTGGCGGTGTCGCCATTGCAGCGCTAGCGGCAGCGTCGCGTTTAAGTGTTCACGGTGAATACGATCAACAAAAATACCGCAACGCTGCCGAAAATGGTTACTGGCACTTAAAAGAGCACAATACGCAGTACCTCAATGATGGGGAAGAAAACATTATCGACGAATACTGTGCGCTACTGGCTTGTGTAGAACTGTTTAAAGCAACCAAAGAAACTCGCTACTTGGAAGAGAGCCGTTTGTGGGCGCAACGTTTAGTTGCACGCCAAATGAGCGACGAGCAGATTCAACACTTTTGGTCAGCAAACCAAGACGGCAGCCGTCCATATTTTCACGCAGCCGAAGCAGGTCTACCAGTTATTGCCCTATGCGAATATCTATCAATTGAAGACGACTCAGCACGAGCGGAATCGGTAAAACGTATCGTAAACCTAGCGTGTGAGTTTGAGATCACAATATCGAATAAAGTGATCAACCCATTCGGTTACCCTCGCCAATATGTTAAAGGCGTAAATGAGTCAAAACGCGAGGCATTTTTTGTCGCACACAACAATGAATCCGGCTATTGGTGGCAAGGCGAGAATGCTCGACTTGGCTCTCTCGCGACCATGGCGTACCTTGCTCAACCGCATATAGCGTCGCAAGAAGTACAGCAACAACTTTCTGTGTTTGCTCAAGATGCATTGAACTGGGTTGTAGGCTTAAACCCATACGACATGTGCATGCTAGATGGCCATGGTCGTAACAACCCTGATTACCTCCCTCAATATGGTTTCTTCAACGCAAAAGGTGGCGTGTGTAACGGAATCACTGGCGGCTTTGAAGACGAGGAAGACATTGCATTTAACCCACCTGCACAAAAAGAAGACGTGTTACAAAACTGGCGCTGGGGCGAACAATGGATCCCGCATGGCGCTTGGTACTTACTCGCGATAATGAGTCAAGCTCAGCATGTTTCTCAGTTGGCGACCTCTAAAAATATGAAGGAAGAATAATCATGGGAATGTATTTTGTTGGTATCGATGGTGGCGGCACTTCATGTCGAGCCAGGATTAAAGATTCACAAGGTAATTTTCTTGGCGAGGCCAAAAGCGGCAGTGCCAACATCATGCTAGGTGCTGAAATAGCAATGGCTTCGATTCTTGAATCCATCACTTCGGCTACCGAGCAAGGCGGTCTAACACAACAAGATTTCGCGTCGATGCACGTCGGCTTAGCCCTTGCTGGCGCAGAGCACAAAGCATCTTGGCAAGCCTTCATGTCTCTTCCTCATCCATTTGCCAGTATAACTCTGAATACCGATGCTTACGGTGCGTGCGTTGGTGCACACAATGGCGAAGATGGCGCAATCATGATTGCGGGAACCGGTTCTTGTGGCATCTACCTTAAAGGATTGGAGCAACACGTTGTCGGTGGTCGTGAGTTCCCAATTTCGGATCAAGGTGGCGGCGCAGTGATGGGGCTACGCCTAGTTCAGCAAGTTTTGTTAGCTGAAGATGGCATCAGAGAAAAAACGCCCCTAGCACAACACGTTATGACGCATTTCGAAAATGAGGTCGACAACGTGGTGGCGTGGTCAAAACAGGCGCTTCCTCGTGATTATGGGCAGTTTTCTCCGGCTATTTTCCAACATGCGGAACAAGGCGATGCACTGGCCATTGAAATGCTGAAGCAAACCGCAGCGGATATAGAAATGTTTCTCGTGGCATTAAACAAGCGCGGCGCAACACGTATTTGTTTAATGGGCAGCATAGCTGAACGCATTGTACGTTGGCTTTCACCACCAGTTCAGCAATGGATTGTTGAGCCACAGTTTGACGCGATTGAAGGCGCAATTATGTTTGCTGGCAAACCAGAACATAACCTTTACTCGCTCAGTGCGGCGTAGGAGTAGATATGGAATATCGTGTTGATCTCGTAGTCCTTTCTGAGCAGAAACAAAACTGCCGCTTTGGCCTCACCTTTCATAACTTGAGCGACCAAGACCTAAACAGCTGGAGCTTAACTTTCGCTTTCGATCGTTACATTCTTCCAGACAGCGTTTCAAATGGTCAACTGACTCAAATTGGTAGTTTTTGCACACTTAAACCAGAAGGGGTGGTACTGGCTGCCAACCATCACTATTACTGTGAATTCAGTATTGGTTCGAACCCATTCCGTTATTACTCGGATGGCTTTAACGAAGCGATGATCAACTTTGTCGTTGATGGAAACCCACAGCGCGCACAAGTGGATGTCACGCCTATCGTATTAGCTTCACCATACCGTGAACGCAGTGAGATTCCGGCAAGTTTAACCCATGCACAGCCCTTGCTGCCAAAACCAAACCATATTGAGGTCAGCGATCACTATTTTAGCTTTGATCATCATGCTGGCGTCGCGGTCTATTCAAGCCTGGCCAATTCAGCTAAAGAATGGCTACTTGAAGAGCTTAAGCGCATTCACCAATTTGAGTTCGCATCAGACAATGGCAGTCAGATCATCTTCAAAGGCAACCCAACCTTGGATGAAGGCGCTTACAAACTGAAAGTAGCCGAAGAGTCAATCCAAATTGAAGCAGGATCTTCGTCTGGTTTTACCCATGCTTGTGCAACGTTATTACAACTAATCAAAGTTGGCGATCAACCTAACTCAATGGAAGTAGTTTGTTGTTCAATCAAGGACAGGCCACGTTTTCGTTACCGCGGTATGATGCTGGATTGTGCTCGTCATTTTCACTCCGTTGAGCAAGTCAAACGCTTGATCAACCAACTGGCTCATTACAAGTTCAATACGTTCCATTGGCATCTTACCGACGATGAGGGTTGGCGAATTGAAATCAAATCACTGCCTCAACTGACCGATATTGGTGCTTGGCGCGGATTGGATGAGATCAATGAACCACAGTACACGCACTTTGATGAACGTTACGGCGGCTTCTACACGCAAGAAGACATCAAAGACGTTATCGAATTTGCATCGCAACGCGGCATCACCATCATTCCTGAAATTGATGTACCTGGTCATTGCCGAGCCGCCATCAAGTCGTTACCACACCTATTGGTAGAAGCGGAAGATACCACCGAATACCGCAGTATTCAGCATTACAACGACAACGTCATTAACCCTGCTCTGCCGGGGAGTTATGAATTTATCGACAAAGTGCTAGAAGAGGTCTCTGCGCTTTTTCCTGCGCCTTACGTTCATATTGGTGCCGACGAAGTACCTAACGGCGTATGGTCAAAAAGCCCAGCATGCCAAGCACTAATGGAACAACTGGGTTACAGCGACTACAAAGATTTGCAAGGACACTTCTTGCGTTATGCCGAAGACAAACTTCGTAAATTGGGCAAACGCATGCTGGGCTGGGAAGAAGCTCAACACGGCGACAAAGTCAGTAAAGATACGGTGATCTACTCATGGCTAAGCGAAGAAGCGGCATTGAACTGTGCTCGCCAAGGCTTTGATGTGGTGCTGCAACCAGCACAAACCACTTACCTAGATATGACCCAAGACTACGCACCTGAAGAACCGGGCGTGGACTGGGCAAACCCACTGCCACTAGAAAAAGCTTACAACTACGAGCCGCTCGCTGAAGTGCCTGCTGACGACCCAATACGTAAGCGCATTTGGGGCATTCAAACAGCATTATGGTGCGAAATTATCAATAACCAACCTCGCATGGACTACATGATCTTCCCTCGTTTAACTGCAATGGCAGAAGCATGTTGGACAGACAAACAACACCGAGATTGGACCGACTATTTATCACGCTTGAAAGGCCATCTACCTCTGCTTGATTTGCAGGGAGTGAATTACCGTAAACCGTGGAAGTAATACAAAACTGATGTCGAAACATCACGCTTGAAGAGTTTTTAAATTTTGGCTGCTGATGCAGCTTCGTAAAAAGGAAAGACACAAATGAAATACGGCTATTTCGATAACGAGAATCGCGAATACGTCATCACTCGCCCTGACGTACCAGCACCATGGACCAACTACCTAGGTACTGAGAAGTTCTGTACGGTTATCTCGCACAACGCGGGTGGCTACTCGTTCTACAACTCTCCAGAATACAACCGTGTTACTAAATTCCGTCCAAATGCGACATTCGATCGCCCAGGACACTACGTTTACTTGCGTGATGATGAGACAGGTGATTACTGGTCAATCTCTTGGCAACCAGTTGCGAAGAGCCTAGACGAAGCAAACTACGAAGTTCGTCACGGCTTGTCTTACTCTAAGTTCAAATGTGAATACAGCGGTATTACCGCAACAAAAACTCTGTTCGTGCCAAAAGGCGAAGACGCTGAAATCTGGGATGTAGTGATTAAAAACACCTCTGACAAACCACGTACGATCAGTGCATTCTCATTTGTTGAGTTCTCATTCAGCCACATTCAGTCTGATAACCAAAACCATCAGATGTCTCTGTACTCGGCAGGTACGGCTTACAACGAAGGCGTGATAGAGTACGACCTGTACTACAACACCAACGATTTCGAAGGCTTCTACTACCTAGCTTCAACATTTGACCCAGATTCATACGACGGCCAACGTGACAGCTTCCTAGGCCTATACCGTGACGAAGCAAACCCGTTAGCGGTAGAACAAGGTAAGTGTTTCAATACAGCGCAAACTTGTTACAACCATTGTGGCTCTCTGCACAAGCAATTCACTATCCAGCCGGGTGAAGAAGTTCGCTTTGCTTACATTCTAGGTATCGGTAAAGGCAATGGTGACCGTCTACGTGCTAAGTACCAAGACCTTGCAGAAGTCGACAATGCATTTGCGGGTATCAAAGCACACTGGGATGAGCGTTGTGGCAAGTTCCAAGTGAAATCACCAAACGAAGGTCTAGATACCATGATCAACGCTTGGACCCTATACCAAGCAGAAACGTGTGTGGTGTGGTCTCGTTTTGCTTCATTCATCGAAGTGGGTGGTCGTACAGGTCTTGGTTACCGCGATACAGCGCAAGATGCAATCTCAGTTCCTCACGCTAACCCAGCAATGACGCGCAAACGTATCGTTGACTTACTGCGCGGCCAAGTAAAAGCGGGCTACGGTCTACACCTATTCGATCCAGATTGGTTTGATCCAGAAAAAGCGGATGTTAAACCATCTAAATCTCCAACCGTAGTTCCAACACCTTCTGATGAAGACAAAATTCACGGCATCGAAGACACTTGTTCCGATGACCATCTATGGCTAGTTCCAACCATCTGTAAGTACGTGATGGAAACCGGTGAGCACAGCTTCTTCGACGAAGTGATCCCTTACGCCGACGGTGGCGATGCAACGGTTTATGACCACATGAAAGCCGCGCTAGACTTCTCGGCTGAATACGTAGGTCAAACCGGTATCTGTAAAGGTCTGCGTGCAGACTGGAACGACTGTCTGAACCTAGGTGGCGGCGAATCTTCAATGGTGTCGTTCCTACATTTCTGGGCACTGCAGGAGTTCATCGACCTAGCGAAATACCTAGGTAAGGAAGCCGACGTTGAAAAATACACCGAGATGGCAGCAAACGTTCGTGAAGCGTGTGAAACCCACCTTTGGGATGACGAAGGTGGTTGGTACATCCGTGGTCTGACGAAGAATGGCGACAAGATCGGTACTGCGCAACAAGCGGAAGGCCGAGTACACCTAGAGTCAAACACACTTGCGGTACTTTCTGGTGCGGTATCTCAAGAGCGTGGCGAAAAAGCGATGGACGCTGTCGATGAGAACCTGTTCTCTGAATACGGCCTTCACCTAAACTCACCATCTTTTGCAACACCGAATGATGATATCGGCTTCGTAACTCGTGTTTACCAAGGCGTAAAAGAGAACGGTGCGATATTCTCGCATCCAAACCCATGGGCTTGGGTAGCTGAAGCTAAACTGGGTCGTGGTGATCGTGCAATGAAGTTCTACGATGCGCTAAACCCATACAACCAGAACGACATCATCGAAAAACGTATTGCAGAACCATACTCATACGTACAGTTCATCATGGGTCGTGACCACCAAGACCACGGTCGTGCAAACCACCCATGGTTAACAGGTACGTCAGGCTGGGCTTACTTCGCTGTTACCAACTTTATCCTTGGTGTGCGTACAGGCTTCGATGGCCTAACTATCGATCCATGTATCCCAACGAACTGGCCTGGTTTCGAAGTGACTCGTCAATGGCTAGGTGCAACGTACAACATCAAAGTCGTTAACCCAGACTCAGTAAGCAAAGGCGTTAAGTCGATTACTGTGAACGGTGAAGCAGTGAATGGTGCCTCTGTCCCAGTTCAAGCGGAAGGTTCAGTAAACGAAGTTATCGTTACTCTAGGTTAATCATCTTTTAGGGGAGTCCTTCTCCCCTTTTGATTTATCCGGTGCATTTATGTTTTACAAGTGCATCGGTTCGCTAGCAAAGATTTAAGACGCGGTGGGATGCCGCTCTTATCGAGGATCGAATCATGATCAAATTTGGTACAGGCGGTTGGCGTGCATTTATCGGTGAGGAGTTCACTAAAGATAACGTACGCTTGGTTGCCCAAGCAGTTGCAAACATCACGAATAACGAATCGGTTGCTGATCGCGGTTTTGTGATTGGCTATGACCGTCGTTTTCTTTCCGATAAAGCAGGTCGTTGGTTCGCTGAAGTTCTAGCAGCAAACGGCATTGTGGTCAGCTTTATCGACAAATTTGTCCCAACACCTATCGTAATGTTTAAAGCGAAAGAAATGGGCTGCGCATACTCGGCATGTATTACCGCATCACACAACCCTGCCGATTACAACGGCATTAAAGTCTTCATTGAAGGCGGTCGTGACGCAGATGAAATCATCACCCAAAAAATCGAATCACAAATAGACGCGCTCACTGCGCAAGATGTAAAAAGCGTCGACTTTGAACAAGCGGTTGAAGATAAGCTGATTGAAATCATCAATCCGATGAACGAATTCGTTGACTCAATCATCGACTTTATCGACATCGGAGCGATCAAGAAGGCGAATTTACGTGTTTTGATCGACCCAATGTTTGGTGTCGCGAAAAACGCACTGCAAACCGTATTAATCAACGGCCGCTGTGACGTTGATGTGATTAACGATGGCAAAAACCCAGATTTCGGTGGGTTAATGCCTTCGCCAAGCGCTGCAACACTCTACCGTTTGATGCACCTAGTGAAAGAGCAAGGTTACGATATTGGCATCGGTACTGATGGCGATGCGGACCGTCTTGGTATTATCGACGAAAAAGGTAACTTCATTCATCCAAATGAAGTGCTACTGCTGCTTTACTACTACCTACTTGAATACAAAGGCTGGAAAGGCTCCGTGGTACGTAACATCGCAACCACCCACCTTCTCGATAAAGTCGCCGAAGATCATGGCGAGAAATGCTTTGAGGTTCCTGTAGGCTTTAAGCACATCAGCTCCCAAATGGAAGCGGATGACTCACTGATTGGCGGGGAAAGCTCAGGCGGCCTAACCATTCGCGGCCACATCAAAGGTAAAGACGGCGTATTCGCATCAAGCCTATTGGTAGAAATGATTTCAGCAACCGGCAAGAAGCTGTCTGAGTTGCTGGATGAAATCTACGGCAAGTACGGCTATGCCTACATGGCAGAAGGCGATTGTAAGTTCAAACCAGCGCAAAAAGACGTTCTGTTCAACAAGATTTATGTTGAAAAGCAGTTGCCTGAGTTTGAGTTTGAAATCGAAAAAGTCAGCTATGAAGATGGTGCGAAAGTCTACTTCAAAAACGGCGGTTGGATCATCGCCCGCTTCTCTGGCACTGAGCCACTGCTACGAATTTTTGCAGAGATGCAAGATAAGGACACTGCGGAACGTGTTCTTCAACAGTTTAAAGACTTCTTGTCTTTATAACTGAACCTTGTGCCCGCTTCGAGCACTATGATGAGAGTCGACGCTGTCTGAAAAGGCGCTCATCAACAGGAGAAGAGCACTTGCCCGGCTCCACTGCCGGGCTTTTTTATTGTATGTTGGAAAGTCGTAAACGAGATAGCAAAGATACTCAGGAGCGTTAAGCAAATGCCAGGACGCCTTGCGTTTCAATTTTCACCGCGACGGACTCACCTATATTTAATGCTTGCGAAGCTGTAGCTAACAAACGATCACCATTCGCGTTAATCACATAACGGCAGTGATCACCCATAAAATGCTGTTCCAATACGGTTACCGAACTATCTTCATCGGATTGAATTTGCACATGCTGCGGTCTTAGCAGTAAAGAGCACTCCGCCTGTACTGGAATATCTTGTTGAGCCGTGGCTTCAACCACGCCCAAGTGGGTTTCATATTCTGAATTCGAAACTCGTTTAGCAGCAAGGTAACTGCCACCACCTAAGAAATCAGCGACAAATTTACTTGAAGGTTGGTAGTAAAGCTCAGATGCTGTGCCATATTGCTCGATGACTCCATTGTTCATCACTGCCATTTTATCGGCGAAAGCAAAAGCCTCTTCACGGCTATGCGTAACAAAAATGGCAGTCACACCTTGGGCCTTAAAAATCTTACGGATCTCACTTATCAACTCATGGCGAACTTGCGTATCAATATTAGAAAACGGTTCATCCAGTAACAGTAAGTCTGGGCTGTAAGCTAATGAGCGAGCAATCGCAACACGTTGCTGCTGTCCACCAGACAATTGATGAGGATAACGATCGCCATAACCTTGAAGGTGCACGAGTTCTAACATTTCTTGAACTTTGGCATTTTTCTCTTTTGTCGAGCTCTGCTTTAAGCCAAAGGCAATGTTTTGCGCCACCGTCAAGTGAGGAAAAAGTGCGTAATCTTGGAAAATCATCCCTATGTTACGCTGTTCTGGCGGCAACCAGTTTTCCCCATCATCAATTGTGACGCAATTTAGACTCATTTCGCCTGACGTTAACGGCAATAATCCCGCAACGGCCTTTAATAGTGTTGTTTTCCCACAGCCACTAGCTCCTAGCAAACAGACAATCTGCCCTTGTTCTACCTCAAGAGACAATGATTCGAGTACAGTTTGATAATCATATTGGCACGTTAGGTTTTTAATTGATAATGCACAGCTCATCAGTGATTTTGCTCCAGTGAACGGTTAACAACAACAAGCGGGATCAACCCAACAAGAACCAACAGGACCGCTGGCAAAGCGGCCAATTCTAAATGCTCATCCGAGGCGAAGTTATAAACGTATGTGGCTAGTGTTTCAAAGTTAAACGGACGAAGTAACAAAGCCGCATTGAGCTCTTTCATTGACTCGATAAACACTAATAAAGCCGCAATCAGTGCACCGCGCTTAACCAGCGGAAAGTGCACGCGCCACAGCATGACATTGGGCTTACAACCCATAGTGCGCGATGCCATATCTAACGACGGAGAAATTTTATTTAAATTACTCTCGATACTACCAATCGCTACCGCGGAAAAGCGCACAACCATGGCAAATACTAGTGCGAACATGGAACCAGAAAAAATAAGTCCCGGTCTTCCCCACTCCATGGCTTTAGCAACGTCGTTGACACGATGATCCATAAACAGCACAGCGACCATCACACCGATGGCTAGTACCGTTCCTGGTACTGCATAACCCATAGAAGAAAGACGCATAAATGCCAAGCTTTCTCGTTTACCATTGACTCGATGGGTAAAGTTAACGATCAGTGCGACAGCGACACCAATAATCGCAGCAATAACAGACACAACTAAGCTATTCCATGCGTATTCACGAAACTCTGAGGTCCAACTCTGCGCAAAATAAGTGATCGCATAATCAATCAGCTGTAGTAGCGGCAAAATAAACGCGACCGAAACCAAGCCCCAGCACCAAACTAGTGCGGTCCACTTTTTCCAGCCCGTCAACTCGTAACGAAAATCTTCGTGACTGTTAAATTGGCTTTGAAAAAGCTTTTGTTTACGGCGGCTGTATCGTTCTGCACTAAGAAGCAGTACTACAATGACGAGCATCATGGCAGAAATCTTGGCTGCCGCATTAAGATTAGAGTACCCCAACCAAGTATCGTAGACCGCTGTGGTTAACGTACTCACCGCGAAGTAACTTACCGTACCAAAGTCGCCAATGGTCTCCATTGCGACCAATGATAAACCCACTGCGATAGAGGGTCTTACTAACGGCATCGAGATGCGCCAAAAGCTTTCCCATGGAGAGCACTTGAGCAAACGCGCGCTTTGCAATAAAGAGACATTTTGCTCCATAAACGCAGCCCGGCACAATAAATACACGTAAGGATACAACACCAAAGCCAACACAAAGGTCGCACCAGGCAACGTACGAATGTCAGGGAACCAATACTCGCCAGGTCCCCATCCGGTTACATCACGCAAAAAGATTTGAATTGGACCTGCAAAATCAAACCAATCAGTAAAAATATAACCAATGATATAACCTGGCATTGCAAGAGGTAGTACCAATGCCCACTGCAACCATTTTTCGGTCGGCAGTTTACACATGGCCATTATCCAAGCGCTTGGAATACCAAGAATTAAGGACAGCACCATTACGCCAACAGTTAGCGCAACCGTGTTAAAAATATAAGTCGGCATGACCGTTGCCATTAAATGAGCAAACAAATCATCCGTTTCACCAATCGCGGTGTAGAAGATCGCTAAGATCGGCAAAACCAGTAGCAGAGTTATTACCCCACTACTGGTTTTCCATAAAGATTGTTTATCTTTCATCGCCTAATTACTGCAAGGCTGTATGAAATACAAATGCTGTTGCAAATACATCTCATATCCTTTAATCAAATGGGGGTACTGTTATACCCCCACAAGGAATTAAAGGTCAAATTTCACTTCGTCTAATAGCTTAATTGCCGCTTCGTGGTTGGCTGCAATATCGTCTAGAGAAAGCTTGTCTGCTTTAAAGTCACCCCAAGATTCCACAAGCTCAGAACGCTTCACGCCTTCTTTAACTGGGTACTCATAGTTAACTTCTGCGTACATTTGCTGCGCTTTGTCACCCGTTAGGAATTCCATTAGCTTCACAGCATTGTCTTTGTTTGGAGAGTACTTCGCCATCGCCATACCAGAGATATTCACGTGAGTGCCTGTAGTCTCTTGATTAGGGAAGTTGATGTAAACTGCATCAGCCCAAGCTTTTTGCTCTTTGTCGTTAACCATTTTACCTAGGTAGTAGCTGTTACCTAGAGAAACATCACATAGGCCTTCTTTGATCGCTTTAACTTGTGCACGATCGTTGCCTTGTGGTTTGCGAGCAAGGTTTGCTTTCACACCTTCCAACCACTCTTTGGTTTCTGCTTCGCCATTGTGAGCAATCATTGCTGAAACTAGAGAAACGTTGTACGGGTGCTTACCGCTACGAGTACAAATTTTACCTTTGAACTCTGGCTTAGCTAAGTCTGCGTAGTTGAAATCTGCGCCTAGTTTACCTACGCGATCACGTGATGAATAAACGCTACGAGAACGTAGAGTTAGAGCAAACCACTCATTCTCTTTATCTTGGTATTGAGCAGGTACGTTTTCTTCAATGATTTTGCTATCGACTTTCTGAACTAAACCTTTGTTTGTCAGTTCAGCTAGACGGCTGATGTCTGTCGTAAGAATAACGTCAGCAGGGCTGTACTCACCTTCTTGAGCTAGCTTTTCTGCTAAGCCTTTTTTAGCAAATTTTACGTTTACTTTGATACCAGTTTCTTTAGTGAACTCATTGAACATAGGTTCAACTAGGAAAGGTTGACGGTAAGAGTAGACGTTCACTTCTTCAGCAGCCATTGCTGTTGGAGCTAGAGTAGCGCAAGTTAGTGCTGAAAGAGTTAGCAGTTTTTTCATTGTTTAATCCTTTACCATGCTAATGATAACGTTTATCAGTTGCGTTATTATATGTATGTTCAATAAGAAGACAATGACGAATATTAAAAAACCTGCTCATCGGAGCAGGTTTTATTGTGTTAAGTGTGTAACCATTTATTACAAGCTAATGATTATTTCACTGTAACAAACTCTGGGTAAGCACCAACACCACAATCATGCATGTCCATACCTTCCATTTCTTCATCTTCTGTAACGCGAATCCCAACGGTTGCTTTCAAGATTGCCCACACAACTAGGCTGGCACCAAATACCCAAGCAAAGATAACTACGGCACCTAAAAGCTGTGCACCAAACGTTGCATCACCGTTGCTCAGTGGCACTACCATTAGGCCGAAGAAACCACACACACCGTGAACTGAGATAGCACCTACTGGATCGTCAATTTTAAGTTTATCTAGAGCAATGATACTGAATACAACTAGTGCACCCGACACCGCACCAATCGCAACCGCGTACAGTGGTGATGGCGATAGAGGGTCTGCAGTGATGGCAACCAAGCCAGCTAGCGCGCCATTGAGAATCATCGTTAAATCGGCTTTACCCCAAGTAGTTTTACAAACGAATAGCGCCGCAATTGCACCGGCAGCCGCTGCTGCGTTAGTGTTTAGAAAGATCTGACCTACCGCTGTAGCATTCTCAAAATCTGAAACCATCAACTGAGAACCACCGTTAAATCCAAACCAGCCAAACCAAAGGATAAAAGTACCCAACGTTGCCAAAGGCATGTTAGAACCTGGAATCGGATAGATTTCACCATTTTTACCGTACTTACCCTTACGCGCGCCAAGCAGTAACACACCAGCAAGAGCAGCAGAAGCACCTGCCATATGTACGATACCAGAACCCGCAAAGTCACTAAATCCAGCTTCTGCTAGGAAGCCTCCACCCCATGTCCAGTAACCTTCCATTGGATAGATAAACGCAGTTAAAATCGCAGAGAAAATCAAGAAAGACCAAAGCTTCATGCGCTCAGCTACCGCACCAGAAACGACGGACATGGCAGTTGCAACGAAGACAACTTGGAAGAAGAAGTCAGACTCTAAAGAGTGGTCGGCCCCTTCACCTTGAGTACCAATTAAAGTACCAAATGAAGGTAACCAGCCTCCTTCTCCATTATCGACATACATGATGTTATAACCGACAATCAGAAACATCGTACATGCGATGGCGTACAAACAGATGTTCTTCGTAAGAATTTCTGTTGTGTTTTTAGAGCGCACAAGGCCAGCCTCTAGCATCGCAAAGCCTGCTGCCATCCACATTACCAACGCACCGGAAATGAGGAAGAAAAAGGTGTCAAGTGCGTAACGTAACTCGGTTACTGTTGTTGTTAATTCCATAATAAGTATCTCCAATCCTTTGAATTCTTAAAGTGCTTCTGCGTCCATTTCGCCAGTTCGGATACGCACCGCTTGGTTCAGATCGTAAACAAAAATTTTACCGTCGCCGATTTTTCCGGTTTGCGCAGCTTTTGTAATTGCTTCAACAACGCGATCTACATTGTCTGCGTGAGTCGCGATTTCAATTTTCACCTTTGGTAGAAAATCGACTTGATACTCTGCACCGCGGTACAATTCCGTGTGACCTTTTTGACGACCGAACCCTTTAACTTCTGATACTGTCATCCCTTCGATACCGACATCAGCCAATGCTTCTCGTACATCGTCTAATTTAAACGGCTTAATAATGGCATTGATTATTTTCATTGAGTTATCTCCGAAGCTTTCATCCTGAAACACTTCTTATAATCCAATCTACGTGCCAAGTTTTTAAGTTATTGAATAATAAAAACTAACCTCAATTTACATATCTATAAACAAAAAGGGCGCACCATATCGGTGCGCCCTTTTCACAAATTTAAAGCAACGGCAGAGAAGTTACCCAAAACTGTGCATTAAATGTTCAAAAAGTCTTTCCACTGTTCGATAAGTGCCATGAAATCCTCTATCCCACAACTTGCTGTACTTTCTGCATTGTAGAAGTCGAACTCACTTTCCATCTCGACATCATATTCATGGGCTAATGCGTTTTCTTGTACAAGAACTTCATCGCCCTGAATCATCAAGCTAATTTCCGTGCCTGTTAGGTTATGCTCCTGAGAAGGCGCTAAAAATGACTGCTCAATTAGCTTTTCAACTTGTGCAATCTTCATCGGATCTTTGCCAATTTCTTCTTGCAACCAGCGCCCTACAATCTCATGTCCCATGCTACATTTTACGTAGTACTCGCCCATCAACGTGTTACGAATGAATTCAAATTCCACCGAGATTGCCTATTTCGTATCAATTTGGTGCGAGTATAGCGAATTGCTCCCATAAAAAAAGCACCTCATGTGAGGTGCTTTTGAATTGTGCATTTCTGATTATGCCGGCTCTTGGAAGATCACTTCGTCCGCTTTCTTGGTGTATTGATCCATTTTATGGAAGTTCAAGTAGCGGTACGTATCCGTTGCCGTAGCGTCGATTTGCTTCGCGTATTCTAGGTATTCTTCTTTGGTTGGAATCTTACCTAGGATTGCACCTACTGCAGCTAGCTCAGCTGACGATAGGTAAACATTCGCACCAGTACCCAGACGGTTCGGGAAGTTACGCGTTGAAGTCGACATTACTGTTGATTTATCTGCAACACGCGCTTGGTTACCCATACAAAGTGAACACCCTGGCGTTTCAATACGCACCCCTGCACGTCCGAAGATACCGTAGTAGCCTTCTTCAATCAGTTGGTCTTTATCCATCTTTGTTGGTGGCGCTACCCAAAGGCGCGTCGCTAACTGGCCATTGAACTTATCAAGCAATTTACCTGCTGCGCGGAAGTGACCGATGTTCGTCATACAAGAACCGATGAACACTTCATCAATCGCTGTGCCTTGTACTTCAGACAACAAACGAGCGTCATCTGGGTCATTCGGTGCACATAGTACTGGCTCATTGATTTCAGCCATATCGATTTCAATCACATGTGCGTATTCAGCGTCTTTATCTGCTTGCATCAGCTCAGGGTTTGCTAGCCACTCTTGCATTGCAGTAATACGGCGCTCGATAGTACGGCGATCACCGTAGCCTTCAGAGATCATCCACTTCAGCATCACGATGTTAGAGTTTAAGTACTCTTCGATCGACTCTTGAGACAATTTCACAGTACAACCTGCCGCCGAACGCTCTGCAGATGCATCAGAAAGCTCAAATGCTTGCTCAACCGTTAGCGTTTCTAAGCCTTCAATCTCAAGGATACGGCCAGAAAATTCGTTGATCTTACCCGCTTTTTCTACCGTTAGTAGACCTTGCTGAATCGCGTAGTAAGGGATGGCATGAACAAGATCACGCAGTGTAATACCCGGTTGCATCTCACCTTTAAAACGAACCAAGATTGACTCTGGCATGTCTAGCGGCATAACGCCTGTCGCAGCTGCAAAGGCAACCAAGCCCGAGCCGGCTGGGAATGAAATACCCAGAGGGAAACGAGTATGTGAGTCACCACCCGTACCGACAGTATCCGGTAGTAGCATACGGTTTAGCCATGAGTGGATAATACCGTCACCAGGACGAAGAGATACACCACCGCGGTTCATAATAAAGTCCGGAAGTGTATGGTGAGTGTTAACGTCTACTGGTTTTGGATAAGCCGATGTGTGACAGAAAGACTGCATGACAAGATCAGCAGAGAAGCCGAGACACGCCAAGTCTTTAAGTTCATCACGAGTCATAGGGCCAGTAGTATCTTGCGAACCTACTGTCGTCATTTTCGGCTCACAGTAGGTTCCAGGACGGATGCCTTCTACGCCACATGCTTTACCAACCATTTTCTGTGCAAGCGTGTAACCCTTGCCAGAATCTGCGATTTCACCTGGTTTGCGGAATACGTCCGAAGGCTCAAGACCTAGCGATTGACGCGCTTTGTCTGTCAAACCACGACCGATGATCAATGGGATACGACCACCAGCACGAACTTCATCAATCAGTACTTCTGTTTTTAGCGAAAACTCAGCTAGAACCTCACCAGTTTCGTGGTTGCAAACTTTACCTTCATATGGGTAAACATCGATAACATCGCCCATGTTGAGCTTAGTTACGTCAACTTCGATTGGTAGTGCGCCAGCATCTTCCATTGTGTTAAAGAAGATAGGGGCAATTTTGCCACCAAGCACATACCCACCAGCTCGTTTGTTTGGAACGTAAGGGATATCATCACCCATAAACCAAAGCACTGAGTTGGTTGCAGATTTACGTGAAGAGCCAGTACCAACAACATCACCAACGTAAACCAATTGATGGCCTTTGTCTTTTAACTCTTCAATTTGCTTGATCGGGCCAATAGTACCCGGTTGATCAGGGTTTATTCCTTCACGCTCGTTTTTAAGCATCGCCAGTGCGTGTACTGGGATATCAGGGCGAGACCAAGCGTCAGGTGCAGGTGAAAGGTCATCCGTGTTCGTTTCACCTGTTACTTTAAATACGGTTAGAGTGACTTTTTCTTCAAGCTTAGGCTTAGAAAGGAACCACTCAGCATCAGCCCATGATTGAAGTACTTTCTGTGCATGCGCATTGCCTGCTTTCGCTTTCTCTTCTACGTCATAGAAAGCATCAAACATCAGCAGCGTATGAGACAGCGCTTTTACTGCGATCTCTGCCAGTGCTTCATCATCCAATAGCTCAACTAGCGGTTCGATGTTGTAACCACCTTGCATAGTGCCTAGCAGTTCAGCCGCTTTTTCACGACTCACTAATGGTGATTTAACTTCACCTTTTGCTACTGCTGTTAGGAAACCCGCTTTTACATAAGCAGCTTCATCAACACCTGGAGGGATACGGTTTTCAAGTAGGTCAAGAATGACTTCTTCTTCACCTTGCGGGGGATTTTTCAGAAGTTCTACAAGTCCAGCAACTTGTTCTGCGTCTAGCGGTTTAGGAACAACTCCTTCAGCAGCACGCTCTTCGACGTGTTTACGGTAGGCTTCAAGCACGACTTTTTCCTCTCATTGCGGTTCCTCCTCTATTATTACTATTGTTAAAGTAAAGGAGTGAACATCCTTGGAAACTTGGCTCTCCATTGCCCTTGTTTTCATTCAATTATGATTGAGAAACAGCGCCGTAGAGGCCAAACTGTGGGCAAAATAATAGCAAATTTAACCTTAAATTAAAATCTTATCATTTTGACCAACATAGCAACTTACGACTAAAGTTCTGCTAATTTTGACCAAATATGCCAAGTTTTTGCTTTCTCATACCCGATTAATTAAACGATGTTCCTACGATCAAATACACAGCATCCAAATCTTGCTCGGTACGACCGTATGCCAACATTATTGGTCCTATTGGTGAGTCAACACCAAAGAAGATGGAGCCAGCATTGTAAAGCGGCGCTTCGTTTAGTTTCAGATCATTATCAGACCAAACACCGCCATATTCGACCGATGCGCCCAGGTAGACTGGAGCTTCAAACAATCCGAAATCATTATCAAACCACTTATATCGGTACACCAAACTGCTGAAAAATAAGTTCTGTCCGATCAGGCTATTTCTTGGGATTCCCGATAGGCTTAAGAAGCCGCCCAACTCTCTGGGATCAAGCGGTAAAGATGAGTTTTTACTCTCTACAAAACTATATTCAGCATGTCCGACTAAAGTATGACGCTGATGACTCACTGCACCTTTAAATCGTGCAGAGATTTCATAAACGGTATCTTCAATAATTTTGTCAGTTTCTAAAAGGCTAACGCCTTGAGGACTTTGATCATGAGACACTAAATATTCGAGATCGACTAAAAGCCCACGAGTCGGAAATGCGAAATCATCAAGTGTATCTAGGCGATAATTGGCAAACAGGCCACGACGTTCAAAATCCAATTTACCAGCAGAAGCCAAAGTAGAAAGCTCAATATCTCCGGTTGAGTAGCGAGCGCCAAATCGAAGTTCTTGCCACAATGTGGGTTGGATACCTATCGCTAACTCTGTTGTAAAATCATCGTAAGTGACCGGAAAAAAGTCATTTACTGACTCTAAATCTGGTGCTTGAGGCTCTGTTAAAGGTAAGTTTCGGCTCTCACTACCATAGGAAATTCGCCCCGATACAAAAAGTTCTTGGCTAGATAAAACAGGGGAATACAACTCAGCTTCAATCAGCTTATCCGTGCCCATTTCTACGTTGAACGCCAACTCCGCGCCATGAGAGTTTAAATTGGTAAAGTTGGTCGATATTCCTATGCCGTACTGGCTATCTGTATCGAAGTCATCTTCAAGAAAAAATCGGAAGTTGAGATAATTAGGCCCCCACGACTTCTCGTTAACATCAAAAACCAACAATGTCTCACCATCAACCTCTTCAAAGTGATAAGTGATGAGCTCGAACCGATCTAACGCGTAGAGGTTTTCAACGGCTTTCTCAATTTCGGCCGTTGAAATACGACGTCCGGTTTCTAATTCAATACGATTCGTCAACAACACATCGCTGTAGTGCGTGTTATTAACAATCACTATGTCATCAACCACACGCTGATCGCCATAAATCAAAGTTTTACGAACTTCTTGTTTGCGATCGATGTATTTTTGATAGTCCGCATTGGACAAGCGCAACCCTTTCAGCTTGTCTTTTAACTGCTTGGTAATATCGTACCCAGCTTGAAAAGCCCAAGGCATTTTGTCGAACTCGACAGTTTCCATGGTGCCCACATTGGGACGAATATAGATATCTTGAGGTTCAAGCTCGTCCACTTGCTGTTGTGTACTACGACGAACGAGATAGTTAGAGAGTTGGTCCGCGACAGTAAACAGCCCCGTAAATTCATCTTCGGTTTTGTAGTCGGTGCTAATATCGACGGCAATAACGACATCAGCCCCCATGGCGCGAGCCACATCGACAGGCATGTTATTGACGACACCGCCATCGACAAGCATATGGCCATTGAGCTTATAGGGAGGAAGCGCTCCTGGTACAGACATGCTAGCCATCATGGCGTCCACAAGGTAACCATTGCCCAGTACGACTTCTTCTAGGGCAAGAATATCTGTCGCAACAGAACGATAGGGAATGGCAAGATCATCAAAAGAATCGAATCGCCCTAAGTTCCCTGTAGTCTCACGCAATACTCGCAACATGTTCTGGCCTTGCACCACACCCGTTGGTGCTCGTACCTCACCGAATCTTAAGCCGAGGTCGGTATTAATTTGATAGCGGTCTTCATACTCTTTGTCACGAACTCTACGTTGGCTACGGTCAACACGATCTCGATAACCGCTGCCCCAATCGACGGTGTAGATAAAACTCTCGATTTCATCAGCACTCATCCCCGTGGCATAAAGCCCACCCACATAGGCGCCCATACTGGTACCGGTCACAATATCCACAGGAATCTGCATTTCTTCCAATGCTTTTAAAACTCCAATGTGTGCCGCCCCTTTCGCTCCGCCACCAGCGAGCACAACCGCCACCTTTGGTCGAGGTTCCAAGTCATCCGTTTTTGTTAGAGAGTTTGCGAGGGAAACAGAAGGAGTGATCATCAAAAAGGTACTAACCCAAAGCGCAAAGTTGCGAACCGATGGGCTTGATAACAGCTTTTTGAACATTCACTTCTTCCTTTATTGAATATCTGATCAAGTAGGGCGTGCTAGCAGTACTGTACTAACACGCCCTAATATGTACTAAGAATTAATCAGATAAACAAGCTAATGTTGTTGATTTGGCGATGCTACCAATCAAATATGCTATTTAACCAGTTTGATTTCTTCTCACACTGTTGCTTTATCTGACCGGTTTTATCCCAAACCGGCAGTTTGTAATCACTACGGCAGTTCATTTCTAAACCTCCATCAGATGTAGGCTTGAACCCTAATGTGGTGATTTCTCTTGGCCATGGGAGCTCTAAGCGCTCAGGAATACGCTGCTTCAAGTACTCTGCGTACACTCGTAATGCACCACTCGACCCCGTTAGATTCACGGGTTTATTATCGTCACGGCCTAGCCAAATTGTCGTCACCTCACGACCATCAACACCGACAAACCAACTATCGCGGTTGTCATTACTGGTACCCGTTTTTCCTGCCAATGCAGCCCAACCAAACTGGCTTTGTAAGAAGCGGCCAGTGCCTTGAGCAACCCCTTGTTTCATCGCGTAGGTCGTTAGCCATGCAGCTTGTTCATCCACGGCTCTTGATGAACGAGGCAAGGATTGATACAGCACATTACCTTCCATATCCATGACTGAGCGCAGAGCGGTCAGTTTTGCACGCTTACCTGAATTCGTCAGAGTCTGATACATCTGTGCAACTTCGAATGGCGTCAAAGAAAACGAACCCAAAAACATCGAAGGCACTGGGCGAATTTCGTCTTTGTTCACGCCCAAACGCTCTAAAGTATTGGACACTTCAGGAATGCCAAGTGCCATACCTAAGCGCACGGTCGGTACGTTAAGTGATTTCGCTAAAGCAATGTAAAGTGGCACATCACCACGATATTTTCTATCGTAGTTGCGCGGCGTCCACACGTTACCTTTACTGCTCTTCAGACTTAACGGCGTGTCGTGTAGCGTCGTGCCTAGGTTGTATTTATCCGGTTGTTCTAGAGCCGTTAAGTAAATCGCTGGTTTCACTAAAGAACCAATCGGACGACTGGCATTGAGCGCGCGGTTAAAGCCTTCATAACCGACACGTTTACCACCTACCATCGCACGGATTTCACCACTATGGCGATCAACGGCCACAGCTGCGGCTTCTAACTCTTTACCACCCCGTTTAGCTAGTTCTGGGATCTTTTTCGCGATAGCTTGTTCCATTTTGCTTTGCGATACTGGGTCCAGAGACGTAAATACGCGCAGTCCGGTCTCTGCCTTAAATCGCTCCCCAACTTTTTCTTTTAATTCAATACTCAATTGTTGGAAATAAGCTGGCTGACGGCTCGCAATACGTGGCTTGCTTTGCGTATCGAGTGGACGACTTACAGCTTGTTCATACTGCTCTGAAGTCAACATGTTTTGCTGCATTAACAGGCGCAGAACGAGATCACGACGCTCTTTCGTTCTCTCAGGGTAACGAATTGGGTTGTAGTAAGACGGTCCTTTTACCATCCCAACTAACATCGCCAATTGATCGATTCGCAACTCCTGAATTGGCTGCCCAAAATAGTAACGCGACGCCAAGCCAAACCCGTGGATCGCTTCACCTCCACTTTGACCTAGGTACACTTCGTTTAGGTAGGCTTCTAAGATACGATCTTTGCTGTAACGGTAATCCAAAATTAGCGCGATATACGCTTCTCGAACTTTACGCCACAGTGTTTTATCACGAGTCAAAAACAGGTTTTTTGCCAATTGCTGAGTCAGCGTACTACCACCTTGAACAGTACGACCCGCCTTAATGTTCGCAACCAATGCACGTGCAATCGCGAGCGGTGACACCCCGTCATGTTGATAAAAATCCCGGTCTTCGGTCGCAAGCAGTGCATCCACCAAAATTTCAGGGAACTGATCACGACGTAAGAAAAGGCGCTGTTCATCACGGTCTTTCTCCAGCATGCCCAACATCTTCGGTTCTAGGCGCAAGTAACCAAGGTCTCCTCGAGATTCTAAAGACTGAATACGTTGCAAGCCGGAATCAGAGAAATGCAGCATAATGTGACGATCCGGCTCGGGACCATCGGCAAACTCGAATGGACGACGAATCAATTCAATCCGAGTGGAAGAAGAGGAATATTCACCTGGGTAACGAGGTTGACTCACTTTACGGTAATTCAACACATCTAGCTCGTTGCGCAGTTCTTGGATGGTGATATTCTCACCAGGGCTTAGATTCAAGATACGGGCATAAACCACCGTTGGCAGCTCAAACAGCTGGCCTTCAAAGCGTTCTTTCACCACACTATCTAAGTAAATCCCAACAAACAGCAAAACAGCGGCAAGTGCAACGCCAGCTTTCCAGCTAAACGACCACAGAACTTTCAACCACGAACGTTTCTCGTTAGTCGGCTTTTTACTCGGCGTACGTCGAGTCTGTTTTGCGGTTCCTTTATTGGTTGTACTTTTCTTCGCTGGCGCTTTTTTCGCGCTAGGCTTCTTGCTGTCAGTCATTATTCAATTGTCTTTTTGTTTTCGTTGTTGCTACATGATTGGCAGGATCATCTGGCCAAACGTGTTTTGGGTAGCGCCCTTTCATCTCTTTTTGAACGTCTTTGTAGCTTCCGTTCCAGAAAGCCGCCAAGTCCGACGTTACTTGCAATGGACGTTGTGCCGGTGAAAGCAGTTCAAGCACCAAACGCTTGCGGCCAAGAGCCACCGTTGGGGAACCACTCTCCCCAAATACTTCTTGCATACGCACCGATAATATCGGCTCGTGGCCATATTGGTAACGGATACGCTTCTTTGAACCTGTGGGTAGTTGGTAATGCTCAGGTAACCATTCATCCAGTTGTTGATTGAGTGGCCAACCTAATAGAGCATTAAGCGCTTCGACCAAGTTTATCTTGCTCAGGTCTTTAACCGAGCTGACAGACGTCATGTATGGTTCTAACCACTCCTCTAATGAATCCAGCAAACTGGCTTCATCAAACACTGGCCATGACTGCTCAGGTAACCATTCCACCGCACAACGAATCCGAGCCAACAAGCTCTCCGCTGCCGGTGTCCAGTTTAGACTCTGTAAGCCCTGGCGGCGGACATACGTGAGTAAAGCTTGTGTCATTTTTTCTTTGCCCAGGCTTGGCAACGGCTCGCGTTCAACGACCAGCAGACCGAGTTTTGTTTGTCGCTCAGCTATTAGACGGCCTCTTTTTTCATCCCAGTCCACTACTTCTTCAGACGAAAATAGCGTATCAAAGGTCGTTCGCAATATATTGACATCCAATTCACATGCCGAATGAATTTGACTTGAGTTAGAATGAGAACGCATTAAGTCAACGGCAACCAAATACTCACAGCCACCTAGCATGTCTTCCTGACGACATTCTGCACCATGACCATTAGCCAAAGTAAATCGCCCAAATTGATTTGTGCGCTGCTGCGCAATGCGATCTGGAAATGCCAAACTTAACACCAGCGGTAATGCATCTTCATCCACGCCTTTCAGGTCAAATACCGTATCCAATTTGTACGCTAGAGATTGAGCACGCTTGAACAACATCGACTTTTTTGGATGAGTACCAACAAGCCAACGATGCAAGCTATGAGCGATATTGGTAACACTCCTCTCTGGCTCTTCAATCAGTGCGACCGCCGCCAAAGCAGCATTTAACATCTTATCACTGTAAGATTGCGCTTTAATTAGCATCGCAGCCGCACGAGGCTCAACGCCTAGTTCATGCGCCTGTTTTCCTTCGGACGTTAATTGCCCTTTTTCCGTCAGTAGTCCCAATGACACCAATAGCTGCTTCGCTTGTTCCAATGACGCATTAGCTGGAACATCAAGCCACTTTAGATCGTGGATATCACTCGCTCCCCAAAAGGCAAGCTCCATAACTAAACTAGCCAAATCGGAATGCAAAATTTCGGGTTGGGGAACCAGCGGTTGCTGCTTGAACTGGCTTTCAGAATAAAGACGAACACAAATGCCCTCTTCTATTCGTCCCGCTCGTCCTGCACGCTGAATCGCTGAAGACTGTGCAATGCGTGTTTGCTCTAAGCGTGTTAAACCGTTTTTCAAATCAAAGCGGGCAACACGCTCTAACCCAGAATCAACGACGAGGCGAATGCCTTCAATCGTTAGTGAAGTTTCTGCAATGTTGGTCGCTAGAACGACTTTACGCTTACCTTGTTCTGCTGGCGTAATCGCTTTTTGTTGATCTGCAAAACTCAGTTGACCATAAAGTGGGCATACGTCGATATCATCCGCTAAATGAGACAACCGCTCTTCAACTTGTTTTATGGCACCAACACCCGGTAGGAAAGCTAACAAAGATCCAGACTCTTTGTTCATAAGACTTTCTATTGTTTTTGCCATACTCGTAGGTAAATGCTCGTTCACACCTAACGGCTGGTAGCGCATTGCCACATCAAAGCTCCGCCCTTCAGATTCAATGTAACTGGCTTCCGGCAACAACGATTGTAATGCTTGTTGGTCAAGCGTTGCCGACATTACCACCAGCTTGAGATCGTCTCGCAATGCCTCTTGAACTTCTAAACTGAATGCCAAAGCGGTATCGGCATGAATGCTGCGTTCATGAAACTCATCAAAGATCAGTAGATCAACCCCATCCAGTTCAGGGTCAGTTTGAATCATCCGAGTCATGATCCCTTCGGTTACGATCTCCAGCTGCGTTGCTGAGCTTACCTTTGCCTCACCACGGACTCGATAACCCACGCGTTGACCTACATGCTCTCCCAATTGCTCAGCAAGATAACGGGCAATGTTACGCGCCGCGAGTCGTCTTGGCTCAAGCATGACGATTTTTCTAGCCACCGAATGATTTAAGAGTAACTGCAAAGGGAAGTAAGTCGACTTACCGGCACCAGGCGCCGCTTTTAAGATCACTTGATGTTGATTTTTGACCGCCGTCAGCAACTCAGGCATCACGGCTTCAATCGGCAATTGTGACAAAGAAAATACCTTATGGTGTAATGGTGGCAACATTGTACATAAAAAATTTTTTGTCTAAATAAGCAAATGCATTTCACACCCGCTTTAGAGTCCGCCACTCTACTCAAACGTTATAAACGCTTTCTTGCCGATATCGAGCTCGATACTGGTGAAATCCGTACAATCCACTGCGCAAATACAGGTGCAATGACGGGTTGTGCAACGCCCGGAAACAAGGTTTGGTTTTCTACTTCCGACAACCCGAAACGAAAATACCCCAATAGTTGGGAGTTGAGTGAAACCGAACAAGGCCACCGTATTTGTATCAATACCGCGCGCGCCAATCAATTAGCCGTAGAGGCTATTGAAAATAATGTCATTTCAGAGCTTTGTGGTTATGACACACTTCAAACTGAGGTGAAATACGGCAATGAAAATAGCCGAATTGATATCTTGCTCAGCGCAGACGACAAGCCAAAGTGCTATATAGAAGTGAAAAGCGTCACTCTTCTTGATGAGACCGACTCTACTGGACAAGGATACTTCCCAGATGCGGTCACGACTCGGGGACAAAAACACCTGAGAGAGCTCACAGAAATGGCACAAAATGGAAGTAGAGCCATACTTTTATTCACTGTTTTACATTCAGGTATTGAAAAAGTATCCGCGGCGCACCATATAGACGCGAAATATTCACTATTACTCAAACAAGCACAAGACGCTGGAGTGGAAGTTCTCTGCTACAAAGCTGAACTGAGCGATACTGGAATGAAGCTGATTTCCGCTATTGATTTTATCAATTAAGAGAAAAAATGATGTCGTCTTCACATTGACGATAACTTTGCGATTCAGTATTTGCTTGCACCGCCTCTTTTTGCTATAGATACCCGCCTTAAATTGACTGCGTAGCAGTTGACTAGGTGTAAGTAGGAGATGCTGTATGCCAGAATCAAAGAAGAAAACGATAGGCATCCTAGCCATTGCCGGCGTGGAGCCATATCAGGAAAAACCTGGTGAAGAGTACATGTCACCAGAGCAGGTTGAACACTTTACGAAAATCTTAACAGCTTGGCGCGACCAGCTAAGAGCTGAAGTGGATCGTACTGTTCACCACATGCAGGACGAAGCAGCAAACTTCCCAGATCCAGTTGACCGCGCCTCTCAAGAGGAAGAGTTCAGCCTAGAACTGCGTAACCGTGACCGCGAACGCCGTTTGATCAAGAAGATTGAAAAGACTTTGGATAAAATCAAAGAAGACGATTTTGGCTTCTGTGAGTCTTGTGGCGTAGAGATTGGCGTTCGCCGTCTTGAAGCACGTCCAACCGCTGACCTTTGTATTGACTGTAAAACACTTGCAGAAATCAAAGAGAAGCAAATGCAAGGTTAATCACCAAGCATTATGATTGTTGAAGGGAGCTCAGGCTCCCTTTTTGTTTTGGCTATCTTCGCACCCTATTTGTTTACTAAATTCGAGATACACGCATGACACGCTATGTAGGTCGATTCGCCCCATCTCCTTCTGGTCCACTGCATTTTGGTTCACTGATTGCCGCTCTTGGCAGTTATTTTCAAGCGAAAGCACAAAACGGAGCTTGGTTAGTACGTATTGAGGACTTAGACCCACCAAGAGAAATGCCAGGTGCAGCGCAACTTATCCTAGAGGCACTCAAGGCCTATCAGCTGCATTGGGATGGAGAAGTGGTATACCAGAGCGAACGTCACGACCTTTACCAAGCTCAAATAAACAAATGGCTCGAAAATGGGGAAGCCTATTATTGCCAATGTACTCGTAAGCAAATTAAAGAGCATGGCGGTTTTTATCCTGGCACTTGCCGCGATAAAAACTTGAAAGACGGCGCGATTCGCCTAAAAATGACCAAGCCTGTCGCTCATTTCCTCGACCAAAAGCGGGGAACCATTACTATTCCAGAGCAACTCGTTAATGAAGATTTCATTATTAAACGTCGAGATGGATTATTTGCTTATAATCTTGCGGTAGTATTGGACGACATCGACCAAGGCGTCACAGAAGTCGTGCGAGGTGCAGACTTAATCGAGCCGACAGGGCGTCAAATTAGCCTGTACCAAATACTTGGTCAGCCAGAAGTTAGCTACTTGCATTTACCATTGGCGATGGACAACAACGGCAATAAATTGTCGAAACAAAATCACGCGACGGCTATTGATATAGATACACCAAAACCTACTCTATTGCGCGCCATGACATTTTTAGGTTTCGAGATACCTGAAACCGTAAGGGCGGCCAACATAGAAGATATTCTTAGTTGGGGCTGCGAAAACTGGCGGTTGGAACAGCTTCCAGCAGAGATCGAGATCACACCGTGATTCTCAAATGGCATTGTGTAGGCTATCATTAGCCGAAAATTAGGCCCTAGAGGCGTATAAAACTAACCAAAGCAAGATTGGATTAAACCCAGTTATTGCCAGATGCACATGAATACAAACGACTATACACCAAGCGAACCTGCCACAATTCCAGAGCTCGCTCTCAATGTAATAACTCGTGAAGAGCACAACATTTCGCGTAAGCAGATCAGTGATAATGCGCTGAAGGTACTGTACCGCCTAAATGGTGCTGGTTTCGATGCTTTTCTTGTGGGTGGCGGGGTTCGAGACTTACTGCTTGGACAAAAACCAAAAGATTTTGACATTGCGACCAACGCAACGCCGGAACAGATCAAACAGCTATTTCGTAACTGCCGTTTGATTGGTCGCCGCTTCCGCTTGGCTCATATTATGTTTGGCCGAGACATCATTGAGGTTGCGACATTCCGTGGTCACCACCAAGAGCAAAAGAATAAGAGCATTTCTCAGCAATCAAAAGAGGGTATGCTGCTGCGTGACAACGTCTACGGCACCATCGATGAAGATGCTGAGCGCCGTGATTTCACGATTAACTCGATGTACTACAACATCGCAGATTACTCGATTCACGACTACGCACGTGGTATTGAAGATTTAGAAGATCGCCTAATTCGACTTATTGGTGAGCCAGAAACACGCTACCGTGAAGACCCTGTGCGCATGCTGCGTGCGGTTCGTTTCGCGGTAAAACTAGACTTTGATATTGAAGAAGACACCGCAGCGCCAATCGAACACATGGCACCGTTGCTCGGTGACATTCCGTCAGCGCGTCTTTTTGAAGAGTCACTCAAATTATTGCAATCCGGTCATGGCTTAGAAACCTACCACCTACTGCGTGAGTACAACCTATTCCAGCAACTATTCCCGACGATTGCAGCGCACTTTACAGAAGATTACTCCTCTCACACTGAGCAGATGTTGGATCTTGTCCTAGATTCTACCGACATGCGCATCGAAGATGGGAAACGCATCAATCCAGCATTTATGTTTGCTGCAATGCTGTGGTACCCACTGTGTGCGAAAGCCGATGAACTGATGGAAGAGCGCAACTTAGGCCATTACGACGCCATTATGGAAGCGAGCAACATCATTCTTGACGAGCAAGTTCGCACAATTGCCATTCCAAGACGCCACACCGCAACCATTCGCGAGATTTGGCAGTTACAGCTTCGTCTTCCACGACGTAACGGTAAACGCGCATTCCGTCTTATGGAGCTCAATAAATTTAGAGCTGGCTTTGATTTTCTTGAAATGCGCGGTGAAATTGAAGGTGGTGACACTCAGAAGCTTGCCAAGTGGTGGGAAACTTTTCAAAATGCAGGCCGAGAAATGCGTCAAGCAATGGCTGCCGACTTAGACGGTCAATCACCGAAAACAGGCCAGCGCCGCCGTAAAACTTATCGCAAGAAAAAGAGTAAGCCCAAATCATGATTACAGCGTACATTGCGGTAGGCAGTAACTTGGCTGATCCTGTCAGCCAAGCGAAGCAAGCGATTGAAGCATTAAAAACGCTGCCTAAATCAGAGTTTGTTCAAGCTTCTTCGCTATACAGCAGCACGCCAATGGGGCCACAAAACCAACCGGATTACATCAATGCGGTTGTGTCTATTAACACCAGTTTGACGCCTATTGAATTGCTCAATTGCACACAAGCTATAGAGCAAGAACAAGGGCGTGTCCGTAAAGACGAACGCTGGGGACCAAGAACCTTGGACCTCGACATTGTGCTTTATGGCAATGAGGTGATTAATTCCGAGAGGCTGATCGTTCCTCATTATGGAATGAAAGAGCGTGAATTCGTACTCTACCCTCTTGCGGAAATTGCACCAAGTTTACAACTCCCTGATGGGACCGAGGTCTCTAAACTACTGGAACAAGTAGATAGAAACGGCCTCAGTATCTGGCAGTCATAGCCAACTCCTAGTAAGGATAAAACCATGAAAAAAATGACCATCAACGACCTAATCAAGTGGAAGCAAGAAGGTCGTAAATTTGCTACTTCAACCGCTTATGATGCGAGCTTTGCCCAACTGTTTGAAAGCCAAGAAATGCCAGTACTTCTTGTCGGTGATTCTCTAGGTATGGTTTTGCAAGGTCACAACGATACTCTACCAGTAACGGTCGATGATATCGCTTACCATACTCGTTGCGTACGCGCTGGTAGCCCAAATTGTTTGTTGATGGCAGACATGCCATTCATGAGCTACACCACCCCAGAGCAAGCTTGCGAAAATGCGGCTAAACTGATGCGTGCTGGTGCCAATATGGTAAAAATTGAAGGTGGTGACTGGCTTGTCGACACGGTGAAAATGCTCACTGAACGATCAGTTCCAGTTTGTGCTCATCTTGGTTTAACTCCTCAAGCTGTTAATATTTTTGGTGGTTACAAAATCCAAGGTCGCGATCAAGAAAAAGCAGACCGCATGGTAAAAGACGCATTAGCGCTGCAAGAAGCAGGCGCTCAAATCGTCTTACTAGAATGCGTACCAGCTGAGCTTGCTGAACGTATTACGCAAGTGCTTGACGTTCCTGTTATCGGTATTGGTGCAGGTAACGTAACAGATGGTCAAATTCTCGTAATGCATGATATGTTTGGTATTTCTGCCAACTACATGCCGAAATTCTCCAAAAACTTTCTTGCTGAAACAGGTGATATGCGCAAAGCCGTTACTAAATACATTGAAGATGTAGCCAACGGTGTATTCCCAGACGACGCTCATACCATTGCCTAGAGGATAAATGCATGCAAACTTTTGCGGAAATCTCAGCAGTTCGTGAACACCTTAAAACCTTTAAACGTGAAGGTCGTAAAGTGGCGTTTGTCCCTACCATGGGCAACCTTCACGAAGGCCACTTAACTTTAGTGCGTAAAGCACGCGAATACGCTGATATCGTTGTCGTAAGCATCTTTGTTAATCCGATGCAGTTTGATCGTGCTGACGATTTAAATAATTACCCACGCACGCTAGAGGAAGACTTAAGCAAGTTAACCTCTGAAGGGGTCGATGTGGTATTTACGCCAACACCAGAAGTTATCTACCCTGAAGGTCTGGATAAGCAAACCTTCGTCGATGTCCCTGGCCTATCAACAATTCTCGAAGGCGCGTCTCGACCAGGTCATTTCCGTGGCGTGACGACGATTGTGAATAAGCTGTTTAACATCGTACAACCGGATGTCGCGTGCTTCGGCGAGAAGGACTTCCAACAACTTGCTGTTATCCGCAAGATGGTTGATGACCTAGCAATGGACATTGAAATCATCGGTGTACCAACCGTACGTGAAATGGACGGTTTAGCAATGAGTTCACGCAATGGCTTGCTTACGCTGGACGAGCGTCAACGTGCTCCTGTACTTGCTCGTACAATGCGTTGGATCAGCAGTGCCATTCGCGGTGGCCGCGATGACTACGCATCGATCATCGAAGATGCAAGCGACCAACTTCGAGCTGCAGGTCTGCACCCTGATGAGATCTTCATTCGTGATGCTCGTACATTACAAGTGATCACACCAGAAACGACACAAGCTGTCATTCTGATGTCTGCGTTCCTAGGCAAAGCTCGTCTTATCGATAACCAAACGGTAGATATGGTTGTCGAAGCGAAGGAAGAAGCTGAATCTAACAATACAAACTCAGAGAGCGCAGAGTAAGCTCTGAGTCATAAAAGTAAAAAGGTCGACTCTTAGTCGACCTTTTTTATACTCTACGTATAGACGCAATCTAACCCTTCAGGGCGAGTTTTAAACCGCTTGTGCAGCCACATCCACGCTGGAATATCACGTTTTATCATTTTCTCAAGCTCTTGGTTCAAGATGCTTGCCGCTTTAACCGCATTACGTCTCTCGAAACGCTCGCTAATGTCTTTTCCAATGTACAGCGTGTAATGGTGATTTTTACTCACTGTAACGCCAGATATAACCGCGCACTTTGTTGCATCAATGAGAACACTAGACCCGACGGTACTCGCCGCTTGTTCAACAGCAAAAAACGGCGCAAAAACAGAATGGCTAACGCCATAATCATGGTCGGGCAAATACCAAAGTCGATGACCACTCTTCAGAACTTTGAGCATTGATTTCACGTCTTTTCGATCAATCATTTGATGTCCAAAACGAGTTCGACCTCGATGTTGAATAAACTCATAAGCAGGATTCGAATTTGGGCGATAAACGCCATAGCCTTGGGCAAACTGGCTAAAAATACGAGCGGTTATCTCCAAGTTTAAATGGTGACTGCACACCACCAACACACCACGTCCATTCTTTTCCTCAGCGAGTAAACGATCTTTTCCAACAATAGAGGTTATCCGACGTATCCGCCAATCTGGCCAAAACCAGGCGATACCGGTTTCGATGATCGCCATTCCAGTGTATTGAAAGTTTTTTCGTACTACGTCCTTACATTGCCAATCCGTAAAATCAGGGAAACATAGCTGGAGATTACGCAGAGCGATCTTGTGTCGGCGCTTCATTACATGCATCGCAATACAGCCGATGCTTCTACCTAAGATTCGTAATACTACGTATGGCAGTACATTAACAAGAATCGCTAAAGATCCAAATGCCAACCATACAGACCAATATTTGGGCTTAAGTAACTGATAGGAGAAAGGGGGCGGCGGGACAATATTCATAGGATCACTCATTTATTACAAATGATTGAAACCTACCATGATAAAAACCGAAAAATTGTATGGGTATGTATTGTTATGCACGCGAAAGAGCAGCATGAATCGCCGCTCTTTGCTTTATGAGAATGGCTTAGCTTCTTAGCCCAATCCCTTTGGTTACTAGATAATGCGCAATGGCATACAGTGCAACAACAAACACTGCAAGTACACTAAATGACGTGACAATGCCCACATCCGAGACACCTAAAAAGCCGTAGCGGAACGCATTCACCATGTAGACAATTGGGTTGATCTTAGAAACGCCTTGCCAAAATTCAGGCAGCAGACTGATCGAATAAAAGACTCCTCCCAAGTAAGTTAAAGGAGTCAATACAAACGTAGGGATGATCGAAATATCGTCAAACGTTTTTGCGTAAACCGCATTGATCAAGCCACCGAGAGCAAATACCACCGACGTCATGAAGACAGTCGCGACAATAATGCCCCAGTGCTCCACTTGCAAATCAACGAACAAAAGTGACACACAAGTAACAATTGCACCGACCAACAAACCTCGAGTCACGCCGCCCATCACATAGCCAGCAATAATCACATAGTTTGGTACCGGTGCCACCAGCAGTTCTTCAATGTTCTTCTGTAGCTTTGCACTAAAGAATGACGACGCCACGTTCGAGTATGAGTTGGTGATCACCGACATCATGATCAAACCTGGAACAATGTACTCCATGTAACTAAAGCCGCTCATCTCACCAATTCGAGAGCCAATAAGATTGCCGAAAATGATGAAGTACAACGTCATCGTAATGGCTGGCGGCACTAAGGTTTGCACCCAAATACGTGTAAAACGAGTGACTTCTTTGCTCAGCAAGCTGCGAAATGCCGTCCAATATAAACCGTACATTTAATTACTCCCCTCTCTTACAATGCTGACAAACAACTCTTCAAGTCGGTTGGCTTTGTTACGCATTGAGAGAACTTTAATGCCATGCTCTGTTAACTGACTGAATACCGAATTCAATCCTTGGCTTTTATCTAGTTCTATCTCTAAAGAGCCATTAACAATACTTTGTCGATTAACACCTTCAAGCTCAGGCACCTCGACTTCTGACTCAACATCCAAGATAAATGTTTCGACGCTTAGCTTACCTAGTAACGCCTTCATGGTGGTATTTTCAATCAGCTCACCACGATTAATAATGCCGATATTTCGACACAGCATCTCCGCTTCTTCTAGGTAGTGTGTCGTTAAAATAATCGTAATTCCTTGCTCTTGGTTGATCTCTTTCAGAAACCCCCACATTGAGCGGCGTAGTTCAATATCCACTCCAGCCGTTGGTTCATCTAAAATGAGTAACTGCGGCTCGTGCATCAAAGCTCTTGCGATCATTAAACGACGCTTCATCCCACCGGATAGGTTACGAGCACGCTCTTGGCGTTTTTCCCATAAATCCAATTTTTTCAGGTATTTTTCTGCTCTTTCTTTGGCTAATACTTTAGACACACCGTAATAGCCAGCTTGCTGCATCACAATTTGCTCAACGGTTTCAAACTGGTTGAAGTTGAACTCTTGTGGCACCAAGCCTAAATTCTGCTTGGCCAATTCGAGGTCGGTATCAATGTCATAACCGAAAACTTTCGTCGTTCCGGAGGTTTTATTCACTAAGGAGGAAATGATGCCAATCGTGGTCGATTTTCCTGCACCATTGGGACCCAGAAGCGCGTAGAAGTCACCCTTTTTCACTTGGAGACTTATACCTTTTAACGCCTCAAAGCCACCTGCATACGTCTTGCGCAGTTGTTCAATTTCTAATGCGTACATAAGGTCTTGATTGCCGTTTGTTTGTGATTACTAATACCGACTCATATTTAGCAGCGGTTTACTACAAAATCGCCTTGGGTATCGTATTGGAGGTCCATCAGTTTATCGTTGAATAACGATGATTACAAATAAACCTTTCGATAATATTGGAAATATAACCCTTACCTCGTAAAGGTTATCTCTGAGTAAGACAAAATAGAGCATAAAAAAACGCAACAGGACACTGTTGCGTTTTTAACTGTCAGAATGATTACGCCGTTATGCGCTGATACTGGTCTGCCTCAACATGTGCCACCGCCGCATTCAATGCTTCGTAACGGAATTGGTACATATTTTCATCAGGCACAAGGTCAATCACATGGAATTTCTCTAGCTGTTCTCGTGTTCGCTCATTCGGGCATAATAAATACACGGCACAATTGGCATCGAGAGCATCCTTAATCGCATTCTCTAACGCCAAACCGACGGTCACATCAATCATTGGTACATCCGTAAGATCGAGAATCATCACGTCATAGTCCGAAATACTAGAGTGCTGACGTGAAATGGCTTTAGAAACACTAAAGATCATCGGACCGGAAAGATAAAAGAACAGCACTTTACCATTAGCACGATCCAACAAACCACGCTCGCTGTCAGTCAGCGGCACATCATCTTCATCCGCGTCGCTGATCGCTTTTACTTGTCGCGCCTGCTCTCGGCTCAAACGCTCGATGATGATAATGTTCGAGATAAAGACGCCTAAACCCACCGCAACGATAAGATCAACGAATACTGTAAGCAGCATAACGCCATACATCACCGCCATTCCGGAAAAGCTTACCTTATGTGCCCTCTGAATAAAGCTCCAGTCTAGGATGTTAAAGCCAACATACACAGCAATGCCTGCTAACACAGCCATCGGGATTGGCTCTGTTAACCCGCCAGCAACCAGTACAACCAACGCCAACATTAGTGCGCGAATCACACCAGATAATGGCGAACGAGCCCCAACTTGGATATTCGTTACCGTCCCCATGGTAGCCCCCGCCCCCGGCAGCGCACCAAACAAGCCTGAGATCATGTTAGCTAACCCTTGACCTCGCAGCTCTTTATCTGAGTCGTGTTCTTTACGAGTTAATGAGTCACCGATAACCGCCGTTAACAAAGTATCAATACAACCTAACGTGCCGAGCACTAATGCATCAATGACCATCTCGACAAACATATCTGTGTCAATATAAGGGGCGACGAGAGAAGGTAACCCAGCAGGAATTTCACCGATACGACGAATATCTTCTGTATCAAAGAGAATCACAGACAATAAAGTTACCGCGACCAATGCCACGAGCTGTGCAGGAACGTATTTACGATATTGCTTAGGGAAGAAAAAAAGAATCCCCAAAGTCAGTAGTCCCAAAAACAACTCACTGAACTTAAGGTTAGAAATGGTCTCCGGCAAAGCAGATAACGTTCCGAGTACTCCCCCTGAAGGCGCAGCATACCCCATCAAAGGCGATAACTGCAGAATGATAAGAATCACACCAATGCCAGACATAAACCCGGAAATAACGCTATAAGGCATTAAGGTAACGTATTTACCCAGTTTTAACGTCCCCAATAGGATTTGGAACGCGCCAGCCATCATGACAACCGTGAAAGTCATAGCCATGCCCGTTTCTGGGTATTTCGCCATCATACTGGTTAATACTGCGGTCATGATTACCGTCATTGGCCCTGTCGGTTCTGATATTAACGTATTAGAACCACCAAATAACGAGGCAAACAAACCGACCATTATTGCTCCCCAAAGGCCGGCCTCAGCACCGGCTCCGGATGCAACACCAAACGCTAACGCCAGAGGGAGAGAGATAATCGCCGTGGTTACCCCGCCAAATACATCCCCTTTGAAATTGATATCTTCAAAACGACTACCGAACACTGCTGATTTTCCCTGCATTCAATTTTAAAAAGTAAAATATCACTACTTTAACGAGCTAGGCGAAAATTTAAACCATAAATAGATTAAGGCTAAATTCACACCACAAATAGTTTCACCAGATTTTACTTTTTTCTTAATGAAAACTAGTCAGATGAGTCCTATCTGACGAATATTTAACGAGATCGAAATTGTAACATTGTGTATAGTTACAACACTGATCGCTTGCATGTGCACACAAACAGCGGCAGCGATTTTGTCTTTTAAGGGAAGTAGTTTGCAAAATGCCGGAAATAAAACAGTTATTTGAAAACAATTCGAAATGGTCTCAAGAGATCAAATCTGATCGACCTGAATACTTCGCAAAACTCGCTGAGGGGCAAAAGCCTGATTTTCTTTGGATTGGCTGCTCTGATAGCCGCGTCCCTGCCGAGCGACTAACCGGACTATACTCAGGTGAACTCTTTGTTCATCGGAATGTTGCAAACCAAGTTATCCATACTGATCTCAACTGTCTATCTGTCGTCCAGTACGCCGTAGATGTGCTTAAGGTTAAACACATCATTGTCTGTGGACACTATGGATGTGGTGGCGTAAACGCAGCCATTGATAACCCTAAGCTAGGTCTTATTAATAATTGGCTGTTACATATCAGAGATATCTATTTCAAACACCGCACTTACCTAGATCAAATGCCGCAACAAGATCGAGCGGATAAACTAGGCGAGCTTAATGTTGCAGAGCAAGTGTACAACTTGGGTAACTCAACCATCCTGCAAAACGCTTGGGAGCGTGGGCAAGATGTTGAAATTCATGGTGTGGTATACGGAATTGAAGATGGTCGCTTAGAGTACTTAGGCATTCGTTCTAACTCTAAGGAAACCGTAGAAGCGTCTTACCAGAAAGCTCTTTCGACGATTCTAAATACAGACAACAAGCTCCTTTGTCGCTAAGTCATATCTAAAAGTTGAACGAAAAACGCCCATCTTAGATGGGCGTTTTTTTATATTTTTAATGCTGAACTCAATGATTATTCTTGAGGTACAACTTTACCGATGTATGGTAAGTGGCGGTATTTCTGCGCGTAATCAATACCCACCCCAACGACAAATTCATCTGGAATTTCGAAACCAATCCAATCCACAGGAACATTCACTTCACGACGAGATGGCTTATCTAGGAGCGTACAAATCGCGATAGACTTCGGCTCACGTAGCGAAAGAATCTCACGGATTTTATTTAGTGTGTTACCAGTGTCAATGATGTCTTCAACAAGCAGAATGTCTTTACCTTTGATGTCATCATCCAAATCTTTCAAGATACGAACGTCACGTGAGCTTTCCATCGTATTGCCGTAGCTTGACGCTGTCATAAAATCAACTTGGTGAGTCAGTTCGATAGCACGTGCCAAGTCTGCCATAAATACAAATGAGCCACGCAATAAGCCTACCAACACAAGATCTTCACTACCTTGATAACGCTCTGTAATTTGTTTGCCTAATTCACGAACTCGCTCCTGAACTTCTTGCTCAGAAATCATGACTTCTATTGTATGTTTCATACTGTGCTCAATCTAAATTTGTGGGTTGAGGTAAGTCGCACGCAAACGATCACCTAATCTTACGGCGTGTAGTGTATCACCACGTTCATTGGGTTGAAAGTCGCATCCTGTTGCCAAAAAATCTTGGAAGAAGGTCTTAGTTTTATAAAGTTCATAGCTAAATTTATCAATAATAATGACATTACTGTATATAAATTGTTCTACAGATGTTGACCTTGTGCATATGCACCATTACACTCATCACTGCTTTAAGCAACTATTAAAATAATCAATTAGGGGGTTACCCCCAATATCAACTCAAATGGCAAGGAAAATGGATATGGACTCAATTGCAAAGAGACCTAGAACTAGGCTTTCTCCAATTAAGCGTAAGCAACAGTTAATGGAAATCGCATTGGAAGTATTTGCGCGCCGCGGCATCGGTCGTGGTGGTCACGCAGATATCGCAGAAATTGCTCAAGTTTCTGTGGCGACTGTTTTTAACTACTTCCCTACACGCGAAGACTTGGTGGATGAAGTTCTCAATCACGTCGTACGTCAGTTCTCAAACTTCCTATCGGATAACATAGACCTAGACTTACATGCACGTGAAAACATCGCCAATATTACTAATGCGATGATCGAGCTTGTCAGCCAAGACTGTCACTGGCTAAAAGTATGGTTCGAGTGGAGTGCTTCAACACGTGATGAAGTATGGCCATTGTTTGTTTCAACTAACCGTACTAACCAGTTGCTGGTACAAAACATGTTCATTAAAGCAATTGAACGCGGTGAGGTGTGTGACCAGCACGATTCAGAACACTTGGCAAACCTGTTCCACGGTATTTGTTACTCACTGTTTGTCCAAGCGAACCGCGCTAAAGGTGAAGCGGAACTGAAACATCTAGTGAATTCATACTTAGATATGCTTTGCATTTACAACCGTGAACACTAAAGCTTAACTAGTAATATATGTCAGCCCACCGTTTGGTGGGCTTTTTATTGTCTGCTGTCAGCTAAGCACACATTTATATTCCTATGTAACAAGCATAAAAAAACCGCTGCAATGCAGCGGCTTCTATCATTCAGTCAGAAAAAGCTTACTTCTTCTTAACTGCTTTTTTGTTTGGAAGGTCAGTGATTGAACCTTCAAATACTTCAGCAGCTAGACCTACAGACTCGTGTAGAGTTGGGTGAGCGTGGATAGTCAGAGCGATATCTTCTGCATCACAGCCCATCTCAATTGCAAGGCCGATTTCACCAAGTAGTTCACCACCGTTAGTACCAACAATAGCACCACCGATTACGCGGTGAGTTTCTTTGTCGAAGATTAGCTTAGTCATACCGTCTGCACAGTCAGATGCGATTGCACGACCTGATGCTGCCCATGGGAATGTTGCTACTTCGTACTTGATGCCTTCTTCTTTCGCTTCTTTTTCAGTCTTACCAACCCAAGCCACTTCTGGCTCAGTGTACGCAATTGAAGGGATAACTTTAGGGTCGAAGTAGTGCTTCTTACCAGAGATAACTTCAGCAGCTACGTGACCTTCATGCACACCTTTGTGAGCAAGCATTGGTTGACCAACGATATCACCGATCGCGAAGATGTGAGGAACGTTAGTACGCATTTGCTTATCAACGTTGATGAAGCCGCGCTCGTCAATTTCTAGACCCGCTTTTTCACCGTCGATTAGCTTACCATTTGGTACACGACCGATAGCAACTAGAACCGCATCGTAACGCTCAGCTTCAGCTGGCGCTTTCTTGCCTTCCATTGAAACGTAGATACCGTCTTCTTTTGCTTCAACTGCTGTTACTTTCGTTTCTAGCATTAGCTTGAACTTGTCTTTGATACGCTTAGTAAATACTTTCACGATATCTTTGTCTGCTGCAGGAATTACCTGGTCAAACATTTCAACAACTTCAACTTTAGAACCTAGAGAGTGGTAAACCGTACCCATTTCTAGACCGATGATACCACCGCCCATGATAAGCAGTTTTTCTGGCACTTCTTTTAGTTCAAGAGCGTCAGTAGAGTCCCAAATACGTGGGTCTTCATGCGGGATAAATGGCAGTTTGATTGGACGAGAACCAGCCGCAACGATTGCGTTGTCAAAGTTAACAACTGTAGGCTCACCTTCGCCTTCTACAAGGATAGAGTTAGGGCCAGTGAACTTACCGTAACCGTTAACCACTGTTACGTTACGCATCTTAGCCATACCGCTTAGGCCGCCAGTTAGTTGGTTAACAACTTTTTCTTTCCAGATGCGGATTTTGCTGATGTCTGTTTGAGGCTCACCGAACACAACGCCGTGGTCAGCCATCGCTTTCGCTTCTTCAATTACTTTAGAAACGTGAAGCAGTGCTTTAGATGGGATACAACCCACGTTCAGACATACACCGCCAAGCGTGCTGTAACGTTCAACTAGTACAGTTTCAAGACCTAAATCCGCACAACGGAATGCAGCGGAGTAACCAGCAGGACCAGAACCAAGTACAACAACTTGGGCTTTAATTTCTTTGCTCATTTTGACCTCTTGTAGTCATTATCCCTAACAGGCTGAGTGGGTATCGATTTTTATGTTTAAGAGAGATTTGTTTTAAACAGTTATTTTCAGACCGCTAACAGTTTACAGAGATGTTAATGGTGTGAAAAGTAAATCAATTTAGCCTGTGAGCTAGACAACAATTCGATTGTGAAAACCCTGAACGAAGCAAGGCTGATAACCAAATTGTCGGTAATTATGATTAGCAGAGGCGGCTAAGTTGCCGCCTCTCATTCATCTAATTTCTATTACAGAACTAGACGACGAATGTCAGATAGACATGAGTTTAGGTAAGTGATGAAGCGCGCACCTTCAGCACCATCGATCACACGGTGGTCGTATGATAGAGACAGTGGAAGTTGTAGACGCGGTTCGAACTCTTTACCGTTCCATACCGGTTTCATTTCTGACTTAGACACACCTAGGATACCAACTTCTGGTGCGTTTACGATTGGAGTAAACGCCGTACCGCCGATACCGCCTAGGCTAGAGATAGTGAAACAGCCACCTTGCATGTCAGCCGCAGTTAGCTTACCAGCACGTGCTTTCTTAGAAACCGCCATTAGCTCTTCAGATAGCTCGTAGATGCCTTTCTTGTTCACGTCTTTAAATACAGGAACAACTAGACCGTTTGGTGTATCTACCGCGATACCAACATTCACGTATTTCTTCAGGATTAGGCTCTCACCGTCTTCTGATAGAGAAGAGTTGAACGCTGGGAACGCTTCAAGCGCTTTAGCTACCGCTTTCATGATGAACACAAGTGGTGTGATCTTCATGCCAGTGTCTTTCTTTGCTTCAATCGCGTTTTGCTCTTTACGGAATGCTTCAAGAGCCGTGATGTCTGCGTTATCCCACTGTGTAACGTGCGGGATCATTACCCAGTTACGGTGTAGGTTTGCGCCAGAGATCTTCTTAATGCGAGATAGCGGTTGAACTTCTGTCTCACCAAACTTGCTGAAGTCCACTTTTGGCCATGGTAGTAGACCAAGAGCCGCGCCGTCGCCTTTGCCAGATGCTGCTGCACCTGCGCCAGACTCAAGACGCTTAAGTGCATCTTTCACGTAAGCTTGAACGTCTTCTTTTAGGATACGGCTCTTACGACCAGAACCTTTAACCTTAGAAAGATTAACGCCAAATTCACGCGCTAGACGACGAACAACTGGAGACGCGTGAGCGTACTCATCGTTTTCTTTGAAATCACCAGTCGCTGCTGGAACTGCTGCCGCCGGAGCTTCTGCTTTAGGAGCCGGAGCTGCAGGTGCTGCCGCTTGAGCTGGAGCTGGAGCTGCTGCAGGAGCAGGTGCTGCACCCGCCACTTCGAATACCATGATTAGTGAGCCAGTAGACACTTTGTCGCCAGCTGCAATCTTGATTTCTTTAACTGTGCCAGCGAATGGTGCAGGAACTTCCATAGAAGCTTTGTCACCTTCAACAGTGATTAGAGATTGCTCTTCTTCCACTGTGTCGCCAACCGCAACCATGATCTCAGTAACTTCAACTTCGTCGCCGCCGATATCTGGAACGTTCACTTCTTTTGCCGCAGAAGCTGCTGGAGCTGCTGCCGCAGGAGCTTCAGCTGCCGCTGGTGCTGGTGCTGCTGAAGCGCCTGAACCTGCTGTTTCGAATACCATGATAAGTGAGCCAGTCGATACTTTATCGCCTGCTGCAACTTTGATCTCTTTTAGAGTACCTGCGAATGGCGCTGGAACTTCCATAGAAGCTTTGTCGCCTTCAACAGTTAGAAGAGATTGCTCTTCTTCGATGCTGTCGCCAACGGCAACCATGATTTCGGTAACTTCTACTTCATCACCACCGATGTCTGGTACGTGAACTTCTTTTAGTTCTGCCGCTGCTGCTGGAGCTGGAGCTGCTGCTGGAGCTGCTTCTGCCGCAGGAGCAGGTGCAGCGTCAGCTGCACCCTCGGCTTCGAAAATCATGATTAGAGAACCAGTAGAAACCTTGTCGCCTTCTGCAACTTTGATTTCTTTAACGATACCCGCTTGAGAAGCAGGAACTTCCATAGAAGCTTTATCGCCTTCAACTGTGATCAGAGACTGCTCTTCTTCAACCTTGTCGCCAACGCTTACAAGAATCTCAGTAACTTCAACCTCATCCGCACCGATGTCTGGTACATTAATTTCGATTGCCATTTCTTATCTACCTTCTTAATTAAGCGTATAGCGGGTTTGTTTTCTCTGTGTCGATGTCGAATTTCTTAATTGCTTCTGCAACTACAGATTTCTCAACTTCGCCACGTTTCGCTAGTTCAGTTAGCGCTGCTACTACTACGTAACCTGCGTTCACTTCGAAGTGACGACGTAGGTTTTCACGGCTGTCTGAACGACCGAAGCCATCAGTACCAAGAACTTTGAAAGACTCAGCAGGAATGTATGCACGAACCTGCTCTGCGTAGTTCTTCATGTAGTCAGTTGCTGCGATAGCAGGTTCAGTACCCATTACTGTTTGGATGTAAGGTACTTTCGCTTCCGCTTCTGGGTGAAGCATGTTGAAACGCTCTGCATCTTGGCCATCGCGAGTTAGTTCGTTGAATGACGTTACAGAGTAAACATCAGAAGCAACACCGTAATCTTCGCTTAGGATTTGAGCTGCTTTACGTACTTCATTCATGATAGTACCAGAGCTCATTAGCTGAACTTTCGCTTTGTCGCCCGTGTAAGTTTCTAGCTTGTAGATACCTTTACGGATGCCTTCTTCAGCGCCTTCTGGCATTGCTGGCATTGCGTAGTTTTCGTTCATTAGCGTTAGGTAGTAGAACACGTTTTCTTGTTCTGGACCGTACATGCGACGGATACCGTCTTGCATGATTACTGCTACTTCGTACGCGAATGTTGGGTCGTAAGAAATACAGTTAGGAACCGTACCCGCCAAAATGTGCGAGTGGCCGTCTTCGTGCTGTAGACCTTCACCGTTCAACGTTGTACGACCCGCAGTTGCACCTAGTAGGAAACCACGTGCTTGTTGGTCACCAGCCATCCACGCCATGTCGCCAACACGTTGGAAGCCGAACATTGAGTAGTAGATGTAGAACGGGATCATTGGTAGGTCGTTTGTCGAGTATGAAGTCGCAGCAGCAACCCATGAAGACATAGCACCTAGCTCGTTGATACCTTCTTGTAGAACCTGACCTGAAGTCGCTTCTTTGTAGTAAGAAACAACGCCACGGTCTTCTGGTGTGTAAGTTTGGCCGTGCGGGTTGTAGATACCGATTTGACGGAACAGACCTTCCATACCGAATGTACGTGCTTCGTCAGCAATGATAGGAACGATGTTCTTACCAATGTTCTTGTTCTTAAGTAGAACGTTTAGCGCACGTACGAATGCCATAGTAGAAGAGATATCACGCTTCTGTTCTTCTAGTAGTGGCTTGAATTCTTCTAGCTCAGGAACGATGAATTCTTGAGTGAATTTTGGTAGACGCTGTGGCGTGTAGCCGTGTAGCGCTTTACGACGAGCGTGTAGGTATTCGTACTCTTTTGAACCTTCTTCAAGTTTCAGGTACGGAAGTTCTTTCACTGCTTCGTCAGTTAGGATGTCTTGAAGACCTAGACGGTCACGTAGGTGTAGTACGTGAGTCATGTCCATCTTCTTAACTTGGTGCGCGATGTTCTTACCTTCAGCCGCTTCACCCATGCCGTAACCTTTAACAGTCTTAGCTAGGATTACTGTTGGACGACCTTTAGTTTCTGCCGCGTTTTTGTATGCCGCGTATAGCTTAGAAGACTCGTGACCACCACGCTTAAGTGCGAAGATTTCGTCATCAGTCATGTCAGCAACAAGTGCAGCTGTCTCTGGGTACTTACCAAAGAAGTGCTCACGTACGTACGCGCCATCTTTTGATTTGAATGTTTGGTAGTCGCCGTCGATCGTTTCATTCATAAGCTGTAGAAGCTTACCAGTCGTATCTTTAGCTAGTAGTGAATCCCAGTTGTTACCCCAGATTACCTTCACTACGTTCCAACCAGCACCTTTGAACAGACCTTCAAGTTCTTGAATGATCTTACCGTTACCCATTACAGGGCCATCTAGACGCTGTAGGTTACAGTTGATTAGGAAACATAGGTTGTCTAGTTTCTCACGCGCAGCGAAAGAGATAGCACCACGTGATTCTGGCTCATCCATCTCACCGTCACCTAGGAACGCGTAAACGCGCTGTTCTGAAGTATCTTTAAGACCACGGCCTTCTAGGTACTTAAGGAAACGAGCTTGGTAGATAGAAGCGATTGGACCTAGGCCCATCGATACTGTCGGGAACTGCCAGAATTCAGGCATCAGTTTAGGGTGCGGGTATGAAGGAATACCTTTGCCGTCTACTTCTTGACGGAAGTTGTCTAGCTGCTCTTCAGTTAGACGACCTTCAACGAATGCACGTGAGTAGATACCTGGTGAAATGTGACCTTGGTAGTAAACTAGGTCGCCACCATCCTTCTCGTTTGGTGCACGGAAGAAGTGGTTGAAACATGTCTCGTAGAACGCAGCAGAAGACTGGAAAGACGCCATGTGGCCGCCTAGCTCTAGGTCTTTCTTAGATGCACGTAGAACGATCATGATAGCGTTCCAACGAATAATTGAGCGAATACGACGCTCAAGTGTTGTGTCACCTGGGTATGCTGGTTCTTGGTCTGCAGGAATCGTGTTGATGTAGTTAGTTGTGATACCTGTTGGCATATCAACACCGTCTAGACGTGCTTTATCTAGAACTTGCTCTAATAGGAATTGAGCACGCTCTAGACCTTCTTCACGTACAACTGACTCAAGCGCTTGTAGCCATTCTTGAGTTTCCAGTGCATCTACGTCATGCTTCATATCAGACATGGCGATCTATCCTTCTGTTGGTTGGATCTACTTATTTAAGTAAC
>NZ_JAWOTE010000010.1:82607-109303 GCF_033338695.1 Vibrio sp. Vb1166 | reverse complement strand
CAGTGCATCTACGTCATGCTTCATATCAGACATGGCGATCTATCCTTCTGTTGGTTGGATCTACTTATTTAAGTAACGCTCTTACGAGTCATTACCCTGCTGAATTCGACGTAGAGAACGCTCTCGTCGAGACTCTTCTCGAGTCAAATCCAACAATGTTTCTTCGATGTAAGCCAAGTGCGAGTGGGACATTTCTCGCGCCTTTTCAGGCTGACCAGAAACAATCGCATCCACGATATTGGCTCGGTGTTTACTGACTTTCTCGACCGCTTCTGGGCGGCGACGTAGTAATTTAAAATTTTGTAGAATATTTTGCTCAAGCAAAGGTGCTAAGCTTCGAACAATGTGCAACAAAACCACGTTGTGCGCGGCTTCTGTCAAAGCGATCAAAAATTGCATCACTTCCGCAGATTCAGCTTCGATATCGTTGTTTGCTTGCTCTTGGCTAATGCGTTCAAGGCAACCTTGAATACGCGCAAAATCTTCTTCGGTACCACGTAAAGCTGCAAAGTAAGCTGAAATTCCTTCCATTGCATGACGAGACTCAAGCACATCAAGCTGGGTTTCAGAATGACTAGACAACAAATTCAACAAGGGATCTGAAAAGCTCTTCCAGATATTCTCACTTACGAATGTTCCGCCACCTTGGCGACGAGTCAACAAACGCTTCGCTTCCAAGCGTTGAATGGCTTCTCGGACTGAAGGACGAGACACATCGAACTGTTTTGCCAGTTCACGCTCTGGAGGCAGTTGTTGCCCCGGAGACAATGTTCCTTCCACTATCAACCTTTCTAACTCTTGTTCTATAACATCAGAGAGTTTTGGCTGACGAATCCTTTGATAAGCCATAATTTATTGTTCTTCTACTCTTGCAGGTAATTGGTAATACCAATTTTAAGTTGGTGCAGAAATTAACATAATTAAAACGCCACTGTCCAGCCGAAAATTGACCTAAATCATAGAACGAGCTTACTTCCAACACTCTGATAACAATCGACTGTTAAAACAGCAATAGAATTGGTATGACCAATTACATAAAGCATACAAATGGGAAGTCGACGTGCTAGCAGTTTTGGAAAAGAAATACAGAAAATGACAAAATTATCAGTCTATTTATTCACCAAAACGGCATGTACGAGCGTAAAAATGTAGTTAACTTTTAACAATCATTAATATTTCTGGTATCAAAAAAAGGCATACCTGATCGTATGCCTTATTTATTTCGCTTTTTTGAATTTACACTTTCGCTACAAATCAACGCTGTATAAGCAGTCTATATTTCACCCAATCAAAGCTTAGACCAGGATCGCTTTTTCTCAAGGGCGCAATATATTGATGACCGGTAATTCGTGGCGGGGTGATTTGAGGATAAGACTGCATAATCACCTCAGTGATCTCTGCAAGTGATTGATATTGCGCTTCTGTGTAGGCAGTAAATTCTGTCCCTTCAAGCTCGATACCAATGGAATAGTCATTACAACGCTCCCTGCCCGCGAAACTGGATTGACCGGCATGCCATGCTCTATCGAGAAAAGAAACAAATTGAACAACCTCGCCGTTTCTTTTAATCAAGCAATGTGCAGAAACGCCCATTTTGTGAATAACTTCAAAAAATGGATGTTCATTTGGGTCTAGCTTGCCAGTGAAGAAGTCCTCTATATATGGTCCACCAAACTGCCCAGGAGGCAAACTGATATTGTGTACCACCAGCAGAGAGATGTCGTTTACATCAGAGCGGGCATCAAAAAATGGTGACGGAACATGCTTTGCTTGTGTCAGCCAGCCATTCTCGATAATTGGGCGCATATCAACCTCTCTACTTTGCAAATTAACTGCTGAAATTATTGACACCGGAGAGTATCATTCGTTGCCATCTCCCTTTCAAGACAAGATTTGCGATGAAGAACACACACAACATTCAAGAACGCCTAGAATACCTTAAACAACAACTCCCTTTAGAGATCACTCGCTCTGTCGCTGATACCTTAAAAGAAGATCTAGGTGGCAGTGTCGACGCAGATAATGACATTACTGCATCTTTGATCCCTGCCGATGCGGTTAATACCGCAACGATTATTACTCGTGAGCATGGTGTGTTCTGTGGTCAAGCATGGGCTGATGAAGTTTTTAAACAGCTCGGTGGCAAGGTCAGCATTGAATGGCACGTAAAGGACGGCGATAAGGTCAAACCTAACCAAACCCTTTGCACGCTGACAGGCCCTGCTCGTGACCTGTTGACTGGTGAGCGTAACGCAATGAATTTCATCCAAACGCTGTCTGGCTGCGCAACAGTTACCGCAGAGTACGCTGAAAAAATCGCGCATACTGAGTGCCGTCTACTAGACACACGCAAAACCATTCCTGGTCTGCGTAGCGCACTAAAATACGCCGTGACCTGCGGTGGTGGCTTTAACCATCGCATCGGTGTGTTCGACGCTTACCTTATTAAAGAAAATCACATTATTGCTTGTGGTGGCATCACTCAAGCTATCCAAAAAGCGAAAGAGCTCAACCCAGGCAAACCGGTAGAAGTCGAAACGGAAAGCTTAGAAGAGTTGAAACAAGCGATAGAGGCTGGTGCCGACATCATCATGCTCGATAACTTCACAAAAGAAATGATGCGTGAAGCCGTAGCGATTAACGCAGGTCGTGCCGCTTTAGAAAACTCCGGCAACATTACGCTAGAGACCATCGCAGAATACGCAGAAACCGGTGTCGATTACATTTCGGTAGGCGCGTTGACTAAGCATTTAAAAGCGATGGATCTTTCGATGCGCTTCAAATAATAAAAGCAACAAATCTAAATTACTTCAACTAACTCAGTGAGTTGTGAGTAACTCATCATTTAAAAGGGCCAATTGGCCCTTTCTTTTTATCCACTAAAAAAATAGTACTACTCGCAAAACTCTGCATGCGATATGCAACTTTTTACCAAAGAGTTTTATCTCACTCGAGAGCCCATCTCTTCCCCATTTTCAACCCACCTTAACTCTCCATAATCTTTCGCTAATGCAAGAGCATTATTAATTTTTAAGAAAGGGTTAAAAATGAAAAACAGTAAACATAAAAAACAACAGGGTTTTACTCTGATTGAATTGATGATTGTGGTGGCGATTATCGGTATTTTGGCTGCATTTGCCGTGCCTGCCTACTCAGACTACACACAACGAACTCGTGTTGCGGGTGCAGCAGCAGGGATCAGTGGCTTTAAAACAGCCATTGCCATGTGTGCTCAAGAGCGTGGCCAGCTTAACGGTTGCAACAACGCCGCCAATGACATCCCAGCAGCAATTGCAGCAAATAACGCTGGTGCGACCATTGCTTATGTGGACGAGTTAGCGGTTACAAATGGCATTATCACCATGACCACTACCGGTGTTGATGATCAAGGTGCTAACCTGACTTTAACATTGACCCCTCAGATTGGTAATGGTGTTGTACAATGGGACCTAACAGGTACTGGCTGTACAACCGCTGGACGTAGCATAGATTGTTCTGGTAACTAATGCTAACCAACCTCTCAACAGTTCTTCGCCAAGCAGGGATACTGACTTTTTCCCAAGAAGAACTGTTACTTGAGCAAGCTAAAGCTTCTGGTAAATCAATGCCGGAGGCTTTGCTCAATTCTGGCTTTTTTCAATCTCATGAATTAACGGAGCACCTAAGCTCTGTTTTCGGGCTTTCTTGCGCTTCTCTCAATCAATACGAATACGCTTCGTTATGCCAAACACTAGGTTTGCGAGATTTGATCACTCGGCACAACGCTCTGCCGCTTAATCGCACCTCATCAACTTTGATTCTCGCGGTTGCCGATCCAACCAATCTTCAAGCCGAAGACGACTTTCGTTTTGCAACAGGCTTGCAAGTCGAACTTGTTCTGGCTGATTTTCGCGAACTGACCGCGGCAATTCGACGCTTGTATGGTCGTTCATTGAGTCATGAGAAGTCCGGGTTAAAAGAGATCAACCAAGAAGAGTTAGCCAATCTGGTTGACGTGGGCGCAGATGAAATCGACAACATTGAAGACTTGAGCCAAGATGAGTCTCCTGTTAGCCGTTACATCAACCAAATTCTATTGGACGCTGTGCGCAAAGGCGCATCCGATATCCACTTTGAGCCTTATGAAAAGATGTACCGCGTGCGCCTGCGCTGTGATGGCATCTTAATTGAAACACAGCAGCCACCAAGCCACTTGAGTCGCCGCTTATCCGCTCGTATCAAAATCCTCTCTAAGCTTGATATTGCAGAGCGACGTTTACCACAAGATGGGCGTATTAAGCTCAAGTTGAATCAAGACACCGCAATTGATATGCGTGTATCCACGCTGCCTACTCTATTTGGAGAGAAAATTGTACTACGACTGCTCGACAGCAGCTCTGCGTCATTGGATATCGACAAGCTTGGTTATAGCGAACAACAAAAACAATTGTACTTGGATGCGCTGCGTCGCCCACAAGGCATGATTCTGATGACAGGTCCAACCGGGAGCGGAAAAACCGTTTCTTTGTACACCGGGCTGAGTATCCTCAATAAACCAGAAATCAACATTTCTACGGCAGAAGACCCAGTAGAAATTAACTTATCGGGCATTAACCAAGTTCAAGTCCAGCCTAAGATTGGTTTTGGTTTTGCCGAAGCACTGCGCTCTTTCTTACGTCAAGACCCCGATGTGGTAATGGTCGGTGAGATTCGTGACTTAGACACTGCAGAAATCGCGATCAAAGCCTCGCAAACTGGTCACTTAGTACTTTCAACCTTACATACCAATTCTGCGGCTGAAACGGTTATTCGTTTATCAAACATGGGCGTAGAAAGCTTTAACTTGGCCTCATCTCTTAGTTTGATTATTGCCCAGCGCTTAGCCCGTAAACTGTGCTCGCACTGTAAACAATCACAAGAGCTTACCGTTCAGCTACAACATCTTGGAATTCAAGCAAGCGACAACATTTTTAAAGCCAATCCCGATGGATGCAATGAGTGTACCCATGGTTATTCCGGCCGAACGGGGATTTATGAAGTGATGCGCTTTGATGAATTTCTTTCCGAAGCGCTTATTAAAGGTGCCTCGGTACATGAACTAGAAAAACTCGCCATCGCAAATGGTATGAGCACGTTACAAATGTCGGGCATAGAAAAACTCAAACAAGGGATCACAAGTTTTAGTGAACTACAGCGCGTACTTTATTTTTAATCCTTTAATCAGCAGTCACCTCTATGAAAAGCACTACACCACAACTTAAAAACTTCCGCTGGAAAGGCATCAACAGTTCAGGCAAAAAGACGTCTGGACAAACCCTCGCGATGACAGAAATTGAAGTACGCGAGCGTCTAGACGCACAGCACATCAAGATCAAGAAGTTAAAGAAAAGCAGTATCTCGTTTCTCACTAAACTCAGCCATCGCGTGAAAGGCAGAGACATCACGGTGTTTACCCGTCAGATTTCGACGATGTTGATAACCGGTGTACCCTTAGTTCAGGCTTTAAAATTGGTCTCAGAAAATCATAAAAAAGCAGAGATGAAATCCATTTTGATGAGCGTGACACGCGCCGTTGAAGCGGGGACGCCCATGTCAAAAGCAATGCGCACTGCAAGTGAACACTTTGACCCACTCTATACCGACCTTATCGCAACAGGTGAGCAATCCGGTAACTTAGCGGAAGTGTTCGAGCGCTTAGCCACCTACCGAGAAAAAAATGAGCAGCTTCGTGCGAAAGTGATCAAAGCACTGATTTACCCAGCCATGGTAGTGCTAGTAGCGTTAGGAGTGTCGTTTATCATGCTCACCAAAGTCATTCCCGAGTTTGAAAAAATGTTTGTTGGTTTTGGTGCTGACTTACCGTGGTTTACCAGGCAAGTATTAGATCTTTCCGCCTGGACACAAAACTGGAGTCCGTTTATCGCACTAGGCTCCATTAGTTTATTCATTTCGGCGAGAATCCTCTCTAAGCGTTCAGATTCTTTTCGCTTAATGCTCAACCGCTCTGTGCTTAAATTTCCTGTCCTGGGCCCTGTATTATCAAAAGCCGCTATCGCCAAATTTAGTCGAACACTCGCCACAAGCTTTACAGCGGGCATTCCAATTCTAACCAGTTTAAAAACTACATCAAAAACATCAGGAAACTTGCACTATCAACTCGCCATAGAAGAAGTTTACCGTGATACCGCCGCAGGTATGCCAATGTATGTAGCCATGCGCAACTGTAATGTGTTCCCTGAATTGGTGTTACAAATGGTTATGATCGGTGAAGAGTCTGGTCGAATTGACGATATGCTCAATAAAGTTGCAACAATCTACGAGTTTGAAGTCGACAACACCGTCGACAACCTTAGTAAAATTCTAGAGCCACTAATTATCGTTTTTTTAGGTATCGTTGTTGGCGGATTAGTGACAGCAATGTACTTGCCAATCTTTAACTTAATGAGTGTATTGGGCTAGAATGAGCTGTTAACTCCTTTAAAACAGCATCTTGCTGATTTCACTCATCGCTCAAGAGACAAATATGGAAGTATTCCAGTACTACCCTTGGCTATTCGTTGTGTTTGCCACCATCTTCGGTCTTATCGTGGGTAGCTTCCTCAATGTGGTTATTTATCGACTACCTAAAATCATGGAACTAGAATGGCGACGCGAATGTGCCGAGTCATTTCCTGAATACAAAATAGAACCTCCTAAAGAAGTGCTGACCTTGAGCGTCCCACGCTCCTCCTGCCAGAAATGCGCAACACCGATACGTATTCGCGACAACATTCCTGTGATTAGCTGGCTGCTTTTAAAAGGCAAATGTCACAACTGTCAGACAACCATTAGCACACGCTATCCACTGATTGAACTGCTCACTGCATTCTGCTCAGGCTTTGTCGCTTATTACTTTGGTTTTAGTTACTTTACCGTTGCACTACTCTTTTTCACTTTTATCTTAATCGCCGCAACATTTATCGATCTCGATACTATGTTGTTACCTGACCAATTAACATTACCATTAACTTGGGCTGGCATTGCCTTAGCATTAGTCGAAATAAGTCCTGTTACTCTACAAGATTCTGTCATTGGTGCTATTGCTGGTTACCTATGTCTCTGGTCCGTTTACTGGGGCTTTAAGTTACTTACTGGTAAAGAAGGAATGGGGTATGGTGATTTTAAACTACTAGCGGCACTAGGAGCTTGGCTAGGTTGGCAGTCACTGCCGATGATCATTCTACTTTCTTCTGTGGTTGGCATCGTATTTGGCATCATTCAACTACGCTTGCAAAAGCAGGGAATTGAAAAAGCTTTCCCTTTCGGTCCTTACTTAGCAATTGCTGGTTGGATAAGCTTAATTTGGGGCGACCAGATTTTAAACTGGTACTTTACTTCAGTTCTAGGAGTGTAAATGGCTTTGGTTATTGGTTTAACAGGTGGTATCGCTAGTGGAAAAACAACCGTCGCGAATCTGTTCAAACAACAATTTAAAATCGATATCGTCGATGCCGACATTGTAGCAAGAGAAGTTGTCGAGCCAGGTACTCCCGGCCTAAACGCGATTATTGAACATTTTGGTCACGATATAGTTCGTGAAGACCAAACTTTAGATCGCGCAAAGCTGAGAGAAAAAATCTTTTCGAGTTCAGATGAAAAAGCATGGCTCAACGCACTGTTGCACCCGATAATTCGTGAAAAGATGATCGAAGATTTGCAGCAAGTCACTTCAGAGTATGCGTTACTTGTGGTGCCGTTGCTCGTAGAAAACAAGCTAGATAGTTTGTGTGATCGCGTTCTTGTCGTCGATGTAGAACCGAATACACAGATATCTCGCACGATGAAACGAGACAATGTGAGTGAAGATCAAGTTCGCGCCATCCTTGCCTCTCAAGCATCAAGAGAGCAAAGGCTCGCGCTTGCAGACGATGTGGTTAAGAATAATCCAAGTGACCCTGATCTTTTGCTTCAAATCACAGATTTGCACGAAAAGTACCTAGCCATGTGTAAGAAAAATCTGCGAAAATAGGAACGAAACTCACAAAGGCTTATGTCGATGACCACGCACAAATTTGAACATCCGTTAAATGAGAAAACTCGTATTTATCTAAGAGTAGAGTCTCTGCTGCGTCAGGCTCACTTGGCCTCTGGGTTTAGCGAAAATCATCAGTATCAACTGTTTTTCCGTGCGTTATTCGATATGGTTGAGATCTTCGAACAAATCCAACTGAAAAGTGAACTGGCTAAAGATCTTGAGAAGCAGCGGCTGTCGTACCGCCATTGGCTCAATGTTGATGGTGTCGATCAAGACGCATTAAATACCCTACTACAAGAGATAGATGTCGTTCATAGCCAACTAATGGGTGCTGAACGTTTTGGCCAAGCATTAAAAGAAGATCGCTTCCTAAGCTCTATCCGTCAACGCTTTAATCTACCGGGTGGTTCATGCTGTTTTGATCTGCCAGCATTACACTACTGGCTTCATCTACCTATTGAACGTAAAAAGCGTGATGCACAACAGTGGCAAGCAAGCTTAAAGCCCTTATCTGATGCGCTTTCGTTATGGTTAAAGCTCACTAGAGAGACCGGACATTTCAAAGCTCAAATCGGTCGTGCAGGTTTCTTCCAAAGCGACGCTGATGAAGCCAACATTCTAAGACTTCACATCCCAATGGAATATGGCGTTTATCCTATGATTTCAGGTCATAAAAATCGCTTTGCGATCAAGTTCATGTCGTTTGAAAACGGTCAAGCGTGCACACAAGATATTGAATTTGAACTTGCTGTGTGCAGCTAAGACGACACTACGCCTCGCCTCCATAATCTAAAATTCAACGCTTTATTGCGCTTATATTTGATAAAATTTCGTAGCAGCAATAGCGCGTTGAATAAGCCATCTTTAATTCGTTTAGGTATACTACCCTTTAACACCAATTAGTAATGGGACGCTCAACTATGTCTAAAGTTACCATCGTTCAATGCCCACAATGTGGCGCCGACGTAGAATGGGGAGAACAAAGTCCTCATCGCCCTTTCTGCAGTAAACAATGCCAAATGATTGACTTTGGTGAATGGGCAGATGAAGAAAACACCATCCCAGGCGCACCCGATATGTCCGATAGTGATGGCTGGTCTGAAGACCAGTATTAAATTGAGACCTAGGGTAAAAGAATACCCTAGGTTCCTTCTTGGGGAATCTGAATCACGCTCCTTCGTCGCTATCCAGAATGACGAATTTTAACCACAGTACCCAGTAATATTTGATCATTGTTTCCCGTCATTCCGAGGAGCCATAGCGACATCAGGAATCTATTCACAACAAGACAGAGGCGTGGAGTGTACGTCAGTGCATGAGCATCGACAGTGCAGGTCGGGTGAAAAGAAACGAGCAAGCTAATTACACAAATAAAAAAACGGAGCCCTAAAAGGACTCCGTTTAAGATGAGAACGCTAGTTATAGCATTACTTCTTAGCAAGTTTCTCTTTGATACGAGCAGACTTACCAGAACGCTCACGTAGGTAGTACAACTTGGCACGACGTACTGCACCACGGCGTTTAACTTCGATGCTATCAACGATTGGAGAGTGTGTTTGGAACGTACGCTCAACACCTTCACCGTTAGAGATCTTACGTACAGTGAAAGCAGAGTGTAGACCACGGTTACGGATTGCGATTACAACGCCTTCGAAAGCCTGTAGACGCTCACGGTCACCTTCTTTTACCTTAACTTGAACTACAACAGTGTCACCTGGTGCAAATTTAGGTAGGTCTGATTTCATTTGCTCTTCTTCAAGAGCTTTGATGATGTTACTCATTTTTTAAATTCCTAGAATAAACTGATACTAAATAAATTAGGTTACTTTGCGTTATGTTCTTTAATGGCTTTATGCTCATTAACAAACTCAGCAAGTAATTGTTCCTGTTCGTCAGTCAGAGCTAGGTTTTCCAGGAGCTCTGGTCTTCTTAGCCAAGTACGGCCCAACGACTGCTTGAGTCGCCATTGACGAATGTCCTTGTGATTGCCTGACATCAGTACCGCTGGTACCTCTTTGTCATCCAATACTTCTGGACGCGTATAGTGAGGGCAATCTAACAAGCCATTTGCAAAAGAGTCTTCTTCTGCTGACGCGAAATCCCCTAGTACACCCGGAACAAACCGAGAGACAGAGTCGATTAACGTCATGGCTGGTATCTCACCACCCGTCATCACAAAATCACCAATCGACCATTCTTCGTCGACTTCAGATTGAATGATGCGCTCATCTACCCCTTCATAACGACCACAAATCAGAAGCAAGTTCTCATTCGTTGCCAGTTCTTCCACTCCTTTCTGGTCGAGCTTGCGACCTTGAGGAGAAAGGTAGATGACTTTCGTCTTGCCCGGTGAGGCTGCTTTCGCGGTATGAATGGCATCGCGCAAAGGCTGAACCATCATTAACATACCAGGGCCACCACCGTAAGGTCGGTCATCGACTGTGCGATGTTTGTCGTGAGTGAAATCTCTAGGATTCCAAGTCTCAATCGACAAAAGACCTTTTTTAACCGCTTGACCTGTTACTCCAAAATCAGTAACAGAACGGAACATTTCTGGAAAAAGGCTAATAACGCCAACCCACATGTTTATCTCGCTCTGTAATTTTGGAGATTAGAATCCAGGATCCCAGTCAACTTCGATCCGTTGAGCTTCGCGATCAACATTAATGATCACTTGCTCTTCAAGGAACGGGATTAATCGTTCCTTCTGCCCGAAAGCATCTTTAAGATTTGCTTTAACAACCAGAACATCGTTTGAGCCAGTTTCTAGCATGTCAGTAACGACACCTAGATCGTAACCTTTAGTAGTTACAACTTGCATCCCAAACAATTCGCGCCAGTAGAATTCATCTTCTGACAATTCAGGAAGTACCGCAGGGTCAATAGCAATTTCAAAGTTCGTCATTAGATGCGCGTCTTCACGAACATCCATGCCTTCCAGCTTAGCCACCATACCTTTGTTATGACGCTTCCAGCTTTCTACTTTGTACTCAACCCACTTGCCCTTTTGGTTAATGTACCAAGGGCTGTAATCGAAAATGCTTTCAGCATTGTCTGTGTAGGAAAAAACCTTAAGCCAACCACGAATGCCGTAAGTAGCACCAAACTTGCCTACAACAATCTTTTCGTTGCTCATTGTTTCTTTACCTTTCATCGACATAAACTAGTTTCTACTTTTCAAGTAAAAAATTAAGCCGCTTTTTGAGCGTCTTTAACTAGCTTAGCAACACGGTCAGATACTGACGCGCCTTGACCAACCCAGTGGTTAACGCGGTCTAGGTCTAGACGTAGACCTTCTTCTTGACCTTTAGCAGTTGGGTTGAAGAAACCAACTTTCTCGATGAAACGGCCAGTTGCAGCGTTGCGGCTGTCCGCTACTACGATTTGATAAAATGGACGCTTTTTAGCGCCGTGACGTGCCAAACGAATGGTTACCATGTCGTCCTCTTTGCTTTCTCAAAAATAAAATTAACCCCAAAAACCATTCAAGAAATTAAACAGTTTGGGGTCTCGTGCCAAAATAAAGCTCCGGAATTTTACTCTTCTCCCGGAGCAATGCAAGGAGTTTAGTTACTTTTTCACCAACATAAATTGAATTTAAAGTTTGTGACGTACCTAACACCCTGAATCTATGCGTAATCGATTAATTAACGACCAAATGGGTTGAAGCCACCGCCACCACCCATGCCGCCCATCATGCCTTGCATGTTGCGCATCATGCCTTTCATGCCACCTTTTTGCATCTTTTTCATCATTTTCTGCATTTGGGTGAACTGTTTTAGTAAGCGGTTTACATCTTGAACCTGCACACCAGAACCAGCCGCGATACGCTTCTTGCGCGAGCCCTTGATAATTTCTGGGCGTTGACGTTCTTTCATTGTCATGGAGCTGATGATCGCTTCCATCTGTTTGAACATCTTGTCATCGACTTTATCTTTCACATTGTCTGGTAGCTGGGACATTCCTGGAAGCTTATCCATCATCCCCATCATGCCGCCCATGTTTTGCATCTGGCCTAGCTGTTCACGGAAATCTTCAAGGTCGAAACCTTTCTTCTCTTTGAACTTCTTCGCTAACTTTTCTGCCTTTTCTTGGTCAACGTTGCGTTGTAGGTCTTCAATCAAAGACAGAACGTCACCCATGCCAAGAATACGTGAAGCAACACGATCTGGGTGGAACGGTTCTAGCGCGTCAGTTTTTTCACCGACACCCAAGAATTTGATTGGTTTGCCCGTGACATGGCGTACTGAAAGTGCCGCACCACCACGAGCATCACCATCAACCTTAGTTAGAACTACACCGGTAAGAGGTAGCGCATCGCCAAAGGCTTTTGCTGTATTTGCTGCGTCTTGACCCGTCATGGCGTCAACAACAAATAGCGTTTCTACTGGGTTGATAGCTGCGTGAAGATCTTTGATCTCCCCCATCATCTCTTCATCAATTGCCAAACGACCTGCGGTATCGACAATAAGTACGTCGTAGAATTTTTTCTTCGCATGGTCAATCGCTGCATTGGCGATATCAATAGGCTTTTGGTCTGGTGATGATGGGAAGAAGTCAACACCGATGTCTGATGCCAGTGTTTCAAGCTGCTTGATTGCCGCAGGACGGTAAACGTCGGCAGACACAACCAAAACTTTCTTCTTGTCACGTTCTTTTAGAAGCTTAGATAACTTACCTACCGATGTGGTTTTACCCGCACCTTGTAGACCTGCCATAAGAAGCACAGCAGGTGGTTGAGCGGCAAGGTTTAGCGCCTCATTCGACTCACCCATTACGGCTTCAAGTTCTGTTTGAACGATCTTGATAAATTCCTGACCTGGAGTCAGAGATTTAGAAACTTCTACGCCCACCGCTTTTTCTTTAACGCGGTTCACAAATTCACGAACGACCGGAAGCGCAACGTCAGCTTCAAGTAGAGCCATTCGGACTTCACGTAGGGTTTCTTTAATGTTGTCTTCGGTCAGACGACCTTTGCCACTGATATTTTTCAGCGTTTTGGATAATCTATCCGTTAAATTCTCAAACATCTTTGTCTCTTCGCTAAAATGGCGATTAATTAGTGTGAGTATACATTAGCCAAGGTCTGAGTCATACCCGTACCGCTGTCCTATTCTTGTCTCTATTTATATATGGTGCGGTAACTTATTAATTTCAATATCTCATCTCTCACGATTGATGTCGGATATAACGTAGCCCCAAAGTGTAATGCAAGGTATAATTTCTCCATTGTGCACAATAATATTTAGGATTCATGGATAGCTTAATAGCCATCGCGGCCGCCATACTTTATGTCTTGGCGATTGCGACCATCATACCCGGACTCTCACAACAGTCAGGAATCAAAGCAAAAACAGTGTTTGCTAGTGCTGCCTGTGCGCTTGTTTTTCATGCGTGGATTTTGAGTGATCTGATTTTTGATGGTTCAGGTCAAAACCTGAGTATTCTCAACGTGGCTTCTTTGATCAGTTTTATCATTTCTCTGGTCATGAGCCTTGCTATGTTGAAAAACCGACTGTGGTTTTTATTGCCAGTCGTTTATAGCTTTGCTGCCATCAATTTATCTGCTGCCACATTTTTGCCAAGCACGTTTATAAAGCACCTAGAGAATGACCCTAAGCTACTCATTCATATTTCATTTGCGCTCTTCTCATACGCGACTTTAACTATCGGGGCACTCTATGCGCTTCAGTTGGCTTGGCTGGATCACAAACTGAAAGCAAAAAAATCTTTGGCGATTAACCCAAACCTGCCGCCTCTATTAATGGTGGAGCGTCAACTCTTCAAAATTATTTTGATCGGTAACTTATTGTTAACTGCCACGCTCATTACTGGCTTTGTCTTTGTGCAGGATATGTTTGCCCAAGGTAAGGCACATAAGGGCATTCTTTCTTTCATCGCTTGGGTGGTGTACTCAATACTGCTTTGGGGTCACTATCAAAAAGGCTGGCGTGGTAGAAAAGTCACATGGTTCGCTGTTGCAGGAGCAACACTGTTAACTCTGGCATATTTTGGCAGTCGCTTTGTAAAAGAAATCATCTTGAATTAAGGAGCTCTAGGGCTCCTATCCTTTATATTTTAGGCTAGATAAAATACAGTACGCCTTAACTCTTTGACTTAACGGACTTACTCAACCGTTATATAACCCAATACTTACAAGGAACAGCAACGTTTTGGACGACATCTCTACGGGTATCTTGTTTGCGCTACTCGCGTGTCTTATCGTCATATCAGGTTACTTTTCCGGTTCAGAAACAGGGATGATGTCTCTGAATCGTTATCGCTTAAAACACTTAGCCAAAAACGGGCATAAGGGTGCTAAGCGAGTCGAAAGACTATTAGACCGTCCAGATCGTTTGATTGGTCTTATTCTTATCGGCAACAACCTCGTTAATATTCTCGCGTCCGCGATCGCGACCATTATTGGTATGCGTTTGTATGGTGATTTAGGTGTCGCTATCGCAACCGGTGCACTAACTATGGTTGTATTGGTTTTTGCCGAGGTTACCCCTAAAACAATTGCAGCGCTTTACCCTGAACGTGTGTCCTACGCGAGCAGTATATTATTGACCATACTGATGAAGTTACTGTCGCCTTTAGTGATGCTTGTTAACTTTATTACGAATGGCTTTATCCGCTTACTTGGTGTAAGAGCGGATCACTCAGCAGAAGATCATCTTAGCTCCGATGAGCTGCGTACGGTGGTAAATGAAGCTGGCGGTTTGATCCCTCGCCGACACCAAGACATGCTAGTGTCTATTTTGGATCTTGAGCACGTCACCGTGAACGACATTATGGTCCCACGCAATGAAATTACCGGTATTGATATTAACGACGACTGGAAATCCATTGTTCGCCAGCTAACACACTCACCACATGGACGCATAGTTTTCTATCGTGACCAAATTGATGAAGTGGTTGGCATGCTGCGCTTGCGTGAAGCTTATCGTCTGATGTTGGAAAAGAACGAATTCAACAAAGAAACGCTATTACGTGCTGCTGATGAGGTCTATTACATCCCAGAAGGCACACCACTGAACGTGCAAATGTTGAAATTCCAACGCAACAAGCAACGTATCGGTCTGATCGTGGATGAGTACGGTGATATCATCGGTCTAATCACTCTTGAAGATATTCTGGAAGAGATCATTGGTGAGTTCACGACGTCAATTTCTCCAAGCCTCTCTGATGAAATCAGTCCTCAAGGTGACGGAAGCTTTCTTATTGAAGGCAGCACCAATATTCGAGATATTAACAAAGGCCTGAAATGGGATTTACCAACGGATGGCCCAAGAACGTTAAACGGTCTTATTTTGGAGCACCTGGAAGATATTCCAGAGAGCCATTTAAGCGTGAGAGTAGCGGGTCACCCAATGGAACTTGTTGAGATTGAAGAGAACCGAATCAAGCTCGTTCGTGTTTATCCGAAGAAGAAAAAATCGACATCCAAATAACCAAAAGAAAAGCCTGACTCATGTCAGGCTTTTTTACTTATTGGGGCAATATGCTTCTCTTAATGAGCACCTAGTCGATGCGCAACTCTTTTAACATCGACTCAGGCAAAGCAAGTTCATCATTTTTGTTCACCGAAACACCAGCATCCAAAATGTTCTTTGCGATCTGTTGTGCTTCTTTTAAAGAGTGCATTGCTGCCGTGCCGCATTGGTATTCGTTAAGTTCAGGGATCTTATTCTGACTTTCTACCTTCAGCACATCTTCCATTGCTGCAATCCAAGCATCTGCGACTTGCTGCTCTGATGGTGTGCCAATCAGGCTCATGTAAAAACCTGTGCGGCAACCCATAGGCGAAATATCGATGATCTCAACAGAATCATCGTTTAGGTGATTACGCATAAAGCCTGCATAAAGGTGCTCTAGGGTGTGAATACCTTTTTCAGAAAGAATGTCTTTGTTTGGCGCAGTAAAGCGTAAGTCGAAAACAGTAATCGTATCCCCTTTTGGGGTCTGCATGGTTTTCGCCACTCGTACAGCGGGTGCATTCATACGAGTGTGGTCCACGGTAAAACTATCGAGTAAAGGCATTACATCTCTCCTGATTGTAACTCCAGTACCTTTCGGTAATGGATAAATGTCATTCATCCCTACAGCACATGAACTGACTGTGGGCTAAAAGAACCAGCTGCTGTTGTCTTCTAATTCCTGACGACATTGCTTCAGCTGCCAGCCATAAGTTTTCGCTGTTTGTTCAACACGTCGAGCGACTTTGATTAAACTAGGCTTTCGATTATAAGTACCTCGCTTATACCCACCTCGCCCTTCATGATAAGCCAGATACTGGTTATAGGGATCCCATAATGAAATCCCTAGCTGACGCCGTGTTTCATGAGTATACCAACCGACAAACATCATAGAATCATCGAAGTTGGTACGAGAGCCACCCTGACCTGTGGCATCTTGGAAGTCTTCCCAAGCAGGGTCTTGAGCTTGAGCATAACCATACGCACTGCTGACTCGTCCCCAAGGAATAAACCCTAGCAAATAATCTTTAGGTGGTTTTGCATCGTGCCGAAAGCTGCTTTCTTGTTTAATGATGGCCATAGCGACATGAATAGGGGTACCCCATTCATCTTCCATATCTTTGGCATCATCGTACCAACCGGATTTCTCTCGGAATATCTCGCATAAGTTATTCTGCTGCTTTGGCGGTGCCGTAGCACAACCTGCAAGTAACACGCTTCCAAGTACCGCTACTACTGACGACTTAATGTTCAACCGCACCAATCCTTAGTTAGTCATTACTGCTTCAGGTAAGCAAAGTAATCTTCCAAAAAATCATCAAAAGAAAGCGTGTCACTCTGCTCTGCTTGCTTTTGTTTTTCCACGGACGACGCTACTTCCGTTTCCATCGTATCTTGTGAGTAGTACTGATAACCGTGAGCTAGGTTTTCATCACGGTACTTCATACCAAGAGTACAACCAACTTTACCTAGCCCACCCAGCTCTTTCGTTAGCTCTAATAGTTGACCAGAGATCGTTAGTTCTGGGTTATCAATCCATGTCTCGAGTTGATTACACACATCTTGGTATGCACTGCCACCAGCGGTCATATCCATTTGCTGTGCTATTTGACGTAACTCGACGAAAACTCGGTGTGCCCAATCTTGTAGAGATAGACGTTCACCTTGACAACCAATTTGCAGCATTAGACCTTTTTCACGGCCAGAAACAATGACTTTATTCCAGTTATCGCGCCAACACTCTAATTCACAGTTATCCATAGGGTCTGAGTCTGACAAGGCCGCCCAGGTAAGGAAGAGATCCAAGAATCGTACTTGATCTTCATTTAAGCCCACTGCGCTGAATGGGTTAACGTCTAGAGAACGAACTTCAATGTATTCGACACCACCGCGTCGTAACGCATCTGAAGGCTTCTCACCACTTTTCGATACACGTTTTGGACGAATCGGAGCGTACAGTTCATTCTCAATTTGTAAGATATTGGAATTAAGCTGGCGGTATTCACCATCCACTTTTACCCCAATTTTCGCAAACTCTTCTGATGGGTGGCGAATCGCATCACTCAAACCATCGAGGTATTGGTCAATGCTGTTAAAACCAATTTTCAGCACACTTTGAGCACTATTGGTATAGCCAAGATCGCTCAAACGCAAAGACGTCGACTTCGGCAAATATAATGTCCCGCCAATCTTCTCGAATGGCAGATCGGTTTCACGACCTTGAATAAAAGAGCCACATAACGCTGGTGATGCACCAAAGAAGTAGGGAATCATCCAGCCAAAGCGGTAGTAATTACGGATCAACGCAAAGTACGCATCAGACTTAGCATCTTGGCGGGCTTGTTCATCTTGCTCGCCATAGAGCGCATCCCAAAATGTTTCAGGAAACGAGAAGTTAAAGTGGACACCTGAAATAATTTGCATCAGGCTGCCATAACGACGCTTTAGGCCTTCTCGGTACAACGTTTTCATTTTCGCTGCATTCGAAGAGCCATACTGGGCTAACTGAATATCATCCTCTGAGCCTACGTAGCAAGGCATTGATAGTGGCCACATTTTCTCTTCACCCATTTTGGTTTGAGTGAAATGATGGATATCTTTCAGCTGTGCCATCAGTTCTGGAATTTCATGTGACACAGGCGTAATGAACTCTAACAATGATTCCGAAAAATCCGTTGTGATCCATTGATTTGTGAACGCAGAGCCTAACCCTTCAGGATGAGGAGTTGTAGCTAGATGTCCATCCTGACGATAGCGCAAAGTTTCTCGCTCAACACCGCGTCCAAACTGCTTAAATACTTCGGGGTTTGATGCAACTTTTTTTAGTCGCGCAGCAAAATCAGTCAAAATGAGGTTCGCTTATATTGGGAGCAGGACACTTGTTACATAACACAAGTGTAAGCTAAGTTATTGATAGTTAATGCATCTAGATAAATAACCCACGAAAAGTTGCTTATCTAGATGAATAGCGGAGAAACGTTTCTCCGCTATTAAATGTGTACTCTATCGAATGATTTCAAGCTCTTCTACGTCTTTCCCCAACTTTTCTAATTGAGGACGCAACGATTTAGCATCACCAACGACGATAATTTGATAGTCATTTGGATCAAACCATTTCTGAGCCAGCGCATTCAACGTCTGCTTATCGACTTTTTCTACGATAGCGTTTCTTTGCTGCAAGTAATCATGATCGAGGTTGTACTTAAGAATATCACTGATGAGCTCCGCTTTTTGTGTTGGTGTTTCATATTTCAGTGCATCTTTTTGACCGACCGCTTGACGCATAAATTTCATCTCTTCATCAGTAATACCTGACTGCGAGTATTCATTTAGCTCATTTTCCATCTCAATGATCGAAGCAACCGTTGCATCCGCTCGTACTTGCGCGGTGAAAACCACCGAGCCTGTTTCTGGATTACCAGAGAAGTAGCCGTAAGCACCGTATGTGTAACCCTTGTCTTCACGTAGATTTTGGTTAATGCGGCTATTGAAGTTCCCAGCTAAGTTGAAGTTTGCCAGTTGGCTTAGGTAAAAATCGCCCGTTGCGTCGTAAGGCATACCTTGACGAACCATCATGACCACACTTTGCGGCGCTCCTGGTTTATCAACAAGATGGATCTTTTGCTCACCTAATGCAGCAATGCTTTGCGGTGCATACAATGGCGCAGCTTCATCTTGCCAGTTTTTCCAGAACGTCAGTTGCTGCTCAATTTCCTGTTTATTGATGTCACCAACAACGACGATTTGCGCACTTTGTGGCGTGTAATGCTTCGAGTAGAATTCACGGACATCATCCAACGTTAATGCACTGACACCTGCTTGCGTGCCGTCTTTTGGTCGAGCAAAAACCGAATCCCCATAGAGCACCTGGCGACTCGCTTGTGACGCCATCCAACTTGGATTTTGGTGCTCATATACCAGGCCTTCTAGCGCTTGCATTTTTACACGCTCGAAATCATCTTGATTAAATGCAGGAGACAGCAACATCTCTTCGACAATTTTTAACGTCGGCTCTAAGTTCTTTTCTAGAGCAGAAACACTGATGTTTGTTGTATAACCTGTGGCATTAACAGAGATAACACTACCCAGTTTATCAAGCTCAGCTTGAATCTCTTCGACACTGCGTTTCGTTGTACCTTCTTGCAACATCGCAGCGGTCAATTGGGCAAGACCTTCTTTACCCTTTTCAACAAAACGTGTCCCTGCAGGTAGACTAAATTGCATCATCACCGTCGGCGTTTCATCGCTAACTGCACCAAGCAGCTCTGAGCCATTCTTGAAATGTAACTCGTACAGCTCTGGCATCGTCGCTTTCACTGGTTCTCCTACTGGCGGTTGCACTGAGCGATCGAAGTTATCGGTCGCACGACGATACGCCAATTGGTCATCGGAAATCTTCTCATATTCTGGCAGCGTCCGCTTTGGTGTCACAAAGGTCACAGGTTTTACGACAAGGTCTGTTTTTCCTTTTGGGACCACGCTTAGGGTCACTTTGTTCTTACCTTGGATAAAGTCCGTATACGCTTTTTCTACCGAAGTCGGCGTAACTGCACGGATTTGTTCAAGCTGTTGCTCAAGACGATCAGGATCGCCGAAAAATGTCTCGTTGGAAGCCAACTGAGTCACTTTACCTTTAACGCTTTCTAGAGCAAAAATAGCATCCGCTTCCGCTTTACCCTTCAACTGCTCAAGGCGATCTTCTGTCACGCCTTTTTCCGCAAACTGATTCAGTGATTGTAAAAGCTCGTCGTACAGTTTTGATAGGTCGCCTTTGTCTCCAGAATCACCCATTGCGTAAACGTAAAAGTTACACGCCAGTTCAGCACAGTCATGGAATGAACCAGCATCGACCGCTTTTTGAGTCTTCACTAGGTCTTGATAGAGCACGCTGTTGGTACCGCCACCCAATACTTCCGATAATGTATCGAGAGACGCTTGGCTTTCTTCGCCGTTGTAGGTTGTTGGCCACGCGATCATCACCATAGGTTGTTGAATACGATCTTCTAGAGTGATGTATTTATCTTCTTGCAGTTTTGCAGGTTGTTTCGGCGCATTTTCAACCTCAGGACCACGAGGAATCGAACCGAAGTACTTATTTACCCACTCTAGAGTTTGTTCAACGTCTAAGTCACCACCGATCGTGATAGTCGCATTGTTTGGGCCATACCAACGCAAGAAAAACGCTTTGAGGTCGTTCACATCAACACGATCAAGATCTTCAACATAACCAATGGTTTGCCACGAATACGGATGACCTTCAGGATATAGCGCTTCGGACATGCGCTCCCAAATTAAGCCATAAGGACGATTATCGTAACGCTGAGCTCGCTCATTTTTTACAGTCGAACGCTGAATTTCAAATTTGCGTTGAGAAACCGCATCCAACAAAAAGCCCATACGGTCAGACTCTAACCACAGCATTTTCTCGAGCTGGTTAGCAGGGACAGTTTCAAAGTAGTTAGTACGATCGCGGTTTGTTGTACCATTTAACGTGCCGCCAGCCTCTGTGATGATTCTGAAGTGCTCTTGGTCACCAACGTTCTCTGAACCTTGGAACATCATGTGCTCAAAGAAATGCGCAAAACCAGACTTACCCACTTCTTCACGAGCTGAACCAACATGGTAAGTCACATCCACATGGACCAATGGGTCAGAATCTTCAGGAGCTAAGATCACCGTTAAACCATTATCGAGTTTATACTTTTGGTATGGAATCTTAACTTTGCCTTCTTCAGCTTTCGATGACTCAACGAAAGTTACCCCTTTCGGCAGTGATGAAACTGGCGTATTTGATGCACAGCCCGTGATCACCAACAGTGAACACGCGCCAACCCAAAACATCTTCATGTACTTTCCTTAAAATAATCCGAGATAGATGGCCGCAAGTAAGCTATACCTAGCAGCCTTACCTAAAAATATTAAAATCACGCAAGGCAGAAACTTCATTCTTAGCCACCCTGCGGCTAAACACAGCGGGTCTCCTATTACAGGTAACCAGCTAAAAAATAATCCCCAATAGCCATACTTAGAGAGCCACTTTAATGCGGTATGACCGTGCTTTTCCTCTTGTGCTTTGTTGGGAATCCACAAGCCAAGCCAATAATTTGTTAAGCCACCAAGCGTATTACCGATAGTAGCGACCATAACAATTGAAGAAACGGAGTATTGATTTAATGAGAGAGTGGCAACTAAGCCCGCCTCAGAACCACCAGGCAACAACGTGGCACTGAGAAAACCGGTCATGAAAAGCACCCATAATGCTGAATCTGAAAACCAAAGCGCTAAACTTTCAAAACTCGTGTTAAATGCTTCTAGCATGTCATATCAAGCAACACCTTGCCTCTGGTTCTTCCTGATTCGACCTGCTGGTGAGCACCAATGACATCACTCATAGGATAAACCTGTTGAATTTCAGTCTTCAGTAAGCCAACGCCGACCATGTACAACAAGGTATCTAACTGCGCAGGGTCTGGTTCAACCAACATGCCACTAGCCTCAAAGCCTAGGAGTTTGGCTTTTTCACAAATCAGCTCAGCAGTTATGGTTGGAACGGTGATGACTCTCGCATTGTCTTTCAGGCATTTAAGCGCATCTAACGCAGCATCTCCGCCTACTAAATCAATCAAAACATCAACATCTTCAACACGTTCTGACACTGGTGCAAATTGATAGTTCACTGCATGAGCACCGAGCGTCGCAAGGTAGTCTAGATTTCGTTCACTGCAGGTTGTAAAGACTTCCGCTTTCGTCGCGATCGCAATTTGTACCGCGAGGTGTCCAACACCACCGGCTCCAGCGAGGATAAGTACGCGATCGTTTTCATTCACATTAGCCTTACTGAGAGCTTGTGCCGCAGTTTGTCCCGCCAACGGTAATGCAGCAGCTGCCTCTAAAGTGACAGAGCTAGGAACATGACTTAACTCAGTTTCTGGAACACATATGTATTGACTGTAACCACCGCCTCGAACTGGGAAACCAATAAATCCAGCCACCTCATCACCTTCATTAAAACGTGATACCCCCTCTCCACAAGACATCACTTTTCCTGAGATGTCGTAACCTGGCACCCAAGGTAAATTATCCTTATTCTGCGCTGCCGCCCAACCGAGCCCAGCTCGAGTTTTGACATCAATAGGATTTACGCCTGAAAAAGCGACTTTTACTAAGACTTCACCAGGCTGTGGTGATGGTGTAGAAGCATGTTGAATCGCGAGTACGTTGGCATCACCAAACTCAGTGATAACGATCTGTTTGTGTTCCATAAACCATTCCCTGCAAGAAAACAAAAAGGGATGCGAAAGCATCCCTTTGACTATAAACCATTTTGTTAACCTAAGTTAATCGTGATTTTGTAAATTGGTTGATCATTCCATTTTCAATAATGTCTAACCAACAAGTGCTAACAATATACCAGCCGCAACGGCTGAACCCAGCACACCAGCAACGTTTGGTCCCATCGCATGCATTAACAAGAAGTTTTGCGGGTTAGCTTGTAAACCAACTTTGTTTACGACTCGCGCGGCCATTGGTACCGCAGAAACGCCAGCCGCACCAATAAGTGGGTTGATGTCTTCTTTCGAGAACTTGTTAAGCAGTTTCGCCATCAGGACGCCCGCACCAGTACCGATACTAAATGCAACTGCGCCTAACCCCAAGATACCTAACGTTTCTAGGTTCAAGAACTGCTCAGCTTGCAGCTTAGAACCAACACCAAGACCTAAAAAGATAGTCACTATGTTGATCAATTCATTTTGAGCAGTTTTCGATAAACGATCGACCACACCAGCTTCACGCATCAAGTTACCCAAACAGAACATACCAACCAATGGCGTAGCTGAAGGTAAGAACAGAATCGTCATCAGTAATACAGCAAGCGGGAAGATGACTTTCTCCCATTTACCAACATGACGAAGCTGAGCCATCTTAATTTGACGCTCTTCCTTGGTTGTCAGTGCTTTCATGATTGGTGGCTGGATAATCGGCACCAATGCCATATAGCTGTATGCCGCGACTGCAATCGCACCTAGCAGATCTGGAGAGAGCTTACTCGCTAAGAAAATCGCTGTCGGCCCATCAGCACCACCGATGATCGCGATAGACGAAGCATCTGCCATGGAGAACTCCATGCCAGGTACATAGTTGAGCAAAATAGCGCCAAACAGTGTTGCAAAAATACCAAACTGCGCAGCCGCACCTAACCACAACGTTTTTGGGTTTGCGATCAAAGCACCAAAGTCGGTCATCGCGCCCACACCCATGAAGATCAATAGCGGGAACACACCCGATTCAATCCCAATGTAGTAAACGTAGTAGAGCAAGCCACCAGGCTCAGTAAAGCCAGCATTTGGAATATTCGCCAAAATAGCACCGAAACCAATCGGCAATAACAGTAAAGGTTCAAATCCTTTTTTAATTGCCAAAAACAGCAAAGTACAACCAACCAGCATCATACAGATTTGGCCGAACTCGAAGTTAGCGATCCCTGTTTCTGCCCAAAGGGTTAACAATCCGTCCATGATACTCCCTTACGCTAGGCTCAACAGAGGCGCACCTACTGTGACAGCATCGCCTTCTTTAACGTTCAGCTCTTGAACCACACCACCACGCGCCGCTCGTACTTCAGTTTCCATTTTCATCGCTTCAAGGATGAGCAATACATCGCCTTCAGCTACCTCAGCACCAGGCTGAACATTCACTTTGAAGATGTTACCTGCAAGAGGAGCAGGCACCGCTTCAGCTGAAGCATTAGAAGGTGTGCTAGGTGTAGCCGATTTTGCCGGTGCATTAGAAGGAGCAACAGATGTCAGTTCACCTTGAGGGCCAACTTCCACCTCATACACCTGCCCGTCAACACGTACACTATAAGTTTCTACACCACCAGTTGCTGGTTGAGCTGCAGGTACAGCAGGCTTCGCAGCTTCTAGCGTTGGTGCTGGCTCAAATGCTTCTGGGTTTTCACGATTCTTAAGGAACTTAAGCCCAACTTGAGGGAAAAGTGCATAAGTGAGTACGTCATCAACACGCTCACTTGCTAGCTTAATGCCTTCTGATTTCGCTTTCTCCATCAGATCAACCGTAAGCGTCTCCATTTCAGGCTCAAGTAAATCGGCAGGACGACAGCTAATTGGCTCTTTACCATCAAGCACTTTCGCTTGCAGTTCTGCATTTAACTCGGCTGGCGCTTGACCGTACTCACCTTTCAATAGGCCAGCGGTTTCCTTGGTAATACTCTTATAGCGCTCGCCAGTAAGAACGTTAATCACCGCTTGCGTACCGACGATCTGTGAAGTTGGAGTCACCAATGGAATGAAACCAAGATCTTTACGTACACGAGGGATCTCTTCTAATACTTCATCAATGCGATCCGCAGCGCCCTGCTCTTTCAACTGGCCTTCCATATTGGTCAACATACCACCAGGCACTTGGGCAATCAGGATGCGTGAATCGACTCCTTTTAACTGGCCTTCCCACTTCGCATACTTCTTACGTACCTCACGGAAATATGCGGCGATAGGTTCCAGTTGCTCGAGTTTCAAATTGGTATCTCGCTCGGTGCCTTCTAGCATAGCGACTACCGTTTCAGTCGGTGTATGGCCGTAGGTACAACTCATTGAAGAAATCGCAGTATCAAGAATATCAATACCGGCTTCTACTGCTTTTACCGCTGTTGCTGTAGACAGCCCCGTTGTTGCATGACAATGAAGTGCCAATGGCACATCACAAGACGCTTTGATACGCGTGATAAGCTCTTCCGCTTCATAAGGCTTAAGTAAGCCAGACATATCTTTAATACACAGCGAATGACAACCTAAATCCTCTAGGCGTTTTGCCAAGTCAACCCAAGTGTCTGCGTTATGCACTGGGCTCGTTGTGTAAGACAACGTACCTTGAGCATGCGCACCAACATCAACCGTTGCTTTCACGGCTTTCTGGAAGTTTCGCACGTCATTCATTGCATCAAAAATACGGAATACATCCATGCCGTTAGCATGCGCGCGTTCAACAAACTTTTCTACTACGTCGTCGGCATAATGGCGGTATCCTAAAAGGTTTTGACCACGCAGTAGCATTTGCATTGGTGTATTAGGCATCGCTTTTTTTAGTTCACGTAAACGCTCCCAAGGGTCTTCCCCTAAGAATCGAATACAAGAATCAAATGTTGCACCACCCCAAGTCTCTAGAGACCAGTAACCAACCTTATCCAACTCAGCTGCGATAGGCAGCATATCCTCAATACGCATACGCGTAGCAAATAGTGATTGATGGGCATCACGAAGGACCACATCAGTAATAGCTAGTGGTTTAGACATGCTCTTAAACTCCTTTTTAATCCTAGTTCGGCTACTTCGCGAATGAGGCGCGATGTTTATGAATCGCAGCCGAGATCGCCGCCACTACTTGTGGACTAACAGCTGAAGAGGTTGATTGAATATTAGTGTTTGTTTTTGGTGCTGCGATCGGCTCTGGTACTTCTTCTGGTACCAATTTCGACATTAACCGAACGAGATAAACAAGAATAGTGAGGAAAATAAATACGACCGCCATCCCCGTTAGCATCAGGGTGGCCGCATCTACTAGCAGGCTTCCTATATTAGTCATGTTGCTTCCTTTCTTTGTCATCCTGACAACGTGCAGGACTTTAATAGTGTCAAATCCCGACCCATGGATTATCTCGATTGGTTAAATTTTGTCAATTTTGTTTAAGGAAGGTTTGTAGTAATCCTGATAAATGATTATTTATTCACTACCCAGATCACAGTTCATGACAAAATAATCACTTCAAATCGCTATCACCTTACGAACAGAGTAAAGGAGGACATAAATAAAAACTGCGATTTAGATTTCAAAATCAAATCGGGACTCACGCAGTAAAAACCAACAAAAACAAAAAGATGAACAAAATTAACAATCAATAAACAAATAACAAACAAAGTGACTACATGAGAGTAATTGAAATGAAAAATGGAAGTCAGTGTATAGGAGGGATAATCAGGATGATTCACACGATGCGACAGAAGCTTGATAGCAAATTGCTTAGATACGCACATATTCGCTTTTAAAAAGAGGAACATAGGCTCTAGTGATCCTACGCCATATTCCAGATGTCTAGATACAAAAAAGCCTCGCAATTGCGAGGCTGTTTCAATGAGTGGCGCGTCCTGGAGGATTCGAACCTCCGACCGCCTGGTTCGTAGCCAGGTACTCTATCCAGCTGAGCTAAGGAC
>NZ_JAWOTE010000010.1:0-82507 GCF_033338695.1 Vibrio sp. Vb1166 | reverse complement strand
GCGTCCTGGAGGATTCGAACCTCCGACCGCCTGGTTCGTAGCCAGGTACTCTATCCAGCTGAGCTAAGGACGCGCAGATCTTCTTGCTAAGAAGTTGTGAAGTAAATCACATTCATTTCTTACGAAACAAAAAAAAGGCCATCGGGCCAGTCAATGAATGGCGGTGAAGGAGGGATTCGAACCCTCGATACGGGATAAACCGTATACTCCCTTAGCAGGGGAGCGCCTTCAGCCTCTCGGCCACCTCACCGTTTTCATTGTTATATCTCAGAAGAGATATGGCGCGTCCTGGAGGATTCGAACCTCCGACCGCCTGGTTCGTAGCCAGGTACTCTATCCAGCTGAGCTAAGGACGCACTTTTTGTTGATAAATCAACGTTGCAAGAATGGCGGTGAAGGAGGGATTCGAACCCTCGATACGGGATAAACCGTATACTCCCTTAGCAGGGGAGCGCCTTCAGCCTCTCGGCCACCTCACCGTCTTGCGGAGGCACATATTACGTTTTACCGAAAATATGTCAAACACTTTCTTTGAAAAAATCTACGAAACTGGCTTAACCGTTGCTGATTTAATCAAAGTGACTATTAAACGAACTTTATCACTCTATTATGATGAAAAAAAGAGAGTCTTCTCTGAAAAAAAGACATTTATTTTCAAATAACTTTCTGAAGTTCGAATCAACATTATTGATGAATTCACAGCCATACTCAACACAATAGTTTCTGCAAATTTTCAAAAACAGTAAAAACTAAAAAGGCCAACCCTTCGGTTAGCCTTTTTCATTCAAACTAAGCTCTGTAAACAGGAGCGACTTAGTAGTTACCTGAAGCAACGTTGCCATTGCCTTTTTCAGCTTGAATGCGCATGTAGATTTCTTCACGGTGAACTGAAACCTCTTTCGGAGCGTTAACGCCGATACGCACTTGGTTACCTTTAACACCTAGTACAGTTACAGTCACTTCATCACCAATCATCAGTGTTTCGCCTACGCGGCGAGTCAAAATTAGCATTCTTTGCTCCTTGAGTAATCTCTAAATTTTCTTGCTACAAAGCTATTATCCAACAAAAGTTATATTTTCGTAAACTACCTTGTTAGCGAAAATCAGCCTAAAAAGGCATGTTTTTGTTGAATGTTTAATGCTTCACTAGACGTAATGTAAGCATCATGCAGAATGTTTGCTGCTGTATCCACACATTCGGGTGCTAAAACTAGCATCATAGTGAGTGCATTCGTTGCGCTGAAATTGATCTCAATATCTCGCTTTGCCAACAAATCGCATGCGTGCTCTACCATTCCATTGGCCTCAAGCCCCACTGCGGTCAACAGGCTTACCACTTCACTATTACGGATTTTGTCGCTGAACACCAGATCGAACTTGGCACATGCATCTTGTTTTATCATGATACCTGCCCGTTCTGTTTCCTCGATCACATTCCAAATGTCGATACCCAACATCTGACATTGTTTTGTAGCACTAGATAAATGTTCTTTATCGACTTCGATTATGGCAAGGTCACGTTGAATGGCTATACCAGAGACGGCTTGATTGCCTAACTCCCCCTTTACCAGACTGCCTTCATTAACATCAAATGTCGAAAGCACGCGCAGTGGCACATTATTCTTCCATGCAAATTGCACTGAAGGTAAATGTAATACTTTCGCGCCTCGGCTTGCCATCGCTTCCATGGAAGGAAAATCGATAACCGCCAATTTTCGCGCGTTTTTCACTACACGTGGGTCACAAGTATAAATACCATCAACGTCGGTAAAGATTTGACACTCATCAGCGCGCAATGCGCCTGCCAGTGCCACTGCGCTCGTATCTGAGCCACCTCGACCTAATGTGGTGATATCCCCGTTCTCATTCACACCTTGAAAGCCTGCAACAATCACGATTTGGTCTTGCTCAAGCAATCCCAGAATTGTCTTAGTATCAATGTGTTTAATCGTTGCGTCATTGTGTTGATTATCCGTCACAATATTCGCCTGTGCTCCGGTAAGCGAGCGTGCAGCATGACCCAATTTATTGAGTGTCATTGCTAACAGTGCCATTGACACTTGCTCACCAGCAGAGAGCAAAACATCAAGTTCTCGAGCTGTAGGCACGCTATCTATCTGTTTAGCGAGGTCCATCAGTCTGTTTGTTTCGCCTGACATTGCAGACACGACAACAACAACTTGATTGCCATCATTTTTCGCCTTAATGATGTGTTCAGCAACTTGGTGGATTCTTTCAATTGAACCCACGGAGGTTCCGCCAAACTTTTGCACGATAAGGGGCTTTTTCACCAGTCTTCACCTTCCCAAGACCGAAGTCTCTTTAGAACTGCTTACATCGTCAGTATTTCCTTTTAGAAAAATTATATAAGCAGTAGTTACAACAAAAACCAAATAGCCTCAATGACTCGGTTAACTTTTGGTCAATTAAACCACTTGGCTGCTAAAAAAAATTACGCTCAATCAAAGAAACTTGATTGAGCGTAATTTTAGTAGTTAAAAGCTTATAAGCGCTCTTCTAACCAAGGCTGAACTGTTTTAATTGCCTCTGGTAGTGCGGCTACATCAGTACCACCAGCTTGAGCCATGTCAGGACGACCACCGCCCTTACCACCGACTTGCTCAGCAATCATCTTAACTAGATCACCAGCTTTTACTTTACCAGTTAGATCTTTAGTCACACCAGCAATCAGGCCAACCTTGTCACCTGTCACGTTGGCAAGCAGTACGACACCAGACCCCATTTGGTTCTTGATGTCATCAACCATAGTACGTAGGTTCTTGCTGTCAGCGCCTTCAAGAGCTGCGACTAGAACTTTTGTACCATTGACTTCAACCGCTTTGCCCATGATGTTAGCGCTTTCTGCTGCCGCCATCTTATCTTTTAGCTTCTGCACTTCTTTCTCTAGCGCTTTTGCTTTCTGTGCAGATTCTGCCAGTTTCTCTTCGTACTTCGCGTTTTGAGCTTCAATCGCGTCTAATGCAGCCTCGCCTGTTACCGCCTCAATACGTCGAATACCTGCAGCAATGCCGCTTTCTGAAGTGATTTTGAATAGGCCAATATCACCTGTGCTTGATGCGTGAATACCACCGCAAAGCTCTGTCGAGAAGTCACCCATAGACAGTACGCGTACTTCGTCATCGTACTTCTCACCAAACAGTGCCATTGCGCCTTTCTTCTTAGCAGACTCAATGTCCATCACGTTGGTTTCAATCGTGTGGTTGCGACGAATTTGCGCGTTAACTAGACGCTCAACTTCTTTCAGTTCTGCTGCAGTTACGGCTTCTAGGTGTGAGAAGTCGAAACGTAGGTTGTCTGCCTTCACCAATGAGCCTTTCTGCGTTACGTGCTCACCTAAAACTTGGCGTAGTGCTGCGTGTAGCAAGTGCGTTGCTGAGTGGTTTAGAGAGATAGCTGCGCGACGCTCTGCGTCAACGATAGTTGCTACTTCATCACCTTTCGCTAGAACGCCTTCTGCCATTACACCGTGGTGCGCGATTGCGTTACCTAGTTTTTGAGTGTCCTCAACGCGGAATACACCAGACTCAGTACGGATTTCACCAGCGTCACCACACTGACCGCCTGACTCTGCGTAGAATGGTGTTTCACCAAGTACGATGATTGCTTTGTCGCCCGCAGATAGCGAATCTACTTCGTTGCCTTCAACGAACATCGCTGCTACAGAACTAGAGCCTTTAGTACCTGTGTAACCACAGAATTCTGTTTGCGTATCAACTTTGATTGCTGCGTTGTAGTCAGTACCAAAGTTACCCGCTTCACGCGCACGTTGACGCTGCTCTTCCATCGCTTTCTCAAAACCTTCTTCGTCGATTGCGAACTCACGCTCACGTGCAACGTCGTTAGTTAAGTCAGCTGGGAAGCCGTAAGTGTCGTAAAGTTTAAATACGGTTTCGCCGTCCAGTACTTTACCGTCTAGGTTATCTAATGCTTCGTTTAGAATCGCCATACCGCGCTCAAGTGTACGACCAAAGTTTTCTTCTTCGATACGCAGTACTTTTTCAACCACAGCTTGTTGACGCTTCAGCTCTTCACCAGCCGTACCCATGATGTCTGCCAGTACGCTAACCAACTTGTGGAAGAATGCACCTTGTGCGCCCAGCTTGTTACCGTGACGAACTGCGCGACGGATGATACGGCGTAATACGTAACCACGACCTTCGTTTGAAGGCATAACGCCATCCACGATCAGGAATGAACATGAACGGATGTGGTCAGCGATAACGCGTAGTGATTGGTTTGATAGGTCTTCGTAACCGATCACTTCTGCTGCTGCTTTGATAAGAGCTTGGAATACATCAATTTCGTAGTTTGAGTGAACGCCCTGCATGATTGCAGAGATACGCTCGATACCCATACCAGTATCTACCGATGGTTTGGGTAGCGGTTCCATAGTGCCGTCTGCGTGACGATTGAACTGCATGAATACGTTGTTCCAGATCTCGATGAAACGGTCACCATCTTCTTCAGGCGTGCCAGGACGGCCACCCCAGATGTGCTCACCGTGATCGTAGAAGATTTCAGTACATGGACCACAGGGGCCAGTGTCGCCCATTTGCCAGAAGTTATCAGACTCGTACGGCTTGCCGCCTTCTTTATCACCAATGCGAACAATACGATCAGCGGGCACGCCAACTTTCTTGTTCCAGATGTCAAACGCTTCGTCATCGGTTTCGTAAACAGTTACCAATAAACGATCCGCTGGCAGTTTAAGAACTTCGGTTAGGAATTCCCAAGCAAAGGAGATCGCATCTTCTTTGAAGTAATCGCCAAAGCTGAAGTTGCCTAACATTTCAAAGAATGTGTGGTGACGAGCAGTAAAGCCAACATTTTCTAGGTCGTTATGTTTACCACCAGCACGTACGCAACGCTGAGCCGTAGTCGCTCGAGTGTAGGCTCGTTTTTCTAAGCCTAAGAAACAATCTTTAAATTGGTTCATACCTGCGTTTGTGAACAGCAGGGTTGGGTCGTTATGTGGAACTAACGATGAACTTTCTACGATTTGGTGTCCTTTGCTCTCAAAGAACTTGAGGAACGCGTTACGAACCTCATCAGTGCTCATGTACATGCAGCTCTTCCTGAAAATAGTCGAGTTAGAATTTTGCCGTATTGTAGATCATGCAAACAGCTGAGACTAGTTTTCTTGAGGAAAAGAGGGAGTAGGAGAAAAAATTTGAAGCAAAACAAAAATCAGTGCGGACGACTGACCGTTAATCTTCGTCCTCAAAGCTCAGCGCGTAGCTGATTTGGTCAAAACTGTAGCCGCGATACTGCAGAAAACGAACTTGTTTTGCGTACTCTTTTTGGTCTTTGGCTTTAATACCTTTGAATTTCTTTTCTGCCGCCTGTTTAGCCAGTTCAAACCAATCTTGCGGCTCTTCAGCCATAGCTTGCTCAATCACCGATTCCGCAACACGCTTCTGGTTTAACTCTTGACGAATTCGACGCTCTCCATGTCCTTTGTATACATGCTGTCTAATTTGACTCTTCGCGTAACGTAAATCATCTAAATAGTTATGGTCTAGGCAAAAATTAATTGCGATGTCGATGTCTGATTCTTCATAGCCCTTCATCGATAATTTTTGGTAAAGCTCATACTGACCATGATCGCGACGGCTAAGCAATTGGATAGCTGCCTCTTTGCTCGATAATGTTGGCGCCTGGCGTTTTTGGTACATGATGATCCTAAAAGTATTTTTGCTGTACAGGCTCTCAATGGCCTTTGTGATAATTCGATTTTTGATTTCAATAGATACAACAAAGCCCCGCATTGCAGGGCTTTGTCATTTATTAATCTATGAAAGATTAAAACTCTTCAGCTTGCTCTGGCGCTTCACCAGCTTCAGGCGCTTCCGCAAGTGCTGGCGCTAGCAACATTTCACGCAGTTTTGTATCGATAGTTTTGGCCACTTCAGGATGCTCACGCAGGTAGTTACACGCATTCGCTTTACCTTGACCAATCTTATCGCCATTGTAGCTATACCAAGCACCGGCTTTTTCAACTAACTTGTGCTTCACACCTAGATCGACAAGTTCACCTTCGCGGTTAAAGCCTTGGCCGTACATGATTTGTGTGTTTGCTTCTTTAAATGGTGCTGCAATCTTATTCTTAACAACTTTGATGCGCGTTTCGTTACCTACCACTTCGTCACCTTCTTTGATTGCGCCAGTACGACGGATATCTAGACGAACAGAAGCGTAGAACTTAAGTGCGTTACCACCTGTTGTTGTCTCTGGGTTACCAAACATCACACCAATCTTCATACGGATTTGGTTGATGAAGATACACATACAGTTAGACTGCTTTAGGTTACCCGTTAGCTTACGCATTGCTTGAGAAAGCATACGTGCTTGCAGACCCATGTGGCTATCGCCCATTTCGCCTTCGATTTCTGCTTTCGGTGTTAGTGCTGCAACAGAGTCGACAACCATAACATCGATAGCACCAGAACGTGCAAGTGCGTCACAGATCTCTAGAGCTTGCTCACCTGTGTCTGGCTGAGAAACTAGCAATGCATCGATATCAACGCCAAGTTTCTTCGCGTATACAGGATCTAGAGCATGCTCTGCATCGATAAACGCACACGTTTTGCCTTCACGTTGCGCAGCAGCAATAAGCTCAAGCGTTAATGTTGTTTTACCTGAAGATTCTGGGCCGTAGATTTCTACGATACGACCCATTGGTAGACCACCAGCACCCAAAGCGATATCAAGAGAAAGAGAACCCGTTGAGATGGTTTCTACGTCCATTGCGCGGTTATCACCAAGGCGCATGATAGAGCCTTTACCGAATTGCTTTTCAATTTGACCTAGCGCAGCGGCGAGCGCTTTCTGTTTGTTCTCGTCCATTACTTTCTCCGATTTATTCATCTTCTTTGGGCGACGAATAGTAATTCATTTTTCTTAAGCAGAAGAACTGCTCAGCAATGAAAGTTATTATACTGTTGATTCATACAGTGTCCATACCTGTATGAAAAAAATTTGGCTGACCTAAAGTCATGATTTGCTCTAGCCCTTATCAATGCTGGGCTAAAACAAGTTAAGAAATTCTAGAGCAGATGTTGATACAATTGAGTCAGCGCGTGCTCGACCGCTTTTTTGCGAACTTCTGCACGGTCACCAGAGAAATGCATGGTTTCGACTTGCTGCCAACTTTGGTTATCAGCAAAAGCAAAGCAGACCATGCCGACTGGTTTCTCTTCACTGCCACCACCCGGCCCTGCAATACCACTGATGGACACACCGATGGTGGCATTGGAGTTTTTAATTGCACCCTGCACCATTTCAATCACAACTGGCTCACTCACTGCACCATGCGCTTCTAACGTTGAAGCTTGCACACCAAGCATCTCCATTTTCGCTTCATTACTGTAGGTGACGAACGCACGGTCAAGCCAAGCTGAACTACCAGCAATGTCAGTAATGGCGGTTGCAACACCACCACCTGTGCATGATTCTGCGGTTGTTAAAACATGCCCGTGTTTAGTCAATAATGCGCCTAAATCGGCACTCAATTTTGTTGTTTTTTCCATAGCCAAAATGCCCTTTGTCTCTTTTTACTTGATAGGGATTCACGTATCCTAAGCCGCTACGGAAATAAACAAAAGAACTTACCTGTGAAAGCTGAACAAAAACACACTCCGATGATGCAGCAATACCTCAAGCTAAAAGCTGAGAACCCAGAGATTTTGCTGTTCTACCGCATGGGCGATTTCTACGAACTCTTTTACGATGATGCCAAGCGAGCTTCTCAGCTTCTTGATATTTCATTGACCAAACGTGGTGCGTCTGCAGGTGAACCTATCCCAATGGCGGGTGTGCCATTTCACGCCGTAGAGGGCTACCTGGCAAAACTTGTTCAGCTTGGTGAGTCTGTGGCGATCTGTGAACAGATTGGCGATCCGGCCACCAGCAAGGGACCGGTAGAACGTAAAGTTGTGCGTATCGTGACACCAGGTACTGTGACGGATGAAGCGCTGCTTTCTGAGCGTGTCGATAACTTAATCGCAGCAATTTACCATCACAACGGTAAGTTCGGTTATGCGACGCTGGATGTCACCTCTGGTCGCTTCCAACTGACAGAACCAGAGACTGAAGAAGCGATGACAGCCGAGCTTCAACGTACTGCACCACGTGAGCTACTGTTCCCAGAAGATTTTGAACCTGTACATTTAATGGCGGGCCGCAATGGTAACCGTCGTCGCCCAGTCTGGGAGTTTGAGCTTGATACGGCTAAGCAACAACTCAATCAACAATTTGGCACAAAAGATCTGGTTGGTTTTGGTGTAGAACATGCGTCCTTAGGGTTATGTGCTGCTGGTTGTTTGATCCAGTACGTAAAAGATACTCAACGTACGGCTTTACCTCATATTCGCTCTTTAACGTTTGATCGTCAGGATCAATCCGTCATCCTTGATGCTGCTACCCGACGTAATCTGGAAATTACTCAAAATCTAGCAGGCGGAACCGATAACACGCTCGCTGCAGTACTCGACCATTGTGCAACTCCGATGGGCAGCCGAATGCTGAAGCGTTGGTTGCATCAGCCTATGCGTTGCATTGAAACGTTAAACAATCGCCTTGATGCGATTGGTGAGATTAAAGAACAAGCTCTGTTTGCCGATCTTCAACCAACGTTAAAGCAAATTGGTGATATTGAACGTATCTTAGCGCGCCTTGCATTACGCTCTGCTCGCCCTCGCGATATGGCTAGACTTCGCAATGCCATGCAACAGCTACCAGAGCTAGAATCTGTCACCGCTTCTTTGACCCATCCGTACCTAACGAAATTGGCGAAGTATGCAGCTCCGATTGACGAAGTATGTGACCTGTTAGAGCGCGCGATTAAAGAAAATCCGCCGGTTGTTATTCGTGATGGTGGCGTCATCGCTGAAGGCTACAATGCGGAGCTCGATGAATGGCGAAAATTGGCAGACGGTGCAACAGAATATCTTGAGCAGCTTGAGCGAGATGAGCGTGAACGACACGGTATCGATACGCTTAAAGTAGGCTATAACAACGTTCATGGCTTCTTTATCCAAGTGAGCCGTGGCCAGAGCCATTTGGTTCCACCGCATTATGTACGTCGCCAAACCCTCAAAAACGCTGAACGCTACATCATCCCAGAGCTTAAGGAACACGAAGACAAAGTACTTAACTCGAAATCTAAAGCGTTAGCACTTGAGAAACAGTTGTGGGAAGAACTGTTTGATCTATTGATGCCAAACCTTGAGAAGCTGCAAAACCTAGCTTCTGCTCTGTCTCAACTGGATGTATTACAAAACCTAGCAGAGCGTGCAGATTCGTTAGATTACTGCCGCCCAACGCTTGTGAAAGACGCAGGAATTCACATTCAAGCTGGTCGTCATCCAGTCGTAGAACAAGTAACAACAGAGCCGTTCATCGCGAACCCAATTGAGCTGAACCCAGCCCGTAAGATGTTGATCATTACCGGTCCAAACATGGGTGGTAAATCAACCTACATGCGTCAAACTGCGCTGATTGCATTGATGGCACATATCGGCTCTTATGTACCGGCAGAATCCGCACAGATTGGTTCTTTAGATCGTATATTTACTCGTATTGGTGCGTCAGATGATCTTGCATCTGGCCGCTCGACCTTCATGGTAGAAATGACCGAAACAGCCAATATTCTTCACAACGCAACTAAGAATAGTTTGGTGCTAATGGATGAAATCGGACGCGGTACTAGTACTTACGACGGTCTGTCTTTAGCTTGGGCAAGTGCGGAATGGCTCGCAACACAAATTGGTGCGATGACCCTATTTGCAACCCACTACTTCGAATTAACAGAGTTACCAAGCCAGCTGCCAAACTTAGCGAACGTTCACTTGGATGCCGTAGAACATGGAGATAGCATTGCCTTTATGCACGCAGTTCAAGAAGGTGCGGCAAGTAAGTCTTACGGTCTGGCTGTTGCGGGCTTAGCAGGCGTACCAAAAACGGTCATCAAAAATGCGCGTAACAAGCTATCTCAGCTAGAGCTACTGGGGCAAAACAGTGACACACCACGTCCAAGTGCAGTAGATGTGGCTAACCAGTTGAGCCTGATTCCAGAGCCTAGCGAGGTCGAACAAGCTCTGTCAGGTATTGACCCTGACGACTTAACGCCACGCCAAGCTCTTGAAGAGCTGTATCGCTTGAAGAAGATGCTGTAAACAGACTCACACCGACGAGCAAAAAAGAAAAAAGGCTATGGGGAACCATAGCCTTTTGTGTATCTAGTGAAATACGGATTATTTAATCGTCTTCTACGTTAAACAAGTTTTCCATATTCAAACCTTGTTTGATTAGGACTTCACGAAGACGACGTAAACCTTCCACTTGTATTTGACGTACTCGCTCACGTGTCAGACCAATCTCTCGACCAACTTCTTCCAGCGTCGAAGGCTCATAGCCTAGTAGGCCGAAGCGTCGTGCAAGCACTTCTTTCTGTTTCGGATTCAACTCTTCTAACCAATGAATCAACGATGATTTGATGTCGTCATCTTGAGTCGAAACTTCTGGATCAGAGTTGTTTGCATCAGGAATAATATCCAGCAGCGCTTTCTCACCGTCACCACCGATTGGCGTGTCGACAGAGCTAATACGCTCATTAAGGCGTAACATTTTGCTTACGTCTTCGACTGGAATATCTAATTGAGCAGCAATTTCTTCTGCGGTCGGTTCGTGATCGAGCTTTTGAGAAAGTTCACGCGCAGTACGCAGATAAATGTTCAGCTCTTTCACTACATGGATAGGTAGACGGATCGTGCGAGTTTGGTTCATCAACGCTCGCTCTATCGTTTGTCGGATCCACCACGTTGCGTAAGTAGAGAAACGGAAACCACGTTCTGGGTCGAATTTTTCGACCGCTCGGATCAAGCCGAGGTTACCTTCTTCAATCAGATCAAGTAGTGCTAGACCACGGTTACTGTATCGACGAGAAATCTTAACAACCAAACGTAGGTTACTTTCGATCATACGTTTGCGTGCCGCTTCGTCGCCACGTAGGGCGCGTCTTGCGTAAAGCACTTCTTCTTCGGCAGTAAGTAAAGGTGAGAAGCCAATTTCGCCCAAATACAACTGAGTTGCATCTAAGCTTTTACTGCTCGCGTCAAATTCTTCACGCGCAGTCGCTTTGCTTTCTGTGGATGATGATCTTTCGAGTTCGTTATCAATGGTCTTCACTGACGCATTGTCAAATGCAAACTCTTCAACTTTGGTTACTGTGTTGCTGATACTCATAACGCCTCCCCCTGGCGAGTTAGCAAGACATGACAACTCAATATGTCGCTAAATGATGTCGCAAGTTGTTTTTCAAAGTTTTAAGGCAAATAGCGTTTTGGATTCACTGATTTACCTTGATAGCGAATTTCAAAGTGTAGTTTGACCGACTTTGCACCTGAACTACCCATGGTGGCGATTTTTTGTCCGCTTTTTACGCTTTGTCCTTCTGTGACCAGCAGTTTGTCATTATGTGCGTATGCGCTTAAATAATTGTCGTTATGCTTTACTATAATTAAGTTGCCATAACCTCGTAGCGCATTGCCTGAATAAACGACTGTGCCGGCTGCGGTTGAAACGATAGGTTGACCACGCTGTCCTGCGATGTCGATACCTTTATTTCCCTGTTCTCCCGCCGAAAAGTTCTTGATTACTCTCCCTTTTGTTGGCCACAACCACTTTGAGACTTTATCACTCTTTGCTGTGGTAGTTGGCGCTTTTTGCTTCACTTTTTGGTTATCTTTTGAACCAACATACTCCTTTGTTTTCGATTGTTCAACCTTCTTTGGAGGCTGTTTTTGTACGACTTTAGGCTTAGTCTCTGTAGGTTTTTGACTAGAGTTTTTACTCGAAGGTTTAGGTTTAGAGGCTGTTGATGTTTTCGTCACTGGAGCTGGGGGTGTCGTAACAACAGGAGCCACAACGGGTTCAACTTTTTGACCATATTTAGGGGCGACATATTTCGGAGCCCAAAGTTTTAGCCTCTGTCCTGGGTAGATAGTGTAAGGCTGAGTTAACTCATTGTAACGAACAAGATCATTTACATCTTTATCTGTGACATAAGCTATGAAGTAAAGTGTATCGCCTTTTTTTACCTCATAATAACTCCCTCTGTAACTCCCTCTTTCAAGGCTTGAATAGTCTTTTTTTAGGCTAGAGACAGGTGCAGGGGAATGCGCTGCACAACCAAGTAGTCCTGCAGCAAACACAAAGCTAATACCAATATGACGTAGTAACTTATTCACCTATCCCTAACCCTTAAGCTAAATCACCCGCAACCAGAGGTACGAACCGAACCATTTCTACAACGGTAGAGAGATATTCGTCTCCCTTACGCTCTATTTTTAATAACTGTTGTTCCGTATCTCCAACAGGAATGACCATTTTGCCGCCATCTCTTAATTGTGAGAGAAGAGCTTGGGGAATCACTTCAGCGGCAGCGGTAACAATAATAGCATCGAAAGGACCTCTCGCTTCCCAGCCCTGCCACCCATCAGCATGCTTAGTTGAAACATTGTAAATATCCAATTGCTTCAGGCGACGCTTTGCTTCCCATTGCAACGATTTAATTCGCTCAACGGAGTATACATGATCAACAATTTGCGCCAGTACCGCGGTTTGATAACCCGATCCCGTTCCGATTTCCAGAACACGACTCGCCGGCTCTAGCTCAAGCAACTCGGTCATACGCGCAACGATATAAGGCTGAGAAATAGTTTGTCCCTGACCAATTGGTAACGCATTGTTATCATAGGCTTGGTGCATCATCGCTTGAGAAACAAAGCTTTCTCGTGGCAAGCGTTGGATAGCATCCAGAACTCTTTGGTCTTTGATGCCACTGGAGATAAGAAACGCTATCAACCTGTCAGCATGTGGGTTACTCATTACTTCTCTTCCTTTAACCAACTATCCATAGCACGCAGCGACTCGTGAGCGGTGAGATCAACTTGCAGAGGCGTCATTGAAACTCGGCCATGCTCAATTGCATAAAAGTCCGTGCCCTCTCCTGCATCTTGCTCCTTTCCTGGTGGCCCTAACCAATAAATGTCATGGCCTCTCGGATCTTTCTGCTTGATCATATTCTCTGCGTGATGACGTGCACCTAAACGCGTAACTTCAATTTCACCTAAATTCTCTGATGGTAAGTCAGGCACGTTTACGTTCAGTAGACGATTCGTTGGAATCGGCGACGCTAAATGCTGTTGTACAATTTGACGTGCAATTTTAGCGGCGGATTCGAAATGTCGCTTACCCACTAGAGAAAAAGCCACCGACTGAACGCCAAGGAAATGACCTTCCATGGCTGCTGCTACTGTTCCAGAATAAAGAACATCATCACCCAAATTAGCGCCATGGTTGATTCCTGACAGAACAAGATCAGGCAAATCATCTTTCATTAGCTCATTCAGCGCGAAATGCACACAATCCGTGGGCGTGCCTTGCACTGAGTAGATATTTGGGGCAATTTCAGTCACGCGTAATGGTTGTTCTAATGTGAGTGAATTCGAAGCACCTGAACGATTTCGATCAGGTGCGACAATGGTCACTTCAGCGATATCTCTCAACTCATCAGCGAGGGCATGAATCCCTTGAGCATGAACACCATCATCATTGCTGATTAAGACTCTTAAGGGCTTCGGGTTTCGTGAATCCTGTTCCATTAGTATTCTCTTTCTACTTCAACCTCATTAACTAACTCACGAACAATAGAGGTCGCAAAAGATCCCGCATCCAGTGAGAAAGTCAGCGTAATGTTGTTACCTTCAACCGTCCAAGCTAAATCTTTTGGCTTCAGCGCAATATCGCGACGATCGTGGCGCATGCGATTACCACGAATCAACGCCATGAGGTCAGGCTCTTCGTCTAAAAACGGTTGCTCTAATGCCAGAGCCTCGGCTTGAGTAGGCAGTGCATTATCGCCAGCAAGCGCAGCGGTAATTGCCGCTTCACCTTGTGCAAATTGCACTTGCAAATCAGTGATGTTGTTTGCATCAATCAACTGAGTGCCTGAATTCGTCTGTGCAATGTCACCATCAATGAACTTATCAAACACACAATTCTCTAGACGAGCTGAAACGATGCGGTTGAAAATCCACGAACGAGCCGCTGATAAATACATGCTTCGCTTGTTTTGATTGCGGGTACGAACGTTTTCGCGTCCCCATCGACGTGCTTCTTCAAGGTTGTTGCCATCGTTACCAAAACGCTGACTACCAAAGTAGTTTGGCACGCCAACTTGTTTCACTTTTTCAAGACGTTGCTCTACATCCGCTATATCTGTCACTTCAGACAAAGTAACCACGAACTCGTTCCCTACTAGGTCACCAGGACGCAGTTTTTTATTGTGACGATCTGTTGCAAGGATTTCGATACTTGGGTATTGAGCCAAAAACGCTGAAAAATCTGGCGTTTCACCTTTTGGTAAATGGACACTTAACCACTGTTCCGTCACCGCATGACGGTCTTTAAGACCCGCCCAGCTAACGTCTTTCGACTTAACACCACAGGCTTTTGCTAACTCGTTAGCAACGAAGCTGGTGTTCTCGCCCGTTTTACGGATACGAACCATTAAGTGCTCGCCTTCGCCCGTAAAGGCAAAACCTAAATCTTCGCGAACCTGAAAATGCTCTGGCTGCGCTTTAATTTTTGCCGATGCAACTGGCTTACCCGTTAGGTAAGCCAATGAAGATAAAATGTCTGACATGATGTGTTTCCGCTGATATCACAGCTTAGAGGAGCAAATTGCTAGTTATTGCTTAAACAGAAGTACAACGGCTTCCGTTGCAATGCCTTCTTTGCGTCCAGTAAAACCGAGACGTTCTGTCGTCGTCGCTTTTACGTTAATGTTACTAATGTCGGTTTCTAGGTCTTCGGCTATCGCCGCACACATTGCGTCAATGTGTGGTGCCATTTTAGGCGCTTGTGCCATGATGGTTACATCAGCATTGCCAAGACGGTAGCCTTGCTCTTTAACTCGACGGTAAACGTCTTTCAGTAATTCACGACTGTTTGCGCCTTTCCATTTATCATCCGTATCTGGGAAATGACGACCAATATCGCCGGCAGCAATCGCGCCCAGCAGAGCATCCGTTAACGCATGCAACGCTACATCGCCATCTGAGTGTGCAATCAAACCTTGCTCATAAGGGATTGCTACACCACCAATAATGACTGGGCCTTCACCACCGAATTTATGTACATCGAAACCATGACCAATTCGAATCATTTTCTATCCTTTCTTTATTCGCCGCGCTCACGGCTTAGATAAAACTCGGCTAACGCAAGGTCTTCTGGCTGAGTGATTTTTATATTGTTCGCATTCCCTTGAACTAAGGCTGGCTTCTCGCCTAACCACTCCAAAGCCGAGGCTTCATCAGTAATAGTTACACCCTGTTCTAATGCGTCAGCCAGTGCTTGAGTAAGCTGCTGAGTTTTAAACATTTGTGGAGTCAGTGCATGCCACAATGCTTCTCTATCTACCGTATGATCGATATCTTGCACTGCGTTTGCTCGCTTCATTGTATCTCTCACAGGAGATGCGAGAATGCCACCCGTTGAGTGGGCGCAGCAAACATCAATCAAACGGTCAATGTCGGATGTTAATACACATGGCCTTGCAGCGTCGTGAACTAATACCCACTCGCTTTCCAGATGCTCATTGACATAGTTTAGCCCTGATAACACAGAGTCTGCTCTTTCTTTACCACCAGCTACACGAATCACATCTGGGTGCTTAGCAACGGACAATTCTGGGTAATATGGGTCGCCGTCAGTAACGGCAACGACAACCTTAGAAATATTTGGGTGAGAAAGCAGTTTCTCTACGGTATGTTCCAGTACCGCTTTACCTTCGATCAATAAATATTGCTTAGGGCGATCTGCCTTCATTCTGCTACCCACACCAGCAGCAGGCACAATTGCGATATGCGATGAGTTCATATCCAACATTTTAATGGTTTTCCTCACCTATAATGCGGTAAAAAGTCTCGCCATCTTTAACTAAACCGAGCTCATGACGCGCACGTTCTTCAATCGCATCAAGACCTTGCCTTAAGTCATCAATCTCAGCGAACATTTCATTGTTGCGAGCTTGTAGCTTGCTGTTCACTTGTTGCTGAACTTCAATTTCATCTTTTACTGTGTAGTAGTCAGACACTCCGTTTTTACCAAACCATAGAGTGTATTGAAGCAAGCCAAACAGTAGCGTAAGGGCTATAACAAAGATTCGCATATCGCTGCTAACATTCTGTACCGGAAGGAATTAGATAAGGTGACATATATAGCATAAATGCGAGGTTGCCTCTAGGGGAGAAAGGGAGACTCACACGCTCCTTACAAGAAATAAGCAGCAAAATGAAACAAGCTCATAGGAAGCGCTCCTTACCCATGACCAAAGTAAGAGCCAAAAATACAAACTTATAAATACAAAAAAACCGCCGTAGCGATGGTTTCAAAAAGCTATTTAGCGAAACTTTACTCAATAAGAATTAAGCTTGACCTTTAACTTCTTTAAGACCGCTTCCTTGAAACATGGAGGAGCGCGCTCACTTAGCGCTTCCGTCATATAAAAAACGCCCCACAAGTGCGAGGCGTTTTCAAAAGCTTTAAGTTAAGCGGTTAATTCAATTAAGAATTAAGCTTGACCTTTAACTTCTTTAAGACCGTTGAAAGGAGCGCGCTCACCTAGAGCTTCCTCGATACGGATTAGCTGGTTGTACTTAGCAACACGGTCAGAACGGCTCATAGAACCAGTTTTGATTTGACCTGCAGCTGTACCTACCGCTAGGTCAGCGATAGTTGCATCTTCAGTTTCGCCAGAACGGTGAGAGATTACTGCTGTGTAACCTGCGTCTTTAGCCATCTTGATTGCAGCTAGAGTCTCAGTTAGAGAACCGATTTGGTTGAACTTGATAAGGATAGAGTTAGCTACGCCTTTCTCGATACCTTCAGCAAGGATCTTAGTGTTAGTAACGAATAGATCGTCACCTACTAGTTGAAGCTTGTCACCTAGTAGTTCAGTTTGGTGCTTGAAGCCATCCCAGTCAGACTCGTCTAGACCGTCTTCGATAGAAACGATTGGGAATTGGTTAGCTAGCTCAGCTAGGTAGTGGTTGAACTCTTCAGAAGTGAAAGTTTTACCTTCGCCTTTCATGTTGTAGATGCCAGCTTCTTTGTCGAAGAACTCAGATGCAGCACAGTCCATAGCTAGAGTTACGTCTTTACCTAGTTCGTAACCAGCAGCTGCAACAGCTTCTGCGATAACTTCTAGAGCTTCAGCGTTAGATTTAAGGTTAGGAGCGAAACCACCTTCATCACCAACTGCAGTGCTGTAGCCTTTAGACTTAAGAACTTTAGCTAGGTTGTGGAATACTTCTGCACCGATACGTAGACCTTCTTTAAGAGTCTTAGCGCCAACTGGTTGGATCATGAACTCTTGGATGTCAACGTTGTTGTCTGCGTGCTCACCACCGTTGATGATGTTCATCATTGGTAGAGGCATAGAGAACTGACCTGCAGTGCCGTTTAGCTCAGCGATGTGCTCGTATAGAGGCATGCCTTTCGCAGCAGCAGCAGCTTTAGCGTTTGCTAGAGAAACAGCTAGGATAGCGTTAGCACCGAATTTAGATTTGTTTTCAGTGCCGTCTAGTTCGATCATTACTGCGTCGATTGCAGCTTGGTCTTTAGCGTCTTTGCCAACTAGAGCTTCAGCGATTGGGCCGTTTACAGCTTCAACTGCTTTAAGAACACCTTTACCTAGGAAACGTGCTTTGTCACCGTCACGTAGCTCAAGAGCTTCGCGAGAACCAGTAGATGCGCCAGATGGAGCTGCCGCCATACCTACGAAACCGCCTTCTAGGTGTACTTCAGCTTCTACAGTTGGGTTACCACGTGAGTCGATGATTTCACGACCTAGAACTTTAACGATCTTAGACATTAATGTTTCCTCTCGTTTCAAATATAAATGTCAATCTTAAAGGGCAGCAGCACAACCTTCGCCGCCGCCCGTATCCTTTTACTTCTCGAATTCGCCGCGTGCGTTTTGGCCCGCAGCCTTAACAAAACCTGCAAACAATGGATGTCCATCGCGAGGAGTCGAGGTGAATTCTGGGTGGAACTGAGCCGCTACAAACCATGGGTGAGCTGGGTTCTCAATCATTTCCACTAACTTCTTGTCCGCAGATAGACCTGATACTTTTAGGCCTGCTTTTTCGATTTGCGGACGAAGCACGTTATTCACTTCGTAACGGTGACGGTGACGTTCATGGATCGTCGCGCTACCGTACAGTTCACGAGCTTTAGTCCCTTTCTCTAGGTGACACAGCTGTGAACCAAGACGCATCGTACCGCCTAGGTCAGACTTTTCAGTACGCTCTTCTACGCTACCTGATTCGTCTACCCACTCTGTGATCAAACCTACCACAGGGTACTTAGTCTCTTTGTTAAATTCTGTTGAATGTGCACCTTCCATACCCGCAACGTTACGCGCGTATTCGATTAGTGCAACTTGCATACCCAAACAAATACCTAGGTAAGGCACGTTATTTTCACGTGCATATTGAGCCGCACGGATCTTGCCTTCAATACCACGATCGCCGAAGCCACCTGGTACTAGGATTGCGTCCAAACCTTCTAGAAGTTCAACGCCTTTTGTTTCGATATCTTGTGAGTCTACATACTTAATTGTGACGCTTAGGCGGTTTTTCAAGCCAGCGTGTTTAAGCGCTTCGTTCACAGATTTGTATGCATCTGGTAATTCAATGTATTTACCAACCATACCGATGGTTACTTCACCAGTAGGATTTGCTTCTTCGTAGATAACCTGTTCCCATTCAGAAAGGTCTGCTTCAGGAGCAGTAATACCAAAGCGAGCACACACAAGGTCATCTAGCCCTTGAGATTTAATCAACTGAGGGATCTTGTAGATAGAGTCTACATCCTTCATTGAAATTACTGCTTTTTCTGGAACATTACAGAACAGTGCGATTTTTTTACGCTCATTCGCAGGAATAACGCGATCGCTACGGCAAACTAGGATGTCTGGCTGAATACCGATAGATAGAAGTTCTTTTACAGAGTGTTGCGTCGGCTTAGTTTTCACTTCGCCCGCTGCCGCTAGGTAAGGAACAAGTGTTAGGTGCATGAACATTGCGCGCTCACGGCCTAGCTCAACAGCTAGCTGACGAATCGCTTCCATAAATGGTAGTGATTCGATATCACCAACAGTACCGCCAACTTCAACGATAGCCACATCATGGCCTTCAGAACCTGCAATAACGCGATCTTTGATTGCGTTAGTGATATGAGGGATAACTTGAATAGTTGCGCCTAGGTAGTCACCACGACGTTCTTTACGAAGTACGTCGGCATAAACACGACCTGCAGTGAAGTTGTTACGCTTGGTCATCTTGGTACGGATGAAACGCTCGTAGTGACCAAGGTCAAGGTCAGTCTCTGCGCCATCTTCTGTAACGAACACTTCACCGTGCTGAGTAGGGCTCATTGTGCCCGGGTCAACGTTGATGTAAGGGTCAAGCTTCATCATAGTCACTTTAAGACCACGAGCTTCTAGAATAGCCGCAAGAGATGCTGCTGCAATACCTTTACCTAGAGAGGATACAACCCCGCCAGTAACAAAAATGTAATTTGTCGTCATGTTTAACCTGAAATTGGTTGAATGAGGGAAATGGAGTGCTTCTGGACGGGAGATAAATATACCAGAAGCTCCTTACCGCCACAACGTGAAATCTATCACACCGTAATTTTTTATTTTTTGCTTCAAATCAAAGTGAGCAAAGACAAACCAAAGTCCGTTTTCGTGTAACCAAACAAGCTGACCTTATATTATGTATTCTGCCAGTTTACCTCTGCCTCGATTCTTCTTGTTTTACTTCATCCCAAAAATGGTCAAGTTCTGATAAAGAACAATCTGTAAGTACTTTGCCTGACTGCTGGACCTTGCCTTCAACTTGTTTAAAACGTCGCGCAAACTTTACGTTTGCTTTTCCTAGTGCGACTTCTGGGTTTTTATCAAGGTGGCGAGCCAAATTGACAGTCGCAAATAGCAAATCACCGAGCTCCAACTCAACTTTCTCTTCATCGGGCTGAACTTGCAGTGCCTCTTCCATGACTTCGTCAATTTCTTCTCGTACTTTATCGACAACCGGGCCAAGTGAATCCCAATCAAACCCAAATTTTGCACATTTTTTCTGAATTTTTGTAGCACGAGAAAGTGCCGGCAAAGAGTTTGGTATTGAGTCTAGGATACTTTCTTCCGCTTTGCCTACTAGGGCTTTTTCTTTTGCTTTTTCCGCTTCCCAGTTCGCGTTAATTTCCTCGTCAGATTCAAACTCAACATCTGAAAAAACATGCGGGTGGCGACGAGTCAGTTTTTCGTTCACGGTTTCGACGACATCCGAAAAGTCGAACAGCTCTTGCTCTTTCGCTAGCTGACTGTAAAAAATCACCTGAAACAACAAATCCCCTAGCTCTTCTTTTAGATTGGGCCAATCTCGATTTTGAATCGCGTCCACCACTTCGTAGGTTTCTTCTATAGTATGCGGAACGATGGTGTCAAAGGTTTGTTTTAAGTCCCAAGGGCAACCGTTTTCTGGGTCACGCAACTTCGCCATGATTTGTTCTAACTGTTCAATTGGATGACTCATTTTTTGTTCCTTTAAACCTTTCTATTAAAGAAAAAGGTGAGCAGCCAAAACCACTCACCTTCCACATTGTATTTTCTCAGCAGCTTTCACTAAGTAATTGTTACTTTGACAAGGCAACAAATTTTCGCGACTCCTGAGCATGGTTCACCATGTGATGGAGCAAGTGCGTACAGTCAACAACGCTACAACGATAACTATGACGAGAGTTTTAGCCGAGGCGTTTCACCGTCATGACATCCTTGATCTGTTCCACGCGCTTCGAAACCCGCGAAAGCACCTCAATATTGGTGACTTCTAGGTCAAAGTCCATGATGGCAAGTTGACGTCTGTAGTCGACTCGGTTCTTCATACTGGTCACTTTGATCTTTTCGTTGGCGAACAGTGTCGTAATGTCTTTGAGTAGACCACCTCGCTCCATCGCTTCAACACGCACGGTGAGGATGTATGACCCCACAAAGCCGCTGCCCCAGACTGTATCGATGATGCGCTCTGGCGCATGATGGCGCAGTTCTTCTAACTGTTCACAGTCACTACGGTGTACTGAAATCCCACGACCTTGCGTTATGTAACCAGAGATATCGTCACCTGGAATTGGCTGACAGCAACGTGCTAGATGTGTCATTAGGTTATCGACGCCTTCTACTACAACTGCGTCTTTTTTCGGTCGGCTTTGCGCGGGTGATTTATGCTCAGCTTCTTGCAGTTTTTCCAGTGCTTGCTGATCTTCTTCCTCTGCCGTTGGCTTGTTAACTAACGCGTTGATATGGTTAATTATTTGGTTGATACGCAAATCACCGCTACCTACACCAACATACAATTCATCTGGTGTTTTGACGTTAAACCGCTTGAGGGCGTAATGCTCTGCATCTTTTAACGTTGCGCCAATTTTGGCTAACTCATGCTCAAGGATTTCACGACCTGCTTCAAGGTTCTTCTCACGGCTTTGTTTTCGGAACCAGGCGTTAATTTTGGCACGCGCACGACCAGAATGAACGAAGCCTAATGATGGGTTTAACCAGTCACGTGATGGGTTAGGTTCTTTCTGAGTGATAATCTCGACTTGGTCACCCATATGTAATTTATGCGTGAACGGCACAATACGACCTCCGACTTTGGCACCGATACAACGGTGTCCCACTTCGGAGTGAATGTGATAGGCAAAATCTAGCGGCGTTGCCCCCATTGGCAAATCGACAACATCACCACGTGGTGTAAAGGCATAAACACGGTCATCAAAGACTTGGCTACGCAGCTCATCGAGCATTTCGCCAGAGTCAGACATTTCTTCTTGCCAATCCAATAGCTTACGCAGCCACGTGATCTTCTCATCATAACCGCTTCGGCTGCTTGCCCCTTCTTTATATTTCCAGTGCGCTGCAACCCCCAGTTCCGACTCTTCATGCATTTGCTTGGTACGAATCTGGATCTCGATGGTTTTGCCTTCTGGCCCTAGAATTACTGTATGGATCGATTGATAACCGTTTGGTTTAGGGTTAGCAACGTAGTCATCAAACTCGCTCGGTAGGTGCTTGTATTTGGTGTGAACTACGCCTAAAGCCGCGTAACAATCTTGCAGTTTGTCTGCGATGATACGCACTGCTCGCACATCAAACAGCTCATCAAAGGCCAAACTCTTTTTCTGCATTTTTCGCCAAATGCTGTAGATGTGCTTAGGTCGACCACTCACTTCGGCATTGATGCCCGACACTTCCATTTCGTGCGTGAGGTCTTCAACAAAGTCTTTGATGTACTGTTCACGAACAATGCGTCGCTCAGAAAGCTGTTTGGCAATTTGTTTGTAAGTTTCCGGTTGTTGGTAGCGGAAAGCGTAATCTTCAATTTCCCATTTCAGCTGACCGATGCCTAATCGGTTTGCTAGCGGCGCATAGATGTTGGCACACTCTTTTGCCGCCGCACGTCGAACTTCATCTGGCGCTTTTTTAACTTCAATAAGATTACAAATTCGTTCCGCGAGCTTGATAACTACGCAGCGGAAGTCATCCACCATGGCAAGCAGCATACGGCGTACGTTATCTACCTGAGATGACGCTGCACTGCCTTCCATGTTGACGTTGAGTTGGCCAATAGCAGCCATTTCTTCAACGCCGTCGATTAATTTTATGATTTCTTTGCTGTATTTCTCTTCCAGAATTTCTCTGTTAAAAGCACCACTTGAAACCAAAGGAAACAGTTGAGCAGCCACTAAAGTGGCTTGATCCATAGACAAGGTGATCAAAATTTCGATCATTTCTCGTCCACGCCACAACAACAGCTCCGCTTGCTCGTTATCAGCTAATACCGTCTGGCAATCTCGATATACTTCGATTAAGCGTGAGGCTGTGTTTTTCTCTTGTCCTAGGCTAGCCACCCAGTTTTCGAGTTCAAACTGTTCATCTTGGTTTAAATGCGCGCTTCTTACCGCAACCATCTCATCATCCTAATTATTATATTCGTGTGGTTTGACTAACACCGTCCAGGTTAGTTCTTTTTACCGCGCGTACACGCTGGCTTTATGACCACCCACCACAAATAAGGGGTCAAAGTCCTAAAGTTAGGACTTTTCAAACAATGCCATCGATTCTAGATGACTGGTATGAGGGAACATGTCCAGCATACCTAATTTAGTTAATTTATAGCCTTGCTCTATCAAGCTTTGACTATCCCTAGCAAGGGTAGCAGGATTACAAGAAACATAAACTACACGCTGTGCGCCAAGCTCAGAAACTTGATCGATGATCCCACTCGCTCCCGCGCGTGCCGGGTCTAATAATACTTTATCAAACCGCTCTGCGGTCCAGGCTTGGCCTTCAAAATCTTGCTCAAGGTTAGCGTGATAAAATTGCGCGTTATTGATTTGGTTCAAAGATGCATTGTTTGTGGCTTTTTCTACCATCTCTGCAACACCCTCTACTCCAACCACGTACTTAGCTAATTTCGCAACTGGTAAACTAAAGTTGCCTAAACCACAGAACAAATCTAACACTCGGTCACTCTTTTGTGGGTCTAACCACTCAACCGCTTGTTTGACCATTTGTTGGTTTACACCTTGGTTTACTTGAATAAAGTTATTTGGTGCAAAAGGGATTTTCACTCCAACTTCTTGATAAAAAGGCATATCGCCTTCGATAAGGTCTAATTGTTCTGTCGATGGCATTAAGTACAACGATGCGCCATGACGTTTTGCCAACTCCGTTAGAGATTGAGTTTCACTCGTTGTCAGAGCGCTCAAGTGGCGCAGCGTAATACACGGCCCATTATCACCAAGTACCAGCTCTACATGACCTAATTGTTCCGGCTTTTTGAACGCTTTTAGGGCTGAGTAAATCTCTGGCAGCAAAACATTCAGTTCCGGTGCCAGCACTGGGCAATCGGTCACTTGCGCAATTTGCTTACTCTGCTTTTTACGGAAACCAAAATGTAGCTGACGTGTTTTTTTATCAACAAACAAGCTCACTCTCGCACGGCGACGGTAGGCCTGCGAATATCCCAATAACGGGGCATCTAGTTCAATGTCACTGCCTGAAAATTTTCGCATTAGCTGACGCAACGTTTGCTGTTTGTACGTCAATTGTTGGTCATAATCTAGATGCTGCAAATCACAGCCACCGCACTCATGATAATGTGGGCAAAATGGCTCCACACGAGCTTCACTCGGCTTAAGGATTTTAATCAACTTACCGCGAGCGTATTTGCTCTTTTCTTCCACCAATTGAGTGACCACCTCCTCACCCGGCAGTGCTCCATCAATAAACAATGGCTTCTTTTTGAGGTAAGCAATGCCTGCGCCGTGGTGATCTAAACGCTCTACTTGCACTGCTTGGTGCCGAGTATTGAGTTGGGTTTTCTTTTTCGGTTGAAAGATGCGTGCCATGCTCTATGCCTGATTTATGTGTAATTGCTCTTCGGCTTCACTATTCTTGATTGCAGCCGTTGTGTGATTCGAGTGACTTGATTATGCTTACCGTTTATTCGGTGACGTCACTTCTTTGCTCAAGGCTTTATCGTGCGCTTGAGAAATAATGCGTTATTTTCCCATATCCAGACTCCGATGTAATTAGATAACATGACCAGATATGGCTTACGAGCACGTGTAATTACACTAACTCTCGCTCCCACTCTCATTATTGGTTTATTACTGAGCGGCTTTTTCTCATTTAACCGCTACCAAGACCTTGAGAAACAAGTTATCACCACTGGTAACAGCATTATTGAGCCGCTGGCGATTGCCAGTGAAACTCATCTACTATCAGAAAGCCGAGAGGCGGTACGTCGCTTGATAAGCTACGCGCACCGCAAAAACTCCAAACTGGTTCGTAGTATCGCGGTATTTGATGAACATCATGAGCTCTTTGTGACCTCTAACTTTCATCCTAATTTTGAAGCCTTGATGTTTCCCAAAGATAAACCGATCCCGCAACTGGGTAATTCGGAAATCTACGAAAACTCACTGATATTGCGTGTCCCCATTTTGTCAGAAGGTCACTACTTAGCGGAGTTGTCGAACGAAAGCCAAGGCACAAAAGCGATTGGTTACATCGCCGTCGAGTTAGATCTCTCCTCCTTGAGGCTGCAACAGTATCAAGAAGTCTTCTCTGCGTTTTTAGTTCTGGTTCTCGGTCTTGGCTTAGCAAGTGTGTTTGCTTCACGTCTAATGCACGATGTGACCCAACCTATCACCCACATGAAGAATGTCGTTGACCGCATTCGCCGCGGTCACCTTGATGTGCGTATCGAAGGCAAAATGCACGGGGAGTTAGACCAGCTAAAAAATGGCATCAACGCCATGGCGGTATCGTTATCAGAATATCACGTGGAGATGCAGCACAGTATAGACCAAGCCACGTCCGACTTACGTGAAACGCTTGAGCAGCTAGAAATTCAGAACGTTGAGCTGGATATCGCGAAGAAACGCGCGCAAGAAGCGGCCAGGGTTAAGTCAGAGTTCTTGGCAAACATGTCGCACGAGCTGCGTACTCCGCTCAATGGGGTGATTGGCTTTACTCGTCAAATGCTTAAAACGCAGCTTTCTAACAGCCAAACGGATTACCTACAGACGATTGAGAAGTCGGCGAACAACCTGCTGAATATCATCAATGACATTCTCGACTTCTCGAAACTTGAAGCGGGTAAGCTGGCGCTGGAAAACATTCCTTTTGATTTCCGAGAAAGTTTAGAAGAGGTAATTAACCTACAAGCCACAAGTGCACATGAGAAAGGGTTAGAAATCACCCTAAAAGTGGACCCTAAAATTCCACCGGGTTTAGTTGGGGATCCACTACGTATTCAGCAAATTTTGACGAACTTAGTCGGTAACTCAATCAAGTTTACCGAGCGAGGCAACATTGATGTTAGCGTAGAAATGCGCTCTCAATCAGGAGACTCCGTCGAACTGCAATTCATGGTGCGTGATACCGGTATTGGTATCTCTGAGCGTCAGCAAGCGCAGTTGTTCCAAGCCTTTAGCCAAGCGGATGCCAGTATTTCACGTCGTTACGGTGGTACTGGCCTTGGTCTGGTCATCACTCAGAAACTGGTGAGCCAGATGGGCGGCGAAATCAGTTTAACCAGCCGTCTACACCAAGGTTCAACCTTCTGGTTTACGGTGCGCTTGCACTCAACCGAGATGCCAATGAGCGAACTGATTGAAGTGGAACTTCTGACTGGGAAGCAGTTACTGCTGATTGAACCAAACATGCAAGCCGCATCCGTAACCCAACAGATTCTTAGTCAGGAGGGTATTTTAGTAACCTACCGCTCTTCGCTACCAAACAACGAAGAACAATATGATTATGTATTGTTGAATTTAGCGGCCAACCAGACTCACGATGCGGAAGTTATTACACCTTGGATAGAACAAGCGAAACGTATGGCTCCGAGTGTTCTCCTAGGGACACCGAGTACCGAATTGGCGCTTGCGGACCAAATAATGACAGAGCATCACGTCCAGTGCCTGACGAAGCCATTGTCTCGCCGTAAGTTGCTACAAAGCCTGATTAGCGAACATGTAGAATCGCCACCTGTATTAAGCGCTCCAATTACGCCAAGCGAAGGGGACCGTTTACCTCTGACTGTACTAGCAGTGGATGACAACCCTGCAAACTTGAAGCTGATCTCTGCACTGCTCCGCGAACGAGTAGAAACCGTCACCGCCTGTAGCAATGGCCAGCAAGCGGTGAACCTGGCGACAGAGAAAAAGTACGATTTAATCTTTATGGATATCCAAATGCCACAAATGGATGGGGTGACCGCTTGTAAGCACATTAAAGAGTTGGAGTTAAATAAAGACACGCCAGTGATTGCTGTAACGGCGCATGCCATGGCAGGGGAACGAGACCGCTTGCTCTCAGCAGGAATGGATGACTACTTGACCAAACCTATTGAAGAGCATGTGCTGCAACAGGTTTTGGTTCACTGGAACCCAAATGCTTGTACAGAGAGCATTGGCAAAGTCGCCCCTTCATACGTTGATGAACCTGAAGGAAGCGCACCACAACCCGTTTCTTCGCCTCAGCAGGATGTGATTATTGATTGGCAAGCAGCCTTAAAACAGAGCGCGAATAAAGAGGATCTCGCTAAAGACATGCTGCGCATGTTGATTGAGTTCATCCCTGAAGTAGAAGCAGTCGTTGACCAAGCTCTGGAGCAAGAAGATATCTCCCGTGATGACCTAATTCATGTCATCCATAAGCTGCACGGCAGTAGTTCATATTGTGGCGTTCCAAGACTGAAGTCACTCTGTGCGACGCTTGAGCAAGCACTGCGCTCAGGGGTCAGTCTTGAGGAAGTTGAGCCTGAAATGTTCGAGCTGCAAGATGAAATGATTAAAGTAACAACAACCGCAAAGTTATACCTTGAACAGTGATCTATTGAAGAGAAACAAAAGCCAGAGCAAATGCTCTGGCTTTTTAGTATTTTGTTTAAGACTTACAAGCTAGGATTCAAAAATAACCGTCGCCACAGCGTAATGACGCTCATCGGAAATGGACAGGTGAATGTGGTTAACGCCCATCGCATCCGCTATTTGCTTGGCTGTGCCCGTCAATGCGAGCACTGGTTTTCCAAGCGCATCGTTCGAGATGGAAAAATCGTGAAACGTGACCCCTTTTGCTATCCCTGTTCCCAATGCTTTTGAGGCCGCTTCTTTGACTGCAAAGCGCTTAGCAAGATAACGACCTTGCAGCTTAAGCTGTGAGAATTTGGCCATTTCTTCTTCTGAAAGAATCCGCTGAGCAAAAGGTTCACCACTACGAGCTAACGCTTTTTCAATACGCTCAATTTCTGCAATGTCGGTCCCTAACCCTATAATCGCCATCTAGATAGCCCTATGACTGGCGAGCCTCAATCATCAGTGCTTTCATGTCAGCAACCGCTTTATTTAAACCATCAAATACTGCGCGACCAATGATTGAGTGACCAATGTTGAGTTCGTAAATTTCTGGTAATGCAGCAATTGGTGCGACATTGTGATAAGTCAGGCCATGCCCGGCATTAACAATAATACCTAGGTCATGTGCATAACTCGCACCAGCAGCAATCTTCTTCAGTTCAGCTTGCTGTTCGTCTTCTGTCGTCGCATCTGCATAGTGGCCAGTATGTAGCTCAATAAACGGAGCGCCACACTTTTTCGCAGCTTCAATCTGTTGACGGTCAGCATCAATAAAGAGCGAAACTTTAATGCCGGCATCTGTCAGCTTTTTCGTCGCAGCTTTAATTTTTTCAAGCTGCCCTACAACATCTAAGCCACCTTCCGTCGTCAGTTCTTCACGCTTTTCAGGCACTAGACACACAAACTCTGGTTTAGTTTGCAGCGCAATCTCAACCATTTCGTCCGTCACTGCCATCTCTAGATTCATACGCGTTTGAATGGTTTCACGCAGAATACGTACATCACGATCCAAAATATGGCGACGGTCTTCACGTAAGTGGATAGTGATACCGTCCGCGCCTGCACGCTCTGCAATTTCAGCAGCGTGAACAGGATCCGGGTATCTTGTACCACGTGCATTACGTAGAGTGGCAATATGGTCGATATTGACGCCTAAATAAATTGAGCTCATTTTCCGTTACTCCGTGCTCTGGGGGTCTGAATGAAAAATTCACGACTTTTTAAAGGTTTGCCGCCAAGATACGGCTTTAAGGCTATACGTGTAAAGCGTTTTGCCGCTTTTAGCTGCTCTTTAGTGACGAACCGCCGCTCACTGATAGCAATCAGTTCATTCCCTAAAAACGTGAGGTTATCGCGCCTAACCGAAGCAATAAACCCTTTCTGTTCCCGGTAACGATAGGTCATTTCTGGATCGACGGGCTCGCCGGTACCTGCACAATGCAAAAAATCCACGCCATACCCCATCGCAGACAGCAAGGCTAACTCAAAACGACGCAGTGCAGGCTCAGGGTTCTCGTTGTGCGCCAACTCGGTTAAAGCATGCAAATAATCATGAAATAGTGCTGGCATCGGCACTTCAGCCATCAAAATACGGCCAATCAGTTCATTGACGTACATGGCTGAGTAGAGATTAATGCCCGTTAACGGCAAACCTAGACTTATCGGCTCGGCTTGACGCAAAGTTTTCATTGAGCCTTTCCCCGACCATTTAAGTAATAGCGGGGTAAAAGGTTGCAATGCGCCTTTTAAGTTCGAACGCTTACTGCGCGCGCCTTTGGCCATTAAAGTCATTCGGCCATATTCCTCACTAAATACATCAAGGATTAAGCTCGATTCACTGTAAGGGCGTCGGTGCAATACAAAACAGCGCTGTAAACCTTCGGAAGACAGATTACTCATCTAAGTCATTGTGCCTAAAAAGTGTGAAATAAAAAATAAGGAGCCGAGCGGCTCCTTATTTTAATCGATACTGATTTTTCATCGATGTTGGAGCGAAGCACCTTCGCAGCCAAGATTATAAATCGTCTATATAACCCAACGATCGCAACGCTCGTTCGTCGTCTGCCCAGCCAGATTTCACTTTTACCCAAGTTTCTAGGTAAACCTTACGACCGAACAATTCTTCCATATCTAAACGCGCTTCGCGACCAATGGTTTTAATCTTCTCGCCGCCTTTGCCAATCACCATTTTCTTCTGGCCATTACGCTCAACAAGAATCAAGGCATTGATGTGGAAACCGTCGGTTTCAGGGTTGTAATCAAAACGTTCAATCTCAACCGTTACTGAGTATGGCAGCTCTTCACCAGTAAAGCGCATCAGCTTTTCACGCACAATCTCAGACGCCATAAAACGCTGAGAACGGTCAGTCACGTATTCTTCTGGGAAGTGATGCGTTGCTTTAGGTAAGTGATTACGCACGTGCTTACGCAGTACGTCAATGTTCTTACCTTGCTTGGCAGAGATTGGCACAACATCCACGAAGTCCATCTTCTTAGACATCTCCGCCATGTGTAGCATCACGTCGTTACGATCTTGTACGTTGTCGACTTTGTTTACACAAAGCACAACTGGGAAGTTCGATTTTTGAAGTTTGGTCAGTACCATCTCATCGTCTTTAGTCCAATGCGTACCATCGACTAAGAAGAACACAAGGTTTACATCACTCAATGACGAGTTAGCAGCACGGTTCATCAAACGGTTGATCGCACGCTTTTCTTCAATGTGAAGTCCAGGCGTGTCGACGTAAATCGCTTGGTAATCGCCGTCCGTATCCACACCCATAATACGGTGGCGTGTCGTTTGCGGCTTACGAGAGGTGATCGAAATCTTCTGACCCAAAATCTTGTTCAAAAGTGTCGACTTACCTACGTTTGGACGACCAACAATAGCAATAAAGCCACAGTGTTGGTTTTCTGGCGAGCTTGGCTCACCTTGTGATGCGAAAAACGCATCGATATCGAATTCGTTATCAGCCATTTGTTAATTGCTCAAGTGCTGTTTCAGCAGCCGCTTGTTCTGCCTTGCGGCGGCTGGTGCCTTTACCGATTACAGGCTTATCCACACCTGCTACTTCGCACTCAACCGTGAACTCTTGGTTGTGCGCTTCACCTTTAATATTAGTCACTGTGTAGACAGGCAGCGGTTTTCTTCTGCCTTGTAGGAACTCTTGTAGGCGAGTTTTCGGATCTTTCTGTGAAACGCCTGGTTTAATGGCTTCAAGGCGTGACTGATACCAACTCAGTACAATGCCTCGCACAACTTCAAGATCACTGTCTAGGTAAATTGCGCCAATAATGGCTTCAACCGCATCGGCTAAAATAGAGTCTCGGCGAAAACCGCCACTCTTCAATTCACCTGGACCTAATTTTAAATAATCTCCTAGATCGAATTCACGACCCAGTTCCGCCAATGTATGTCCGCGAACCAAAGTAGCACGCATGCGGCTCATGTCACCTTCGTTCACTTTTGGGAAACGATGGTACAGATCATCAGCGATGACAAAACTTAAAATTGAATCGCCCAGAAACTCAAGACGTTCATTGTGCTTACTGTTGGCGCTGCGGTGCGTCAGCGCCAAATTGATAAGCCCGGCATCTTGAAACTGGTAGCCGAGCTTTCTCTCTAGTTTATCAATTGGAGAATTCATACTCTCTCGATATTTGAATGGTTAGTGAATGCCACCGATGCGGTTAAAACGCACACCAGTTGGAATCCATGAAGGTAGAACACTATCTGCGCCACGATCAAACTCGAAGCTGATCCAGATCGCGACAGCTTTACCGACTAAGTTTGCTTCTGGAACAAAGCCCCAGTAACGGCTGTCAGCACTGTTGTCACGGTTATCACCCATCACAAAATACTGACCTTGTGGTACAACCCACTCTGTCGTGCCGCTGCGTGGGAAATATTGCTCCACGCGGTTACGCACAAGAGGGTTAACCAAAATATTGTGCTCAACGTTACCCAATTTTTCATCCAGTTGGATCATTGGAATACCGTTCGAGCTAAACTGACTTTCTTCAACATTGCTCAGTTTAACTGGCTTACATGCCGATTCGCCTTGGCTTTGCACGCAAAGCTGCTTATCACTTGAATAACGCACGATATCACCAGGTAAACCAACTACACGCTTAATGTAGTCCACACTTGGTTGTGGTGGGTATTTGAATACCACGATATCACCACGCTCAGGCTTACCAGTTTCCACTAGCTGAGTACGCCATACTGGGTCTTTTAGACCGTACGCGTACTTCTCAACTAAAATGAAATCGCCAACCAGCAAGGTAGGCATCATTGAGCCTGATGGGATTTGAAATGGTTCGTAGATAAAAGAACGTAATACTAAAACGAACGCGATCACAGGGAAAATAGAGACGCTATTTTCAACCCACCAAGGCTGACGCTCAACTTTTTGCAAGGTCACTGCATCCAAACCATTAGACGTCTGAGCTTGAATCTCAGCCAGTTTTTCCTGACGCTTTTTCGCGAAAACCAGCTTTTCCAATAGCCAAACCACGCCAGTTACCAAAGTCGCAATAACCAACATCAGTGAGAATGTATTCGCCATTAAATTCCCTTATCTAAAAATACGAAAGTGAAAGAGCCGAAACCCTTTCACTTATTTTAATATCTAACGTCTTAAGACCGACAAGTGTGAGACAAAGTTCAACTTTAGTCTTTACCTACGTGAAGGATGGCTAGGAACGCTTCTTGAGGCAGCTCAACGTTACCGATCTGCTTCATGCGTTTCTTACCTTCTTTCTGTTTCTTCAGAAGTTTCTTCTTACGACTTACGTCACCGCCGTAACATTTCGCAATAACGTTCTTACGCAACTGTTTTACCGTTGAACGAGCGATAATGTGGTTACCAATTGCCGCTTGGATTGCGATATCAAACATTTGGCGAGGGATGAATTCTTTCATCTTCTCTACCAACTGACGACCGCGAGTCTGAGACTGATCTTTGTGTGTAATCATCGCCAATGCATCAACAGTATCACCGTTAAGAAGAACGTCTACACGTACCATGTTCGAAGCTTCAAAACGCTGGAAGTTGTAATCCAAAGATGCGTAACCGCGTGATGTTGATTTCAGACGATCGAAGAAATCCAGTACCACTTCAGCCATTGGAATATCGTAAGTCACAGCGACTTGGTTACCGTGGTAAACCATATCAACTTGACTGCCTCGCTTTTCAACACACAGGGTGATTACATTACCTAGGTACTCTGAAGGCACAAGGATATTACAACGCGCAATCGGTTCACGAATTTCTTCAATATCATTGATCGCTGGTAGTTTTGCTGGGCTATCAACATACAGCAGATCGCCATCCGTCTTCTCAACTTCGTAAACTACCGTTGGTGCTGTGGTGATAAGATCCAAGTCGTATTCACGCTCTAGACGCTCTTGGATGATTTCCATATGTAGCATGCCAAGGAAACCACAACGGAAACCAAAGCCTAGTGCTGCAGAGTTTTCTGGCTCGTAGAATAGCGATGCGTCGTTTAGGCTTAGTTTGCCTAGTGCGTCGCGGAAGTTCTCGTAATCGTCAGAAGATACAGGGAACAGACCTGCGTAAACCTGAGGTTTAACTTTCTTAAAGCCTGGTAGCGGTTTATCACAACCATTCTTCGCTAGAGTCAGCGTATCACCAACAGGGGCACCAAGAATGTCTTTGATACCACAAACAACCCAACCTACTTCACCAGTACGAAGGATATCGGTATCTACTTGTTTTGGCGTAAAGATACCAAGACGATCTACACCCCAAACTTGGCCCGTACTCATCACTTTGATCTTATCGTTCTTCTTCAGTTCGCCGTTTTTAATACGCACTAAAGAAACAACGCCAAGGTAGTTATCAAACCATGAGTCTATGATCAGCGCTTGTAGTGGCGCATCTGGATCACCTTCCGGTGCTGGAATCGCTGACACAATGTTCTCTAGAACGTCATCAACACCGATGCCTGTCTTCGCAGAACAGCGGGTTGCTTCCATTGCATCGATACCAACGATTTCTTCAATTTCTTCCGCTACACGCTCAGGATCGGCTGCTGGTAGGTCAATCTTGTTCAAGATTGGCACAACCTCTAGATCCATTTCGATCGCGGTGTAACAGTTAGCCAGTGTTTGAGCTTCAACACCTTGACCCGCATCCACAACCAATAGCGCACCTTCACAAGCCGCTAGAGAGCGTGATACTTCATATGCAAAGTCAACGTGCCCCGGAGTATCGATGAAGTTCAGCTGATACGTCTCACCGTCTTTAGCGGTGTAGTTTAGCGTCACACTCTGAGATTTGATGGTGATGCCACGCTCACGTTCAAGATCCATAGAATCCAGAACCTGTGCGGCCATTTCACGATCGGTTAACCCGCCACAAACTTGGATTAGACGGTCTGATAGGGTCGACTTACCATGGTCGATGTGGGCGATAATCGAAAAGTTACGAATGTGCTTCATAGATTTAGGGTGACTAACTCTTTACAAATAGGGACAGTAAGAAACGCCATCTACTGACGGCATTTCAATCAAGTTGGCAGATTCTACCGAATTTCGTTAACGGGCGCACGTAATTTAAAGTACATACCCAAATAACCTTTAGTGGAGGGGGACAGCACTTACTGGATTGGCTCTCCAAGTACCCGAACGAGGGTAACTTGGCGCTTGGATTCATCTTCTAACGGACGAGAAACACATTTTGCGATCCACATTCCACCAGCGGCAAACAATACCGATGCCAATATGATGATGCCTTCCCCGCCGGCTGTCAGCGGCGCTAATAGGAAGTGACCAAACATCGCGCCGATAATCAAACCAAACAATGGCAGTAAATAAACCGCCATTGCTGATTTTATTAGGCTTGACTCAGGAAAACCAATCTCGACGACTTGACCTATTTTCACCGATTTATCCGTGCGCAGGTGCCAAGATAAACTCTTGTTACCAATGGCTTTAGTAACAACGCCCGTTCCACAGCTTTTCTGTGAAGAGCAACTACTGCAACTGGTCTGCTGTTCGCAACTTAAATCAATTTCGTATTGCTTGCCGCGACGATGCACGTCTGTCACGGTAGCCAACGCGGTCATCATTGTTATTTACTCTTTGTTACATTAAATGTGACTGATTGGGCGATACGCTGTGCTGTGGTCGGTGGAATGTCTCCTACAACAGAGATTTCATGTTGACCGCTCACAAAACTGTGTAGCGTTCTTCTGCCTTGGCGAACCAACTGCCCTTTTAACGAATGCTCATCCTTGTTTGCTACGTAAACAGAGAAGCTAAACAGACCATCAGAATACAGCTGACTCTCCACCATTTGGTTAGTAACGGCCATTCGATAGCGGTTGAGCTCGTTCGGCTCGAAACCCTCAGGGATCCAACCAACCTGCCAATTACTGGTCCCAATATCGCCTTTTGGCATGGTGAGAACAGCAGGTAATTGAACATCTTGCAGGCCACTCATTAACTCTGCGATTTTTGGGTTTACCGTGTAAGAAATAGTGCGATATTGTTCAAGCATCTCACCATCTCGGTCCACAAGGTCGGCACGTAACGGCAATTTACTCTTTTCATCGATCCATAGTACGTATGAATAGCGCAGACCGTCTTTAGGAACAATACGCAGCACTTGTGTTGCCACACCAGCTTCACGAGCTCTGCCCACTTTTACATAGTCGTAATACAAGTTTAGCTCATCGATATTGGTGTTGAGCATAGGCATAGTCGGAGCGACCATTTTACCTGACTCGATGGTGAACGGTTCTAAACCCGTTTCGATATAACTTACTTCAGTTCCGCGACGAATCACTTCACGCACTGGGCCACTTAAGTAGACAAGATGAGCATATTGATCGTCACCATGCGTGGCATGACGATACAGCAACGGCTCAATGCTGTTCTTTTTGATAAGGATATAAGAGAGTTCGTAACTTAAATTCTTACTCGCCTCGCTCATTTGATGCAATAAAGCCTCCGCTGGCTTATCACCAGCAAAGGCTTGAGAAGACATCATACTGAACAGAGCGCAAGCGCTGATCAGAAATTTTTTCATTCAATATCCGGATTCAGATTTGCATCTTGTTGAGATGCATCACTGTTAATTCGTAACTGCAATTCGTAGTCTCGCAGCATAGCATGAACACGCTTGCGCTGCTCTTGCATATTTGCCTCGCCTACAGAACGTTCTACAGACTCACGAGTCAAACTCACTGGTTCTGCGCTGCCAGCAAACGGAACCGTCTGCAATACAGGTAATTGATCTGTTTGCGGCGACATTGAATCGCTACCACCGTACTGCTGTACACCTAAAATAACAACAAGCGATACACATGCAGCAACAGCAACTTGACCAAACTGCGTCAACCAACCTGGCAACTGACGTTTTGCTTTTTGCGGTTCTGGTTGCGACTCTTTTGGCGTATCCGCAATTGAGATAACATTTGCACTGTGCGAATCAAACGCACGGTGTGCAGGTTCATCTTCTAACGCTAACGCCACGCTTTCAGCAATATTCCACTCAGGTTTTGCTGGCGCTTCGCCTCGCATCACATCACCAATCAGGTGATAGTTCTGCCAAGCATCACGGCTCTCTTGGTCTTGCTCTAACTCTTGAATTAAAGCCTTATCGACCAATTCTCCATCCATGAGAGCTGAAAGTTTTTCTTTGTCAGCCATTATTTTCACCATAGTTATTACTTGTACTAGCGTTGCAAAAGAGGTCTGATTTTCTTTTCCACCGCCTCACGAGCACGGAAGATACGCGATCGTACCGTTCCTACCGGGCAATCCATCACTTCTGCAATTTCTTCATAACTCAAGCCATCGAGCTCTCGTAATGTCATTGCGGTTTTTAAATCTTCAGGTAAAGCTTCGATTGCACTGAACACCACCCGTTGCAATTCTTTGGACAACGTTAAGTTCTCAGGGTTCGATATTTCTTTAAGTGCACTACCTGTTTCGTAAAATTCAGCATCTTCAGCATCGACATCTGTCGCTGGAGGTCTACGCCCTTGAGCAACAATGTGATTTTTCGCAGTATTCACTGCAATGCGATACAGCCACGTATAAAACGCACTTTCCCCACGAAAGCTAGGGATAGCTCGGTAAGCTTTAATAAACGCTTCTTGTGCTACATCTGGTACATCGCCAGGATTACTAACGTATCTGGAAATAAGATTACATACCTTATTCTGGTACTTTGTTACCAACAGGTTGAATGCTTGCTTATCGCCATTCTGAACTCGCTCAATCAATACTTGATCGGTCAGCTGCTCGTTCATTCGAGCGGATACTCCTATTTGTTATGCCCCTACTCTTCTCAGATATGGGTACTAATTATGCAAAACGTAGTATTGACACCACTGCTTACTTGAGCACTATTGTGACCCTAACGTGAATGAGAAAGTTCCATGGTTTCTCAAGTTTTTTGTCATTGTTTTTTCACAGTGTGATGTCTGTACCCAAATGACCACCGCTGCCTGACTTTAGTCTAAGTTTGACAAGCGAGCATCTTGGAGGGAAATGGGTATAATGAATGATCTCTGTCCCAGATTGTGCTGGGTCGAGCATGGAAAAGCAATGGCATTGACAAACTATTACTTTTCATTTGCATGGCTAATGGCTATCTGAACACCGCGTTACAAATTATAACTTAGGAAGCATGCTCATGCTCTGCATGAAAAAGAAGAGTGGCTCAGTCACCGCCGTAACACGGACGTCGATAGGTCTCCCAACTTAGCCCTTAGCGACAGATGTCGCGATAATGGAATGCACATGGTGTGCAAATAATACACAAGGTAACTTTGTTACCTTAGCTTGGGATTATAAAAGTTATATGAACACAAATCGTGAACATGAGTGTGATGTATTAGTGGTAGGGAGTGGCGCGGCAGGTTTGTCGTTGGCTTTGCGCGTTGCTAACCACTGTAAGGTGATGGTGCTGAGTAAAGGACCACGCAGCGAAGGGGCAACCTACTATGCTCAAGGCGGTATCGCTGCCGTATTTGATGAGTCAGACACCATTGATTCACACGTTGAAGACACGCAAATCGCCGGGGATGGTATTTGCGATGAGGAGACCGTAAGGTTCATTGCTGAGCATTCAAAAGAGTGTGTACAGTGGTTGATTGACGGTGGTGTCCCATTTGATCGTGAAGAAGATGACTCTGACGATGAACCTCGCTACCACTTAACTCGTGAAGGTGGTCATAGCCGTCGTCGTATTCTTCACGCGGCAGATGCGACAGGTATGGCGATGCAAACCTCCCTGCAAGATAACGCTCATAACCATCCAAACATTCATGTTCTCGAACGTCACAATGCTCTGGACTTAATCACCGAAGACAAAATTGGCGGTGATAAAAACAAAGTTATCGGTGCTTATATTTGGAACCGCAACGAAGAGCATGTCGAAACCGTGCGAGCCAAATTTGTGGTTCTCGCTACAGGTGGTGCTTCAAAGGTTTATCAATACACCTCTAACCCAGATGTGTCGTCTGGTGATGGTATTGCGATTGCTTGGCGTGCAGGGTGTCGTGTGGCGAATATGGAATTTAACCAGTTCCACCCTACGTGTTTATATCACCCAGAAGCACGTAACTTCTTGCTGACTGAAGCGTTGCGTGGCGAAGGTGCTTACCTGCGTCGTCCAGATGGCTCTCGCTTTATGCCGGATTTCGATGAACGTAAAGAGCTTGCTCCGCGTGACGTCGTGGCTCGTGCTATCGACTTCGAAATGAAGCGTTTAGGTGCCGACTGTATGTATCTCGACATCAGCCATAAGCCTGCTGACTTTATTACGAAACACTTCCCAACCATTTATTCACGTTTGATGGATTTGGGCATCGACATGACTAAAGAGCCAATCCCAATCGTACCTGCTGCACACTACACTTGTGGCGGTGTCATGGTGGATAGAAATGGCTGCACCGATCTGAAAAATTTGTATGCGATTGGTGAAGTTAGCTACACCGGCCTGCACGGTGCTAACCGCATGGCATCAAACTCACTTCTCGAATGCGTGGTTTATGCTTGGTCTGCGGCAAAAGATATTCTAAAACATCACACTAACGTTGAGCTACCCTCACAGGTGCCATGTTGGGATGAAAGTAAAGTAACCAATAGTGATGAAGAAGTGATCATTCAGCACAACTGGCACGAGCTTCGTCTGTTTATGTGGGACTACATGGGCATTGTGCGAACTGACAAGCGTTTAGAGCGCGCCTTACGCCGTATCCAACTGTTGCAACAAGAAACACACGAGTACTACAGCAATTTCCGAGTGTCGAACAACTTATTAGAACTGCGTAACCTTTTACAAGTAGCAGAGTTGATGGTTCGTTGTGCGATGCAGCGTAAAGAGAGTCGAGGTTTGCACTACACGCTTGACTATCCGAACCAACTGGAAAACAGCGGACCAACGATTTTGGTTCCAGCTAAACAGCTTTAACTCTACCAAGTAAACTATTACATCAGCAGGGAGCATTAGCTCCCTGTTTCATTTCCCATTGGCGTAATACCAAAGATAGTTGACGATACTGCTCATCGTCACAGCTATCACGCCAAATCGTAACACTACGGCCAGATTGCAATTGGAATGTTATCTTGAATGGTGATGCCGATGTATCGACTCGCTGTAAATGACCCTTTTCGGACTCAATATCTTCCGAGTATTCGCCATACTCAAGGGCATCAAACCTAACCGAGCCATCGCAGTGCACATACCAATGCCCATGACTTGTAGGTTGAACAAGGCCTTGGCTTGAGAGAGCCTTAACAATCAGTAATAACAAATAAGTCGATAATACGAGCGGAATGCTAGAGAAGATAACAGCCCAAGTCATCAATAAGAAAAGTACAACATTGAAGACTCGGGCAGTCAGAGAGGGAGAAGCAGTAAAATTAACGAACTTTGCTGAGGTTATGGGCGACAATTTTATCAACCATTGCTGCATGACCTAAATTTTCGCTACGGCCATGCCCCATTACCCAAGTAAACAGATCAGGATCATCGCATTCAAGTAAAGAAACAAAGTCACGCTGCTCTTGTTCACTCAGAGTATCAAAGCACTCTTCAAAAAACGGCATAATTACTACGTCAAGCTCAAGCATGCCTCGACGACAAGCCCATTTAATACGCGCTTTTTCTTCCGGAGTGTACATTCACTATTCCTTCATAGATGTCTTGTTGTTAGTGCGGAGTGTAACAAGGGATGTGCTACGTCACTAGTGTGCGGGTCACAATACGATAGTGAAAGCAGACAAATGTTGATTCGTAAATCGCTCCCCTAGTATCTCAAGGTTATTTGGGTATAACATAGCGGAAAAATATCTTCAAAAGGCATTGTAATTATGGAATGGCAAACTCGTTTTTCAGCATTACCTCTCTCAACTCAAGACGCACTTCCAGAGTTATCTATCTCACTGCTGGATAACTTCGGCATGATCACCATGATCGGTGATGATAAAAAATCATACTTACAAGGTCAGGTTACCTGCGATGTTGTTTCTTTAGAACAAGACCAATCAACACTGGGCGCACATTGTGATGCAAAAGGCAAAGTGTGGAGCGTGTTCCGGCTTTTCCATCATCATGATGGCTACGGCATGATCCAACCAAAATCGGCGATTGACGTAGAACTTAGTGAAATAAAGAAATACGCCATTTTCTCTAAAGTAACGATTGAAGCTTCTGATGACGTTATCTTAGGTGTTGCTGGCGTCAAAGCCGACGAATTCATTTCAACAATGAGCAAGACAACTGGCAGCGTTCGCCCAGTTGACGGTGGCACAGCAGTGCAAGTTGCACAAGATCGCTGGTTACTGATATTAAGTGCGCCAGAAGCACAGCAAATCGTTGAAACTACCGACGCTGTCTTTACGACAAATGAGCTTTGGAATCGTTTCGATATTGAGGCAGGTTTACCATTTGTCTCTGCATCCGCGCAGAATGCTCACATTCCACAAGCACTTAACGTGCAAGCTTTAGGAGGCATAAGCTTCACAAAGGGCTGCTACACGGGACAAGAAACGGTAGCACGAGCGAAGTATCGCGGTACCAATAAACGTGCGATGTATATCGTAAAAGGTGCAACTTCTGCTCCATTCAGTGACGAACCAATTGAGCTCGAACGCAGCGTAGGTGAAAACTGGCGTTCAGTAGGTGCTTTATTAAATCACTACCAGTTCAGTGACAATCACGCGATTGGCCTGATCGTGCTGCCTAATAATCTCGATGAGGACACTCGTCTTCGTTTGGTTGCGCAACCAGAATGTGAATGGACAATCGAATCACTGCCTTACAGTCTTGATGATGAGTAATACAATCAATACTCCTTTGATGCAATTTCTCACAGACCAACACATTCCGTTTCGTCTGTTACCGCATCAAAGACCAGCAACCACCATTGAGGATGCCGCGCACCAACGCGGCATTCGCCCCTCTCAAATGGTGAAAGCAATCTTGCTACGAGACATGGGTAATCAATATGCACTCGCCTGTGCGCCAGGTGATCGTAGCGTTGATCCCAAAAAAGTGCGCTCGTTACTGAAATGTCGCCGGATGACTTGTGTTGATCAAGCCGATGTTGAGTCCATCACTGGTTACAAAATTGGTACTGTCACTCCTCTGCTACTAAAACGTCATATGCCAATCGTGTTCGACCCTAGCTTACTAGAAGAACAGGAAGTCACGATCAGCAGTGGCGATCGCATGGCTGGACTGGCGCTTTCTATCCAAGATCTTATCCAATTGTGTCAGCCGACCGTAGCTGAGATCTGTCGTTAATCGTCTAAAAACAATGTAATGACACGTAGTGTTTCTATCACTGCGTGATCTCGCTCATATCTACAAAAATAGACATGAGAATTTTTAATCACATATAAAACATAAATAGTCACAAAGATAAAACTCGTATATGCTGAATTTGTTGGTTAAGTTTCAAACAAGCACTTAACCAATATAAAGTGAGTCAGCTAGCTGAGTGACAGCATTCATGCAGTTAGTTATCCACTTTTGTGTAATGCATCTGTGACTATTCGCCCGCTGAAGCGGGCTTTTTTTTACGTGGAACTTTTTCTCTTTCATTTCCTCTAATCGTTAGAACGTAAAGTGTGTTACGCGAAGCACGACCTTAATAGAAACAACTAGCAAACAACCGTTTTCGTTCTATTCTTAATTCTGTAACAAAACTATTGCTTAATGCGTCACGTAAAAAGGAGTGTATTGGGTAAGGGTTCCTTTAGAGAGGTTATTTTTGGGGTAATCCTCACGCTATTTAAGAGATGACACTGTCAAATTGTCTAAGACAACACAATTCTCTGACGCAACACCCTACATCTGTATTTAATACTATTGCTGTCACAATAATTTTCGCGTCCAGAACGTAGAATACCTAGGCTAGGTTAGATAAAAGGAAAGTAAATATGAGACTGTTTAAGCGCTATACACCAAGTATGATTGCTAAACATATAAGTCGTCTTTTTAAAGGAAGAATTTATATTTACGGGGTCGGTAGATTCGAGTTTGATAACGGTAAGTTAATACTGCCGGAGAAAGCAGAGCAACGCCATTTCCGAGCGGTCAAAGAGATCAATCAAGAAATAATGAAACTCCGATGCGCATATGCTTAGCAAAATGTTGATAAAACAAAGGCTGGATTAACCAGCCTTTTGTGTATTTGAAGTTCGCTTTGCACTTACTGACGCGCCAGATCCGGCAAGTGTCCCTTTAAACCAAGCGCGCGCTTCATGATCTCATCTTTCGCTCCCGGCAGTTGCCCCGCTAAACTTAAGCCAATGCCACGAACGAGCTTCTTAGCTGGGTTCTCGCCAGAGAACAAATCTCGAAACCCTTGCATAGTAGCGATCATCTTTGCCGCTTCCGCTTTTCGCCAACGCTCGTAGCTTCTTAGGTTGCGTTTACTACCGATATCTTGTCCCTGCTTCCAAAGTGCTAACACCTCTTGAGCAAGACTGGCCGCATCTAATAAACCCAAATTCACACCCTGCCCCGCTAATGGGTGAATGGTATGGGCCGCATCACCAACCAGCGCGACTCGCTCGACGACAAAATCTCGCGCATAGCGCATTTTCAAAGGAAACGCAGCACGCTCTCCCACTACTTCACATAGACCAAGTCGAGCATCAAACTCACTCGTCAACGCTTTATTGAAATCATGTTCACTCATCGCCACTAACTGCTCTGCTCGATTTGGCTCCGTGGACCAAACAATAGAGCACATATTTGGTTGCGACATTGGCAAAAATGCCAACGGTCCGTGAGGAGTAAATATCTGGCGCGCAATGCTGTTGTGTGGCATAGCAGTTTTGACATTCGCGACCAAAGCATGATGACCATAGTCCCAATGCGTTAATGGAATATCCATTTGATGGCGAAGCCACGAATTCGCCCCATCGGCTCCGACCACTAATTTAGCGGTCATGGCTTGGCCATTATCGAGCGTCAGCCAGCTTTCTTGCTCACCGACCGCGAGAGTCGCGCAACGTGCAGGCATAAACATAGTGACGTTATCGAGCTTTTGGACTTGTTCAAGCAGCGCAAGTTGAATCACACGATTCTCAACAATGTGCCCTAAATCAGGTTGTGCCATACTTTGTGCATTAAATTCAATACTGGCAAAGCTATCTTGTTCCCATACTTCCATGCCATGGTAAGGTGAAGCTCGGCGCTGTTCTATGCCCTGCCAAGCACCAAGTTTACGCAAAATCGTCTCACTAGAGCGGCTCAGCGCAGACACACGAACATCGGGCAATTCTTTCAACGAATCATCTGGCACTTTACCTTCAATAACGGCGACACGCAGATCACTGTCTTTGAACGCGGCAGCAAGTGCCAACCCAACCATCCCTCCGCCGATGATGGCGATATCTACACTTTGCATCATTGCTTTTTATTACCTAATTCAGTGCGGCCGTTCATCGTTTTACCAAGCCAAGTGTATGGCGTAGTAGCGGCTGCTTAAAAATAGAAAGGTTATCCATCGCTGCTAAGGCAGTATTTCGGCCAATTCGCATCGCGGGTAAATCATTTGAAAAAACATGCACCAAGGCACTGGTTAGCCAAATAGTTTCGCTTCGATCTGCTTCTCTACGTTGACTAAAGCGCATCAGGCCTTGATAAAGACCCACATCCTCACTTTGGTGCACAATTTCTTCTGCTAGTGAGACTACATCGCGAATACCGAGATTAAAGCCTTGTCCAGCTATCGGGTGCAGCGTTTGCGCCGCATTTCCAACAATCGCAAAGCGATGTGAAATATTTTGCTTTCGATGGCGAAGAAGCAATGGGTAACTTGCACGACGCCCCACTTTTTTCATCGCGCCTAAACGCCAACCAAAATCGTTCTGTAAATGCTGGAGAAATGCTTGATCAGATAACTCAAGAACGGCTTGGGCTTCTTCAGGGTGCAAACACCAAACTAAGGACATTCGATTGTCACTCATTGGCAATAAAGCAACAGGGCCATTTTCAGTAAAACGTTCAAAGGCTCTACCTTGATGAGGTTCTTGAGTCACAATATTGGCAATGACAGCCACTTGTTCAAAATCTTGCTCAGAAAGTTCTAGACCAATTTTCTGACAACAGGTCGAAACAGCACCATCTGCAGCCACCAGCAGTTTTGCTTCAAGTTGCTCACCACTTTTCAACGTCACATGGGTACAGTTTTGCTCGCGCTCGATATCGGTAACGGAGTCAGGACAAAACAGCGTAATTGATTCGCTGCTGTCTAATAATTCTTGATATACACGCCCAACATCGGCTAATTCTACAACATACCCTAGAGCTTCAACCCCAACCTCTTGCTTGGTAATCTCCGTCATCCCAGCATGAGAACGGTCAGAAACGTGGATATGTTCAATGGGTGTGACAAACGGTTCTACTGACGTCCAGAGCTGTAGTTGACGCAACAGATTGACAGTACCGTAAGACAATGCGATTGAGCGAGAGTCAAAACCAGGGTGCATATCTGATTGTGCTTTAAAAGGCTCAACGACGGCAATGCGGAGCTTTCCCTGAGACAAATGGTCAATCGCCAATGCTAACGTTGCACCAGCCATGGCACCACCAGCAATGACTACATCATATTGCTTCATACTAACCTCTGGACGGTCTACGATTAGTGAATAGTAGGTTTTTTGTCGCTGCTTTCAGGACGAACACCAAATTCAGCATGAATCGTTAGTACGCAAGCTTTGATGTGCTCAATCACTTGCTCTAGCAATTGCGCTTGTTCACCAAGATCGTCATCTTCATCGATGCCTAATTTGGCAATCTCTTCTAGGTCAGCCAGTGCTTCTTTAGCGTCATCAGATGCTTTATTAAGCGCAACGCCTGCTAGACCTAACCCAGAAATAAAGTGGTTTACAAAGTCGGACACACTGTCGGCTAATGCGAATAAGCCTTCTTCGCCCGGCTCATCTGGCAATAGTAAAGACAGCTCCATTGATGTGCCAGTAAGCTCATTAACAGTAACGTTGAATATGCTCTGAGCAAAAGTGAGTGCTGTCGAGGGCCACCCCATCCCATCATTGGTGTAGTCAAAAAGAATCGGCTGCCAAGTTTGATCATTGATCGCCAATCCACCACTTAACATGCCAACAAATAAGCCATGTAACTCCGCCGGTGTCACAGCCAGGCTTGCCGATTGCAGTTCAGCAGCAATAGATTGGTATTCAGGAAGGGTGATTTCACTCATAACTTGGCTCATTCTTGCGTAATAATGTATTGGTATATCCTACCATCAAGGTTAGTGGTCTGAAACGGCTATCAAATTCAATTTTGGACAGCATTTGTTCAATTTGCCCAATTCCTGTGTGATCTCGTCATCATTTCTCTTTCTGTGATGGGAAATGCTTGAATCTTAATAGCGGTTTTCCTATAGTTTGCTCCTCGGTAGTTGTATGAAGCAACACCTTAGATAGCGCGAATATAGAGTTTATTCATCATGAGCAATCAAGCGATCGACGTTGAAATATTAGGCAAACTTACACGTGTGAATTGTCCGACAGGACAAGAAGAGTCTCTTGTTGCAGCGGCAAAAGATCTGGATCGCCGATTGAAAGAAATGAGCGAACGTACTAAGGTAACCAATGAAATCCAACTGCTGACCTTTGCTGCATTGAATATTTGCTATGAGTTGCACACCAAGTCATACGAATCCAATGGTCAACAGCAAGAAATTACTGAGCGAATGGAAAAGCTCACCGCGTCTTTAGAGAACGCACTAAGCAAAGTTACGCAAGGACAGCAGTAAATACAAAATTTACCCTGGGGTGTGCGTCAGCAGGATCTAAGTCCCTGAGCCGATAAGCAATACCTAAGGGTTAGTATTTGGTAACTATTGAGCAAGCTCGGCATGCACCGAGAAGCCTACGGTTGTCATTGCTGATCCGCCTTGAACCAGCTGGTTCAAGGGCCACAATCCTCAACGGCACCCTGGGGTATTCTCTCTATGTCAGACCTCTCTCGACAAGACTTCCGCAAACTGATTCGTGAAAAGCGCAACGCTCTGTGCAGTGATACGCAATACCAAGCGGGAATCGACCTTATTACTCAATTTTCCCAACTTCCTGAAATCGATCAGGCGCAACATATTGCCATCTACCTTTCTGCAGACGGTGAGCTTGATACTAAACCGCTCATTGAATGGTTATGGCAACAGGGAAAATCGGTTTATCTGCCCGTCATCCATCCCTTTTCTAAAGGTCAGTTACTGTTTCTTCAGTATATAAGTGATGAACAGCTCGTCTACAACAAGTACGGCATCTTAGAGCCCAAGCTCGATATCAGACACCTCAAACCCGTTCGCCAGCTTGATTTAATCTGCACGCCTTTAGTTGGGTTCGACAGTATCGGACACCGCTTAGGCATGGGCGGAGGGTACTACGATCGTACTCTATCACGTTGGTTTATAACTGGAGAGGGAGCTAAACCTGTTGGTATCGCTCATGACTGCCAACATGTAGAACGCTTACCAATTGAAAGCTGGGATATTCCATTACCTAAGATCGTGACCCCAAGCCAAATATGGCAATGGGAAAGTGACAAGTAAGCCGCTATAATCACGCCCGCAAACGTTAACGAACATCTATTCAGGAGATTGGCATGACTCAAGATGAAATGAAAAAAGCGGCTGGTTGGGCAGCACTAAAATATGTTGAGAAAGGCAGCATTGTCGGTGTTGGTACTGGCTCTACCGTGAATCACTTCATCGATGCACTAGGCACTATCAAAGATGATATTAAAGGTGCAGTGTCTAGCTCTGTCGCTTCAACTGAGCGCCTTAAAGAGCTTGGTATTGAAGTATACGAGTGTAACGATGTAATGAAGCTGGATGTGTATGTTGATGGCGCAGATGAGATCAACCCAGCACGTGAAATGATCAAAGGCGGCGGCGCGGCTCTGACTCGTGAGAAAATTGTCGCAGCAATCTCTGATAAGTTCGTATGTATCGTTGACGGCACTAAAGCAGTTGACGTACTTGGCCAGTTCCCATTGCCTGTTGAAGTAATCCCAATGGCACGCTCTTACGTGGCTCGTGAATTGGTAAAACTAGGTGGTGACCCAGCTTACCGTGAAGGCGTTGTGACTGACAACGGCAACGTGATTCTGGATGTGCACAATATGCAAATTACCAACCCGAAAGAAATGGAAGACAAAATAAACGGCATCGCTGGTGTGGTGACTGTGGGTCTTTTCGCTCATCGTGGTGCAGACGTAGTGATCACCGGCACACCAGAAGGTGCAAAAATTGAAGAATAAATAACAGCCCAAAATGAACCTATCTGGTTCACTTTTCTGTTATTTCATTACATACGGTGCTGCAAGGCACCGTTTTTTATTCCTTTCTATAAGAAAATTATCTCTTATTCCGTAATTTTCTTACCCAAAGCAATTTTTTTTTGTTACTTTATTGAACAGAAGACGCACAGGGAAACGTTTGTCTTCCTACAAAACTGTTAATTATCCCCTTTTTAATAGTTTTGTCCAATGTGCGCCACATTAGCCCACCTTTCCATTTTAAGGACGAGAAAAAATGGCCAAAGTTTCACTGGAAAAAGAAAAGATTAAGATCCTCTTGTTAGAGGGACTCCACCCTTCTTCAGTTGAAGTTCTTCAAGCAGCTGGTTATACCAACATTGAATACCATAAAGGTTCCCTTCCGGAAGAAGAACTAATTGAAGCGGTAAAAGACGTGCACTTCATTGGTATCCGCTCCCGTACGAACCTATCCGAAGAGGTAATCAATGCGGCGAACAAGCTGGTTGCAATTGGCTGTTTTTGTATTGGTACTAACCAAGTAAACCTAGATGCAGCAGCAAAACGCGGTATTCCTGTCTTTAATGCACCATTCTCTAACACTCGAAGCGTGGCAGAGCTTGTACTTGGGCAAATCCTTTTACTAGTGCGTGGTATTCCTGAAAAGAATGCACTTGCACATCGCGGTATTTGGAAGAAAAGTGCAGACAACTCTTACGAAGCTCGTGGTAAGTGCCTTGGCATTATCGGATACGGTCACATTGGTACGCAGCTTGGTATTATTGCCGAAAACTTAGGTATGCGCGTTTACTACTACGATATTGAGAACAAACTGTCCCTTGGTAATGCGACGCAAGTACATACCATGAGTGAACTATTGAACAAATGTGATGTGATTTCTTTGCACGTTCCCGAAACACCGGAAACGAAAAACATGATGGGTGAAGCTGAATTTGCTCGAATGAAACCAGGTTCCATCTTTATCAACGCGGCACGTGGCACCGTTGTGGATATTCCTGCACTTTGCCATAGCTTAGAAGCTGGTCACCTTGCCGGCGCTGCAATTGATGTATTCCCAACTGAACCAAAAACAAATGCTGACCCGTTCGAGTCTCCTTTACAAAAATTCGATAACGTCATTCTCACTCCACACGTTGGTGGTTCAACGCAAGAAGCACAAGAGAATATCGGCTTAGAAGTGGCGGGCAAACTGGCTAAGTACTCTGATAACGGCTCGACACTTTCAAGCGTAAACTTCCCTGAAGTGTCATTGCCAGAACACAGTGGAGAGTGCTCTCGTCTGCTTCATATCCACAAGAACCGTCCTGGTATTCTAACTCAGATCAACACCATCTTTGCTGAAGAAGGCATTAACATTGCCGCGCAGTACCTACAAACAGCCGCTGAAATAGGCTACGTAGTGATCGACGTTGAAACTGAACGAGCAGAAGAAGCTCTAACAAAGCTCAAAAACATTGAAGGCACAATCCGTGCTCGTATCCTTCACTAAACAGTGAAACAGAAACGACAAAGGCAGGGGTTATGACTCCCTGCCTTTTGCTTTTTACTGTTTGCTAAGCCTTACTTTAGCTTATAAATGACATCGACTTGATCGCGAATGATCATAGTTGAATCTTGGTAGCTATTCGCTCCTTCTTTACTATCCATCGCCATTGAACGCATTAACACAGGCTGAACGTGCATCTGTCTGTAATTGATCTGCCATACATCGCCCAACTTTTTCTCAAAACCAGTCGCTAATGACCCTGCTTTTTCTCTTGCGTCCTTAATCGCCGCCATTCGTGCCTTTTGCTGATACTCGGCTTGGTTGCTTACCTTAAGTTGAATATTATCAACCTGATTAATTCCCGCTTCTAACGCCATATCTAGGTATTGGTTAAGGTTTTTCAGATCCGTCACCGTGACATCAATACTGCGAGATGCTCGATACCCAACAAGTTCTGCTTTTCCTGATTTAGGGTAGTGGTACTGAGGAGCAAGGTATAAATTCGAGCTAGTAATATTGTCTTTTGACAAGCCGGCATCCGACAAGCTTTTTAGAAACTCTTCAACGGTTTTATCTACGGACAATTTCGCTTGTTCAGCCGTCATTGTCGTATCGACTACTTTTACAGAAAACGTAGCCATATCAGGTGTAGCCGTCACTTCGCCATACCCCGTTGTCGTAACATGAGCAAACTCTGGCGTATTCGCCAAAACTGAAGCACTGGTAAGGCTGAGTGCTGAAGCCAGCAAAAATGAATACAATTTCATTCAATAAATCCATCCATACAAAATTAAGTACTTAATCTCAGATTCCAACATCACTATCATGGCTGAGAAAGCGTGTGGTTTCATAATAGAAACTTCCGCCGATTATCCAAGCACCCATAGTGACTTCTAACACAACTTTGACTATGTAACATTGGCGTAATTTTTAAACAAAACACACTAAGTTAACGATATGCAGCTCTGACAAACTTATTGAGGTAGATGCTGCTGCGCATACCCCACTATCGCATGTGAGATTTCTTGTAGTACCCCAGTTTCTAACTGCCAGTGGTGCCAATAAATCCGATGGGACATTAAAAAACCTGGAGTCACATCAACCAACACACCTCTGTCTAATTCGTCGGTAATTTGCAAGCGGGGGATCAAGCAATAAGCTACACCAGCTAACGCCACTTTTAGAAACGCTTCAGAACTACTGATGTTGTGATGAATAACGCTGTCAGGATTGACGTTAAAGTGCTCGGTAAGAAATGTTTTATGTAGATCATCATATTGGTCATATGAAACGGCCGGTGCTTTTGCCAATGTCTGATTATTTACGCCTTTAGAAAAATAACGCTGATAGAACTCTGGGCTCGCGACACAAACATAATCGATGCGACCTAAATAGTCTGAGCTGCATCCGGGGATTGGCTGGGACTCCAAGCTGATCGCTCCTGTCACTTCGCCACTTTTGAGTTTTTCAATAGAGCGGTATTCACCATAGATAGTCAGTTTTAGTTCAACTTGACGCTGCTTCATAACATTTTGCAGCGCTGGCAGTAGCCATGTTGCAAGGCTATCTGCATTAGTCGCTAAAGAGAGTTGCACAGGTCGCGTACTGGTATCATTTTTTAGTTCGGGGAGAATTTCATGCTCTAGCAAGCGTACTCGCCGATAAAGACCCAACAATTTTTTACCAATTGGCGTTGGCTTAGGTGGCTGGCTTCGAATTAAAACAGGCTGCGCGAGAAACTTCTCTAACTGCTTGATACGTTGAGAAATGGCGGATTGAGAAACAAATAAATGCTCGGCAGCACGCTCAAAGCTACCCTGATAAACTATAGCGTCTAATGCCTCAATCCATTTGTAATCTAACCCTCGCATACCTTTCCTCTCACTCTTGCTCAAACGCCTCCCGTTAAATTAGCCTATCTAATGTAAGATTAAAATCATTAATTATACTTATTTAGATAAACGCTTTATCTTTCCCTTTTCTGTAAATGTATTTGTTATTTTGAAGTGAGGTGAAGTGTGAGCTTGTGGGTTCTATTGCAAGGTTTTGGTTTAGGAGCATCAATGATCATTCCGATCGGCGCGCAAAATGCGTATGTTTTGAATCAAGGCATAAAGCGTAACCACCACCTAACAACCGCCACTATTTGTAGCGTGCTAGATATGATTTTCATCTCTCTAGGTATTTTTGGTGGTGGTGCAATTCTGTCTCAAAATGAAATCTTACTGACGTCGGTGACACTTGGTGGTATTGCTTTCTTGAGCTTCTATGGACTGCTCTCGCTAAAAAGTGTTTTTAAGCCAGAGAGTGAATCGGAATCAAAAGGGGAGATCGTAGCTCGAGGTCGTCGAACGGTTATTCTAGGTGCGTTAGCCGTCACTGTGCTTAATCCGCACTTATATTTAGATACAGTCGTTATTCTAGGTTCGATCGGTGGACAATTTGAAGGCCATGATCGCATTGCTTTTGCACTAGGTACGATTATGGCTTCCTTTGTTTGGTTCTACACTTTATCGATAGGAGCCGCCAAACTAGGTCCAACACTCTCTAAACCAAAAGTGAAAAAAACCATCGACATTGCAATCGCAATGATGATGTTCACAATAGCGTATATCTTAGCGAGTGAGCTTATTGATAAGTATTGGTAATCATAAGGTAGTAAGGCAGCAAAGACATGGAGTCACTAAAACGTATTTATAACAACAATAGAGAGCGATTCAACGCGCTCTCTATTCCTTTTCGTGAATGGCAGCACGAAGCCATCTTAGACTTTGAGACAGATATACGCATTGCGAGAGAGCTTGGTTGGACGGGTACGCATACCAAAAGCCTCTTTTTAACACTCAAAGGACAAGGTTACGCAGTTTATCTGACAGATAAGGACTCGCGCCTCGATGCCAAGCAGATTAAAGCGATTACAGGTAAACGTCCCTCTATTTGTAATGACGATGAAATGGTCGAAGTGTTAGGTTGCGTACCCGGCGCGGTTTGCCCAATAGGCTTACCGGAATACATCACTATCATTGTTGATACCAATCTCTATCAACATCAAGAGTTGCTCTATACGCCTGGCTTACCTGAGTTCACATTTGGATTTGCAGGTAAACATCTAAAACGCCTCTTACTTGCTGGTCATCACACCCTTTACGAAATATAAAAAAGCGAGGCCTATTGGCCTCGCTTTTGAATATCGACTGCTTTTGATTAAGCGTCGACTTTGTTCAGGTGAACATCCATTTGTGGGAATGGAATCTCGATACCATTTTCATCCAATGCTTCTTTAATACCTTGCATTGCATCAAAGTATACGCCCCAGTAATCTGCAGTTTTCACCCATGGACGAACCACAAAGTTAACTGAAGAGTCTGCTAACGTAAGTACACCAATTGTGATATCTGGGTCTTTCAAGATACGTGGATCTTTCTCTAGCGTCTCACGAATCACTTTCTTCGTTAGTTTAAGGTCTGCTTTGTATGAAACACCAATCACTAGGTCGACACGTCGTGTCGCATGGCGAGAGTAGTTAGTAATGGCACCGCCGATAACTGAAGAGTTAGGCACAACAACCATTTTGTTGTCTGGTGTTTTTAGAACTGTTTGGAAGATTTGAATTGCTTCAACACTACCCGCTACACCACCGATTTCTACGTAGTCGCCTGATTTGAATGGACGGAACGCAACAATAAGTACGCCTGCTGCAAAGTTTGATAGTGAACCTTGTAGTGCAAGACCAACAGCAAGACCTGCCGCACCAATCACAGCAACAACAGAAGCGGTTTGAACTCCTAATCGACCAAGAGCCGCGATTAGCACGATTACAAATAGCAAGTAACGAACAAGACCGTGAATAAATTCAACGACGGCCTTATCCATGTTTTTCTTTTCTAGTACTTTAGAAACACTACCAGCGACTGCCTTAACGATAAGATTACCGATAAACAGAATAAGCAGCGCAGAGATAATGTTCACACCGTACTGAACCAGTAGATCTGAATTGTTTGTCAGCCAAGTTTCAGCCTGAGTTAGACCATCAGTTAAAGTGGTATCGATACCCACCGATTCACCTGCCATAATTCTTATCCTCAAAAATAAAGAGATATAAATCCAATTGCCGTTAATTTATGAACCTTGTTTTTTAAAGGCTCTTTTCTAAAACAACATCCCTATTGCTCCACTGAACAGTGTCAGATTTTTGGCACAATATCCCAACTCTGACTTTTTTCAAAGTCAGAGTTTCGCAAAGATATGCAAAACAAGACTTTATCAGAGCTTTCTGACACTGACTTGTTACAGGTTACGCAATGCACTCTGATTTCGCCACTCTTAAGACTGATATTCCCATGTTTTCTTTAAAAAAACGTTAAAGGTGAGATATCTAACTAGCAAATACAACCTAACGCATAAAAATATCGGGAGAAAGCAGAGGGGAAGAAAATGATAGATATAAAAAAAACCCGCTCAAAGAGCGGGTTTTTAAGTAACTTAATCAGTAACGATTATAGTACGTCAACTGCGTTAAGGTCAGCAAATGCTTGCTCTAGACGAGTAACCATTGAAGCTTGGCCTGCACGTAGCCATACGCGTGGATCGTAGTACTTCTTGTTTGGTGCATCTTCACCAGTTGGGTTACCGATCTGACCTTGTAGGTAATCGTGGTTTTCAGCTTCGAACTTACGGATACCATCCCAAGTAGCCCACTGTGTATCAGTATCGATGTTCATTTTGATTACACCGTAGCCGATAGATTCACGGATTTCTTCTAGAGAAGAACCTGAACCACCGTGGAATACGAAGTTTAGAGAGTTCGCTGGAAGACCGAATTTCTCAGAAACGTGCGCTTGAGAATCACGTAGGATAGTTGGAGTTAGTACAACGTTACCTGGCTTGTATACGCCGTGTACGTTACCGAAAGATGCTGCGATAGTGAAACGGTGGCTGATTGCGCTTAGTTTCTCGTATGCGTATGCAACGTCTTCTGGAGAAGTGTATAGCTCAGACGCATCCATATCAGAGTTGTCAACGCCGTCTTCTTCACCACCAGTACAACCTAGTTCGATTTCTAGAGTCATGTTCATTTTAGCCATGCGCTCTAGGTACTTAGCAGAAATTTCGATGTTCTCTTCTAGAGACTCTTCAGAAAGGTCGATCATGTGAGAAGAGAATAGTGGCTTACCAGTTTGCGCGAAGTACTCTTCACCAGCGTCTAGTAGACCGTCGATCCAAGGAAGTAGTTTCTTAGCTGCGTGGTCAGTGTGTAGGATTACTGGAACACCGTAAGCTTCAGCTACAGCGTGAACGTATTTCGCACCAGCAACAGCACCTAGGATTTGAGCTTCTTGACCTTCAAGTTTTAGACCTTTACCAGCAAAGAAAGCAGCGCCACCGTTAGAGAACTGAACGATAACTGGAGCTTTAACTTTTGCAGCTGCTTCAAGTACTGCGTTTACAGAGTCAGTACCCACACAGTTTACTGCTGGAAGTGCAAAGCTGTTTTCTTTTGCAACTTCAAATACTTTCTGAACGTCATCGCCAGAGATAACACCTGGTTTTACGAAGTCGAAGATCTTAGACATGGATGTAATCCTATTTATCTGTCGTTTTTAAACAAAACTTGTTAAGTTGAAAATCTTGCAAACGTTTGCTCACAACTGAGGCTATTCTAGCAGAGTTCCTCACACGTTGCAGCAAACAAGAAAGCGGGAGAATCACTCCCCCGCTTTGCTTTAATTACTTAGCGCGTGCTTCTAGCATTTCTACTGCTGGAAGAACTTTACCTTCTACGAACTCAAGGAAAGCGCCGCCGCCAGTAGAGATGTAAGATACATCCGCTTTGATACCGAACTTGTCGATAGCCGCTAGCGTGTCACCACCACCAGCAACAGAGAAGCCTTCAGAAGCTGCGATAGCTTCAGAGATACCTTTAGTACCTGCTTCGAAGTTCTTGAATTCGAATACGCCTACTGGACCATTCCATAGGATAGTCTTAGCGTTTTTAAGGATTTCAGCTAGTTCAGCTGTTGAATCTGGACCAAGGTCGAAGATCATGTCGTCGTCTTGTACTTCAGAAACGTGCTTAATTTCAGCTTCTGCGTTCTCGTCGAATGCTTTCGCACATGCAACGTCAGTTGCTACTGGAATTGCACACTCGTCCATTAGCTTCTTAGCTGTTTCAACTAGGTCTGCTTCGTATAGAGACTTACCAACGTTGTGGCCAGCAGCTGCGATGAATGTGTTAGCAATACCACCACCAACAACGAGTTGGTCAGCGATTTTAGATAGAGACTCAAGAACCGTTAGCTTAGTAGAAACTTTTGAACCACCTACGATAGCAACCATTGGACGAGCTGGCTTGTCCATTGCTTTGCCTAGCGCTTCTAGTTCGTTCGCTAGTAGAGGACCAGCACATGCTACGTCTGCGTGCATACCAACGCCGTGAGTAGATGCTTGAGCACGGTGAGCCGTACCGAATGCGTCCATTACGAATACGTCACATAGTGCTGCGTATTTCTTAGATAGCTCTTCGTCGTTTTTCTTTTCGCCTTTGTTGAAGCGAACGTTTTCAAGAACAACAAGTTCACCCGCATTTAGCTCTAGGCCATCTAGGTAGTCTTTTGCTAGCTTCACTTCGCAATCTAGTGCGTCGTTTAGGTAGTTAACAACTGGTTGTAGAGAGAACTCTTCAGCGTATTCACCTTCAGTTGGGCGACCTAGGTGAGACGTAACCATTACTTTAGCGCCTGCTTCTAGGCAGTGCTTAATAGTTGGAAGAGATGCGATGATACGTGCATCCGAAGTTACTTTACCGTCTTTTACTGGCACGTTTAGGTCAGCACGGATAAATACACGTTTACCTGCAAGATCCAGGTCAGTCATCTTGATTACAGACATGATGTGTCCTCTCAAATATTTAATAATTAAAGTTTTTGAAAACTCGGCAACCCTGCCAAGCCTGTTAATTCTTCAAACTGGTTATAGATATGGAGATATTATGGATTTATTTCAAGGCTAGAAATAAAAATTCTCCATCACTTCTTCGTCATTACTGTTCCACTTGCGAAGAAGCTTGCATTGCTAAGGCAGTATCCAGCATCCGGTTAGCAAAGCCCCATTCGTTGTCGCACCAAACGAGCATTTTTACGAGTTGCCCGTTACTCACTCTAGTCTGGCTTCCATCCACAATCGCACTATGGGGGTCGTGGTTAAAGTCGATGGAAACGAGTGGCGATTCAGTATAGTCAACAATGTTACGTAATGTACACTGAGATGCGTTAACAATGGTTTGATTTACGTCATTAACTTTCACATTTGTACTAATTGTGACACTTAAATCCATTGCAGTGACGTTAACCGTTGGAACACGAACAGAAATTGCTTCGAATTTGTTGGAAAATTTCGGGAAGATCCTTTCAATCCCCTTATGCAACTTAGTGTCCACCGGAATAATAGATTGGCTTGCAGCACGGGTACGGCGTAAGTCGTTATGATACGCATCAATTACTTGTTGATCGTTCATGGACGAATGAATTGTGGTAATGGTGCCAGACTCTATGCCGAAGGCTTCGTCTAGTACTTTAATGATGGGAACGATACAGTTGGTGGTGCAAGAGCCATTGGAGACAACACGGTGCTCGTCTTTCAGAGTTTCGTGGTTCACGCCATAGATAATCGTATTATCTAGGTCGTTTGCGCCCGGGTGCGAAAACAGTACTTTCTTCGCGCCAGCTTCTATATGCGCTTGCCCATCCGCTTGCGAACCAAATACGCCAGTGCAATCCAAGACGATATCAACTTCTAAATCACGCCAAGGAAGTAATTCGATTTCGGAGAGATGGAGAATGCGAATGGAATCATATTCACCGCTGTCATGATGAACATGCAAATGTTCTTGGTCATGGGAAATTTTTTTACCAAAGCGACCATGACTGGTGTCATATTGCAGTAGGTGTGCCATCGCCTCTGGCTGTGCTAGTTCGTTTACCGCCACAACCTTGATCTGCTGGTGTTTTCCGCTTTCATACACCGCTCGCAGAACATTACGACCTATACGTCCAAATCCATTGATCGCAACCTTTAGCATTTATCCTTCGCCCTACCAAAAATTTCGTGTCACAGATACTACCTGATCAGGCTGACAAACGCACCTGTTGAATCAAAGTAAAGCAGGATTAAAAAAAGGTCGAGACTATGCTCGACCTTATTACAACGATAGATAATTAAAATGCGACGTCTAAACCTAACCAGTAGCGACGACCATCTTCAATATATCCGTATTCTTCGTAACTGATTTCCTCGTCCAGCAAGTTATAGATAGCGCCTTTAATACGAGTATTGTCGGTTAACTGGTATGTCACACCGGCGTCCACAAAGGTATAAGCTGGTTCTACAATACTGTTTCTTGATGGGCCAGTAACCGGATCCATTTCTTTACCTCGGTACGTGACTTTCGCCCAGCTCTCTAGATCTGTTGTCGTTTGCCAAGTCACATCCACATTAAACAGATGCTTTGGTAACTGCTGCAGCGGCATGCCTTTGTATTCACCTGTTTTTTGCTCTGAGTCGGTAAATGTGTAGCTCGAGCTAAGGTAAATGGTTTCCGTTAACGGCGATGCTAAGGTCGCTTCAATACCTTGTGTGACGGCTTCATCCACGTTAATACGGTACGTTGGATCTGCGCCCCATTGGTTTGGACCATCAGTACAGATAGTGTCTGGACAAACAACACGTGTGATCTTGTCTTTGAATTCGTTATGGAACGCTGTCAAAGAGACATCTAAGCCAGAATCACCTTGATACAAGACGCTGATTTCTTTGTTTAGCGACGTTTCAGGGTCAAGATCTGGGTTACCGTAGATATTACCGCCACCACTGACTTGCGCCCAGCCAGGAGTAATTTCACGTAATTGTGGAGAACGGAAACCTGTTGCCACACCGCCTTTCACCGTCCAAGACGGATCAACTCGCCATACACCGTAAACACGCGGACTAAAATGCGCGCCATAGTTTTCGTCATGATCTAGACGGCCGCCAAGCGTAACGCTAAACGGATCAGCGATTTTCCATTCATCTTCAATGAAAATAGCCCACTGCGTATTCGATGTTTCAGTCTTCGATGACGCTTTGTTGGAGGTGAAATCCTCAAGCTCTGCATGAGTGGCGTCCACACCCGTCGTCAACGTATGGTTTCCGATACCAGTCACCAAGCTCGATTTGAACGTGGTGTTGGTGATCGTCATCTCACGAGATTTGTTCTCGCTCTCTTCTCGCTGTAAGTAAGTATCTGAAATGCCAATCGAATCCCAATCACCGTTGTGGCTTACCGTTACGTAATTACGACGATATTCATTCAGTGAGTCTTCACACCCACCACGACACCCAGTGGTCGGCACTGAAAGGCCCACATTACCACGACGACTTTGTGCCGACGTGCCACCTTCTAATTGCACCGAGTGGCGATCATTAATCTGGTAAGTCAGTTTTGAAGAGATACTCTGCATATCTTTATCTTCATAACCGTATTCGATGTCATCTTCTTCTCTGGTTGTGTACTGACCATATACTTGGAGAGATAAATTTTCAGCCAACGGACCATTAACGAAAAAGTTCGCGCTCTGCTCTCCACCTGAACGGCTATTCTCTTGTAGTACCGTGCCCAGTTGAACATTACCCGTCCACTCTAACGCATCTTTTCGTGTGATGACGTTAATCACACCACCAATCGCATCAGAACCGTAAAGCGTCGACATTGGGCCGCGAATAACTTCGATTCGCTCAATCGCTTGAAGAGGAGGTAACCAACCTTGTTCGATACCGGGGCCGTCGCTATTTGGACGAGTTTCACGCGTGCTTTGACGTTTACCATCGACCAGTATCAAAGTGTATTTAGAACCCATACCACGGATACTAATGTCGGTAGTATCACCACCACCTGTCACGACAACACCTGGCACACTTTTTAGTGCATCAGTCACATCGCGGTAATAACGGGAGTCCAACTCCTCACGTGAAATAACACTAATACTTGCAGGCGCGTCCGCTTGAGATTGCTCGTAGCTTGATGCAGTTACAACCACTGTTTCCATTTTAGAAACTGCATCATTGGCAAAAACATGAGGGACACTGACGAAGGCTAAAATACCAGTTGCGGTAATAACTGGCAGTCTAAGAGTAGACATCTACATCTCCATAATTGATAATGATTATTATTTTCGAAAGTGAATTATTCACAAATAGAATGAGATGCATAGTGAGAGTTATGGAACGGTTCTTTCCATTTATGGAACTCGTACATAACGCAGTAAGGAGTAAAAGAAATATGCACGACTTAGCATCAATTAGAGCCTTTGATGCGCTCAATCAGCATAAAAGTTTGACAGCCGCTGCTAAAGCCCTTAATCAGCCAAAATCAACGCTAAGTCGTCGCTTGGCACAATTAGAAGAAGACTTCGGTCAGGCTCTAACCGCCAGACAAGGTAATCGATTAGTTCTGACAAGAGCTGGAGAAATCTTTGCCCACTACAGCCGCCAGATTCTTGAGTTAAGCGAAGAGAGTTATGATGCACTGCAAGGTTTAACGAACCAAGTTTCAGGGCCACTGCATATTGTTTGTCACACTGCCTTAGTTAGAAGCTGGCTCGGTGGCGTACTCAATCGTTTTCTTGCTGATAATCCCGATGTTAGAGTTCAACTTACCAGTGACTTTTCTGAGGCGCATCATGACCCAGATTTGTTCATCTGGCTCGGTGAACGTAAAGAGCTAGACTGGCGAAAAGAAGTGCTGGGGGTATTTCGCTATACGCCTTTTGCCTCTCCAAATTATCTAAAACAACATGGGCCTATACCGCACCCCAAAGAACTTGAAGCACATCCATGGATCGATTTTGGTTCAGTGCAAGAAAATGGATTGATGCTAGCACACCCTCAACACGGTGAGTTCTTTTTAGAGCCCTTTGTTAGTCGCTTATACAGCGACAACATAGCAATGCAAATAGACAGTATCGCGAATGGTCATGGTATTGGACTGCTGCCGACTTGGACAGCATGCGGCTATGAGAAACATCACCCAGGGCGAATCACACCTTGCTTAGAAGGTTGGCTTTCTGAGCCTATTTCCATTAACTGCTATACACCAGCAGGACGACCACCACTGCGCTTATCCGTACTTTTAGACTGCATTCACCAAAGCATTCCACAAGGTTGGAAAACCTGACAAAAATAAAAAGGCCATCATAATGATGGCCTTTCTAACTTTAGCGTTTAACAATCGTCGTTTACGTTCGACTGTTTAGACGGTCCTGCAATTACGCTAGCAATTCTTTTGCTGTGTTCACTACGTTTTCAGTCGTGAAGCCAAACATCTCGAATAGCTGACCAGCAGGTGCAGATTCACCGAATGTTGTCATACCGATGATGCGACCGTCGAAGCCTACGTACTTGTACCAGAAATCCGCAATGCCCGCTTCAATAGCGATACGTGCCGTTACGTCTGATGGCAGTACAGATTCACGGTAAGCAGCGTCTTGTTTGTCGAATGCGTCTGTTGATGGCATTGAAACAACGCGTACTTTCTTGCCTTCTGAAGCTAGTTGCTCAGCGGCTTTCACTGCAAGCTCAACCTCAGAACCTGTTGCGATAAGGATTAGCTCAGGCTTACCTTCGCTATCTTTCAGGATGTAAGCACCTTTCGCGATGTCTGCGACTTGTTCAGCAGTACGCTCTTGTTGCGCTAGGTTTTGACGAGAGAAGATAAGTGCAGTTGGTGCATCTTTACGTTCAATCGCTAGTTTCCATGCAACTGCAGACTCAACTTGGTCACATGGGCGCCATGTGCTCATGTTTGGAGTTACACGTAGAGACGCCATTTGCTCAACAGGTTGGTGAGTTGGGCCATCTTCGCCAAGACCGATCGAATCATGCGTGTAAACTTGGATGTTCTGAATTTTCATCAGCGCAGCCATACGCATTGCGTTACGAGCGTATTCCATGAACATTAGGAATGTTGCGCCGTAAGGAACGAAACCACCGTGCAATGCGATACCGTTGATGATAGCAGTCATACCGAATTCGCGTACACCGTAGTGGATGTAGTTGCCAGAGAAGTCCTCCGTTTCTAGAGACTTAGAACCAGACCACATGGTCAGGTTAGAAGGCGCTAGGTCAGCAGAACCACCCATAAACTCAGGAAGCATTTGACCAAACGCTTCTAGTGCATTTTGCGATGCTTTACGTGATGCAATGTTCGCTGGGTTTGCTTGAAGATCGGCAATGATTTGGTTCGCTTTTTCTTCCCATTGTGCAGGAAGTTCGCCGTTTAGACGACGTTTAAGCTCTGCCGCTTCAGCAGGGTAAGCTGCAGCGTATGCTTCGAATGTTTCATTCCAAGCTGCTTCTTTCGCGGCGCCCGCTTCTTTTGCATCCCACTCAGCGTAAACATCTGCCGGGATCTCAAATGGGCCGTACTCCCAACCTAGGTATTCGCGAGCCGCTTGGATTTCATCGTGACCTAGTGGTGCACCGTGACAGTCGTGCGAACCAGACTTGTTAGGAGAACCGAAACCGATAATTGTTTTGGTACAGATAAGCGTAGGACGTGGGTCCGCTTTTGCTGCTTCAATTGCTGCGTTGATCGCGTCTGAGTCGTGACCATCGACTGCTGGGATTACATGCCAGCCGTACGCTTCAAAACGCTTAGGTGTATCGTCAGAGAACCAGCCTTCAACATGACCGTCGATAGAAATGCCGTTGTCATCCCAGAACGCGATCAGTTTGCCTAGACCTAACGTCCCAGCAAGAGAGCATGCTTCATGCGAGATGCCTTCCATTAGACAGCCGTCACCCATGAACACATACGTAAAGTGGTCAACGATATCGTGACCTTCTTTGTTGAACTGTGCCGCTAGTGCTTTCTCTGCGATCGCCATACCAACAGCGTTAGTGATGCCTTGACCTAGAGGACCCGTTGTTGTCTCGATACCAGGCGCGTAGCCGTACTCTGGGTGACCTGGGGTTTTTGAGTGCAATTGACGGAAGTTTTTCAGATCGTCAATAGATAGCTCGTAACCGCTTAAGTGCAGTAGAGAGTAAATAAGCATTGACCCATGACCGTTTGACAGCACAAAGCGATCGCGGTCGGCCCACTCTGGGTTTGAAGGGTTATGGTTTAGGTGAGAGCGCCAAAGAACTTCAGCGATATCAGCCATACCCATTGGTGCGCCTGGGTGGCCTGAGTTAGCTTGTTGAACACCATCCATGCTTAGAGCACGAATTGCATTGGCAAGATGTTTACGAGACGACATGTCTGCTCCTGAGTACATTAAGCGAAACGAAAAGTAGGTCATAATTCTCTCAAAGCCCTGTTGGGTGTGCAAACGTTTTCCAATCCAAAACCTCACAAATATTGCACCTTTCGCGCCAAATCGTTCGAAGTTCTTAAAATTATCAATAAATCAGGCAAACGTTTGGTTATAACAAAAACCAAAAAAGAGCTTGTAATTCGAGCAATCAAATTTAGAATAGACGTCTAGATGTAGACACACCTACAAAAATTAGTATTAATTTGCGCTGGAGAGTTTATCATTCCCCAGTTTTAAACCAGATATAGTGGAGCTAACATGGCTAAGCACCTGTTTACTTCTGAGTCAGTATCAGAAGGTCATCCAGATAAAATTGCAGACCAGATTTCTGATGCGGTTCTTGACGCGATTCTAGAGCAAGATCCAAAGGCTCGTGTTGCATGTGAGACTTACGTTAAAACCGGTATGGTAATGGTGGGTGGTGAAATCACGACTTCAGCATGGGTAGACATCGAAGAGTTAACTCGTGAAACCGTTCGTGAAATCGGCTACGTACATTCAGATATGGGCTTTGACGCAGATTCTTGTGCGGTACTAAACACAATCGGTAAACAGTCGCCAGATATCAACCAAGGTGTTGATAAAGCTGACCCTAAAGAACAAGGTGCAGGCGACCAAGGCATCATGTTTGGTTACGCTTGTAACGAAACTGAAGTACTAATGCCAGCGCCAATTACTTACTCTCACCGTCTTGTTCAAAAGCAAGCAGAAGTTCGTAAAAACGGCACACTACCTTGGTTGCGTCCTGATGCAAAATCTCAGGTAACATTCCAATACGATCAAGGTAACATCGTTGGTATCGACGCGGTTGTTCTTTCAACTCAACACTGTGACTCAATCTCAACTTCAGACCTGCGTGAAGCGGTAATGGAAGAGATCATTAAGCCAGTGCTACCTTCTGAGTGGATCAACAAAGAAACAAACTTCTTCATTAACCCAACCGGTCGCTTCGTAATCGGTGGTCCTATGGGTGACTGTGGCCTAACTGGTCGTAAGATCATCGTAGATACCTACGGCGGCGCAGCTCGTCACGGTGGCGGTGCGTTTTCTGGTAAAGATCCATCAAAAGTTGACCGTAGTGCAGCATACGCAGCACGCTACGTAGCGAAAAACATCGTAGCGGCAGGCATGGCTGACCGTTGTGAGATCCAACTTTCTTACGCAATCGGTGTTGCTGATCCAACGTCTATCATGGTGGAAACGTTCGGTACTGAGAAAGTATCTCACGACATCATCATTGAAGCGGTTCGTCAATTCTTCGACCTACGTCCATACGGTCTACAAGAAATGCTTAACCTTCTTCAACCTATCTACAAGAAGACAGCGGCTTACGGTCACTTCGGTCGTGAAGAATTCCCGTGGGAAGCGACAGACAAAGCTGCACTTCTACGCGATTTCGCTGGCATCAAATAATCAAGCCAAGCAAGAATCAATCAAGCCCTCGCCTATGGCGGGGGCTTTTTATTTTCAGCAACTTTTATCCAGCCATTTCGGCTCATACCGCCCTGCCCCACAAAGCAGTCCTGTTTCTCCCTCATTTTTATACCGAATAAATTTTAAGCAATTATTTGTAAATTATCCCATCTCCGCCAATAGTTAAAATATTGTTAACTCCAATTTAAATAGAGACGTCGGATGCTGGCGACTGTGGAAGCAACACTTAAGTAAAGACATGAGTCAGGCATCTTTATGGCCGATACCAAACTAAGCCAATGCTCAGATGTAAACTTGAAAAAGTCGCTTCAAGTTTGACTGAACAAAAACCGCTGTCAGTTGGTATAAGCGGATAATGTGGGAATAAATCAAGGAGGAGTTATGCCTCGAACTGTTAATCCATCGGACTTCCACAACAAACGAAAGGAAGTGCCAGACAACGAATACGCCAGAACCATACCGTGCAATACGGTCAATCTTTCTGCACCTTTTCATTGGCTCGCATTAGGTCTGCATGATTTCGTGCGAATGCCGCTTATTAGTGCTTTCTATGGCATCTGTTTTATGGCTGCTGCGATAGGCATTGTTTTGCTCGTACAGTGGCAAGGCACACACTTAGTCGTCATGCCCAGTTTGATTGTTTACATGTTAATCGGTCCGTTTCTCGCGCTGGGCTTGTATGATGCCAGTTGGGAGAGAGAGCGCGGACACAAAGCAAGCTTGTTCCATTCAATGAAAGCGATCGGTCGTAACTCAACATCTCAATGGGCGTTCGCCGTGTTACTCGCAGTGTGTATGATATTTTGGATGCGCATTGCCGCTCTACTTCATGCACTCTACCCTTCTGTTCAAGGGGCACCTTTAAGTGAGTTCCTACCCTTCCTTGTCATCGGCTCTTTAGTTGGCTTTGTTTTGGCTTGTGTGGTGTTTAGCATTTCAGCCTTTTCTATTCCTCTCATGATGGAGCGTCGTGTAGACATGATGACCGCTGTATTTACCAGCTTTAATGCAGTGAAATCCAACATTCCAGCAATGATTGTTTGGGCAGCGATCATCTGTGGCGGTATTCTTATCGGCTTTGCGACCTACGGGATCGGAATGTTGTTTACCATGCCAATTCTAGGCTACGGTACATGGCACGCTTACCATGCCACCATCAAGAAAAAACACACACCATAATTAACTGATGCTATGATCTGGCCCTCGCAATGCGGGGGCTTTTTTATTTGATTTATCGAGGTGAATTGTGGATATAGAACTCAGCTATAAAGCCAAGCAAGTGATGGCGGGATGTATCGCGATGGCGGAACAAGCTTTCAAACGTTCTTTCCCGATTCCAACAATCACCTTCGACGTCCGTGGGAAAGCGGCAGGAAAAGCCTACCTTCAATTAAATCAAGTACGCCTAAACCCTGTTTTATTTCGCGAAAACACCCAAGCATTCTTAGATGAAGTCATTCCTCATGAAGTAGCACACCTGATTACTTATCAGGTTTACGGGCGAGTTAGGCCTCACGGTAAAGAATGGAAAGGCGTCATGGAAGCCGTATTTAACGTACCAGCCAAAACCACTCACAGCTTTGAAGTAAAATCCGTTCAAGGTAAAACCTTTGAGTATCGTTGTGGTTGTATGACCTACCCTCTATCGATTCACCGTCATAATAAAGTGCTGCGCAAAGAGGCGACGTACTCTTGTCAAAAATGCCGCCAACCACTTAACTTCACCGGCATTCAATTATCGTAGCCCTTACCTCATAGTGTTAATTGCGTTCCCAAAATAAAGATCGAGTTGATCAAAACCTTCCCTTCGCCAACTATTGTTAACTTACTCATCACTAAAGCTATTTTATGCGTGTTATCATGAATAAAGTCATACTTTATAAAGACTTTTATCATGAAATACTTATTCTCTCTGTTGCTTATCGCGCTTTCTAGCACTGCGATTGCCGCGCCACCGAGCTCATTCTCTGCAGCCAAACGTGAGGCGGTCAAAATTTATCAAGACCACCCAACAAGCTTTTACTGTGGCTGTAACATTCAATGGCAAGGCAAGAAAGGCTTACCCGATTTAGCCTCTTGCGGTTACCAAGTCCGTAAACAAGAAAAACGGGCTGCACGAATCGAATGGGAGCACGTTGTTCCTGCGTGGCAATTTGGCCACCAGCGTCAATGCTGGCAAGATGGCGGACGTAAAAACTGTAAGAAAAAAGACAAAACTTTTCGTTTGATGGAAGCAGACTTGCACAACCTAACTCCTGCTATTGGTGAAGTAAACGGTGACCGTTCGAACTACAACTTCAGCCAATGGAACGGTATGGATGGCGTGAGTTATGGTCGCTGTGAAATGCAAGTGAACTTTAAGCAGCGTAAAGTCATGCCACCAGACCGTGCGCGTGGTTCAATTGCTCGTACCTATCTATACATGAGCAAAGAGTACGGTTTCAAACTGTCGAAGCAGCAAACGCAATTAATGAGTGCTTGGAACAAAACCTATCCTGCCGATAAATGGGAATGTGAGCGTGACGAGCGCATTGCAAAAGTACAGGGCAATCACAACCCATTTGTTCAAGAAGCCTGCCGCGCACTGTAACCTCCGACCTCGAAGCGTTTCAATTACTGATATTGAAACGCTTCTTGCCCCTTGTTTTTTCGGTGCAAAGCATCCATGTTAGGGTTTAAGTTTATTCTCTTGCTGGAAATCTCATGCGTACCCCTCGAATTTATCATCCAGAAACTATTCATCAACTTGGCTCACTTGCTTTAAGTGACGACGCAGCAGGCCATATCGGTCGTGTTTTGCGCATGAAAGAAGGCCAAGACGTTCTCCTTTTTGACGGCAGTGGCGCAGAGTTCCCAGCGGTTATCAGTGAAGTCAGCAAGAAATCAGTTTTGGTTAACATCACCGAGCGCGTAGAAAACAGTATTGAATCCCCTTTAGATCTGCACCTTGGTCAAGTCATTTCACGTGGCGATAAGATGGAGTTCACCATCCAAAAGTCTGTTGAACTTGGCGTCAATACCATCACTCCTCTGATTTCTGAACGTTGTGGCGTCAAGCTTGACCAAAAGCGTTTTGAGAAAAAACTCGCGCAATGGCAGAAAATCGCCATCAGTGCCTGTGAGCAATGTGGGCGTAATGTCGTGCCCGAAATTCGTCCAATTATGAGCTTGGAAGAGTGGTGTAAAGAAGAGTACGATGGTTTAAAGCTTAACCTTCACCCTCGTGCTAAATACTCAATCAACACTTTGCCAACCCCGGTTGAAAAAGTGCGCCTACTGATCGGTCCTGAAGGCGGTTTATCGTCTGAAGAAATCGAGATGACTCGAGAATACCAATTTGAAGAAACGCTACTCGGCCCTCGCGTTCTGCGTACCGAAACAGCGGCTCTGACAGCAATTACAGCCTTACAAGTTCGTTTCGGCGATCTTGGTTAAACGGAGAAAAATAATGATCAAACTCGGTATCGTAATGGACCCAATCTCGTCCATTAACATCAAAAAAGACTCTAGCTTTGCCATGATGCTTGAAGCGCAACGACGCGGCTATGAAATCCACTACATGGAAATGAATGATCTGCATCTCGATCAAGGCGTTGCCATTGCAGATACTAAAGTGGTAGAACTAAAAGAAGATCCAAACGGTTGGTACGAGTTCAAATCAGAGCAAACTATCGAACTGTCTGAGCTAGACGCGGTGCTAATGCGTAAAGATCCTCCGTTTGATACTGAATACATCTACGCGACTTACATCCTTGAGCGTGCAGAAGAACAGGGTGCACTGATCGTTAACAAGCCTCAAAGCTTACGTGATTGTAACGAAAAGCTGTTTACAGCATGGTTCCCAGAGCTGACACCTACAACGATCGTGACGCGAAAAGCAGAAAAAATTAAAGAATTTCGTGAAAAACATGGTGATGTCATCCTGAAACCGCTTGATGGTATGGGTGGCGCGTCCATCTTCCGTGTAAAAGAAAACGATCCAAACGTCTCTGTAATCATCGAGACATTGACTAACCACGGTCAAAACTACGCAATGGCACAAACCTTCGTGCCAGACATCAGCAACGGTGACAAACGTATCCTAGTGGTAGATGGCGAACCTATGCCTTACTGTCTAGCACGCATTCCTGCTAAAGGCGAAACGCGCGGCAACCTAGCCGCTGGTGGTACTGGTGAAGCTCGTCCGCTAAGCGAAACCGACCTCAAAATTGCGCAAACCGTTGCTCCGACACTGAAAGAAAAAGGCCTTATCTTTGTTGGCCTTGACGTAATTGGCGACAAGCTAACAGAAATCAACGTCACCAGCCCAACCTGTATTCGCGAAATTGAAGCAGCTTTTGATATCTCAATCACAGGCAAGCTGATGGATGCGATTGAGCGTCGAGTAAAAGGCGAATAACTCAAACTGTATTACAGTTAATAGAGAGCGTAGTACATTAACTTAAGCAAACTCATGCACATACCTAGATGTAAATTGTATGATGTTTGCTTAAGGGCATTTACGAGAGTTAAGGGTCAGTATGAGTATGAATCTCACAAATCACTTTTTGGTTGCCATGCCTGGGATGAAAGATCCGTACTTTCAAAACAGCGTGATCTACGTTTGTGAGCACAACGAAGACGGCGCTATGGGGCTGATGATCAATGCTCCTGTTGATATCACCGTCGGCAACATGCTCAAGCAGGTGGAAGTTCAGCCAGTACACCCGCGCCTATTTGAAGCCAGTCTAGATAGACCAGTCTACAATGGCGGCCCAATCTCGGAAGATCGTGGTTTTATTTTGCATAAACCCAAAGATTACTACGAGTCCAGCGTCCAAATGACCGATGACCTCGCGGTAACCACTTCGCGTGATATTCTGTCGGTGTTAGGAACAGAAGCAGAACCAAGTGATTACTTAGTGGCACTTGGCTACTCCGGTTGGAGTGCAGGCCAATTAGAAAGTGAGCTGGTCGAAAACTCTTGGCTCACCATTGAAGCGACGCCTGAAATTATCTTTAATACACCAATCAACGAGCGTTGGAAGAAAGCGGTCGAAAAGCTGGGCATCGACCCAAGTCACCTTTCAGCAGACTCTGGACATGCTTAGTCCAAATATACAGTTACATTAGATAGAGACACCTTATGTCACGCACAATTATGGCTTTTGACTTTGGAACCAAAAGCATTGGTAGCGCTATTGGCCAAGAAATTACTGGTACAGCTTCCCCATTAAAAGCCTTTAAAGCCAATGACGGTATTCCAAACTGGGACGATATCGAAAAGCAAATCAAAGAGTGGCAACCAGATTTGCTAGTGGTCGGTTTACCGACCGATCTGCATGGTAAAGACCTTGAGACCATAACCCCTCGTGCACGAAAATTTGCTAAGCGTCTGCAAGGCCGATACGGATTGCCAGTTGAACTGCATGATGAGCGTTTATCTACAGCAGAAGCTCGTGCGGAGTTGTTCAGCATGGGCGGCTACAAAGCCCTATCGAAAGGTAATGTTGACTGCCAGTCAGCAGTGGTGATTCTAGAAAGCTGGTTTGAAGCCCTTTGGGGTGAGTAAACACTTCAAGCACAATGAAAAAAGGTTGGCTCCTGCCAACCTTTTTTTGTTTCTGGATTGGATTAATCCATATCGATCTTAACGTTCGCCAAACTGCCCGTAGAGAATGCTTCACCACGCTGCGTTTTCAACATCAAGCGCAGATCATTTGCCGAGTCGGCACTATGTAGTGCATCCTCTTCGCTGATCTTACCTTGCATCACTAACTTATAAAGAGATTGATCGAACGTCAGCATACCAAACTCATTTGAGCGAGCCATGGTTGACTTCAACTCATGTAAATCTCCGCGACGAATCAAATCCGACACACGTGGGCTATTTAGCAAGATCTCAAATACACCATGACGTCCCTGCCCATTTTTATCTCGGATCAGCTGCTGACCAACCACGCCTTTCAGATTCATCGACAAGTCGAACAAGAATTGTTCTTTTTGATCTTTCGGTACCAAGTGAAGAATGCGCTCTAAAGCTTGGTTTGCATTGTTGGCGTGCAACGTTGCCATACACAGGTGACCCGTTTCGGCGAAGGTCATCGCGTATTCCATTGTTTCACGGCTACGGATCTCACCAATCAAAATCATATCTGGTGCTTGGCGCAGCGAGTTTTTAAGCGCAACTTCATAGCTTTCCGTATCTAACCCAACTTCACGTTGAGTCACGATACAGCGCTTGTGTTCATGCACGAACTCGATCGGATCTTCGACCGTCAAAATGTGCCCGGTTTTATTACTGTTTCGATAGCCTGTCATCGCCGCCATAGTGGTCGATTTACCCGAACCAGTAGCACCGACCACCAGCACCAAACCACGCTTAGCTATCGCCAAATCTTGCAACACTAACGGTAACTTTAACTGCTCAAAAGTAGGAATATTAGTTTCAATACGACGAATCACTGCGCCTGGTAACTCGCGTTGAAAAAAGGCACTCACACGGAAGCGACCACAATCTCTCACAATGGCAAAATTCGACTCGCGACTTTTACGAAATTCCTGACGCCGATCTGGTTCCATAGCGCTGTCGAGTAATGCAGCCACATCGCTCTCGGTAAGTTTTTCCCCTTGCGGACGCAATTCGCCATCCACACGAAATAGAATTGGCGCTCCAACCGTGATGTAAAGATCCGACGCTTTCAGCGCCAGCATGCCTTCGAGAAATTTATCTAGATCCATCTTCCGTATTCACCATTATCTGTATGAACGTTACGAGAATTGCTGCACTTCTAATCCGATCTTACTATCGACCTCTTCACGAGCAACCATGCCTTGCGCCATTAACTGACGAGCATTTTGCTCCATGGTTTGCATGCCGTGAGCCGCACCTGTTTGAATGATCGAATACATCTGCGCGACTTTGTCTTCGCGGATCAAGTTACGAATCGCAGGCGTTGCCATCATAATTTCATGGCATGCAATACGTCCACCACCATTACGCTTCAGAAGCTTTTGCGCGATAACCGAACGAAGAGACTCAGATAGCATCGAGCGAACCATATCTTTATCACTACCAGGAAACACATCGATAATACGGTCAATGGTTTTTGCCGCCGAGCTGGTGTGCAACGTCCCGAAAACTAAGTGACCCGTTTCTGCCGCCGTTAAGGCAAGGCTGATGGTTTCTTTGTCACGCATCTCACCAACCAGAATAACGTCTGGGTCTTCGCGCAATGCACTACGCAAAGCATTTTGGAAACTATGGGTGTCACGGTGAACTTCACGCTGGTTGATCAAACATTTATTGTTGTTGTGAACAAATTCAATCGGATCTTCAATTGTGAGTACGTGCTTGTTGTGATTACGGTTAATGTAGTCAACAATGGCTGCTAAGGTCGTCGATTTACCTGAACCTGTTGGGCCAGTGACCAGAACTAAGCCTTTTTCAGCGTTCGCAATTTTTTTGAAGATCTCTGGCGCTTCTAGCTCTTCCAGAGTTGGAATGCTACTTGGAATGGTACGGAATACTGCCGCACAACCGCGAGATTGGTTGAAAGCGTTGACACGGAAACGGCCAACGTTATGCAACTCAAAAGAGAAATCGACTTCGAGTTTTTCTTCGAACTCACTGCGTTGGGCATCGTTCATGATTTCGAAAACCAAACGATGCACTTCTTGGTGTGTAAACGCTGGAATACCTAGTTTTCTCACATCCCCATCAATACGAACCATTGGTGGGACACCTGCAGAAAGATGTAGATCCGAGGCATTATGTTTTACACTAAAATCCAGTAACTCAGTGATATCCATTTAAAATCCTTAAGTCTAAAGTACAGCTATGAGTAGTATTCAACAAAATATTGAACATATCACCTCTCAAATTCGATATGACGAGCAAAAATGTGGTCGAACTCCAGAGTCAGTGCAACTTCTAGCGGTAAGCAAAACTAAACCTGTCGAGGCAATTCTCGAAGCCTACCAAGCGGGACAAACCTCCTTTGGTGAAAACTACGTCCAAGAGGGCGTCAGTAAAGTTCAGCACTTTGCCGAGCATTATCCAGATAATCGAATCGAATGGCACTTCATTGGCCCGATTCAGTCGAATAAATCGCGACTTGTTGCCGAACATTTCGATTGGGTTCACACCATCGATCGAACCAAGATTGCTCAACGCCTGAATGATCAGCGTCCAAGCGAACTTAAACCGCTACAAGTTCTGATTCAGGTTAACACCAGTGGTGAGGCATCTAAGTCTGGTGTCACTGAAGCGGAAGTATTCGAGCTGGCGGAGTTGATTTCTCGCCTACCCAACCTCACTTTAAGAGGGTTGATGTCGATTCCTGCCAACGTGTCTGACTACGAATCACAACTCCATGAATTTCAGAAGTTGGCTACGTTGAAGCAAACACTCGAAGCACAGTTCCCAGAAATCGATACATTATCAATGGGAATGAGTGGTGATATGACCGCTGCAATCGAAGCTGGTAGTACAATGGTTCGTATTGGAACCGCTATTTTCGGCGCACGAGACTACAGCTAAATCAACAAAACGCTCACTCGCGACATAAGTTATGTCGCCAATCGTTAGAGCGTAAATGCGCAATCATCTTACTCGCCAATAGGAGCAGTAAGTAACAGCGGCGCCATTATACACCTGAGCGCACAACAAATTCTAAATATCATGATGGAAATCAGACAAATGGAACATAAAAAAATCGCCTTCATTGGTGCTGGCAACATGGTGAGAGCCATTGTTTCCGGCTTGGTTGCTAACGGATACCCAGCGCAAAACATTACCTCGACGGCTCCTTCAGAGGCTCGTCGCCTTCTGCTAGAACAAGATTTTGGCATCCGTACCACCAGCGATAACATCCAAGCTGCGACCGAGGCGGATGTGGTGGTATTGTCTGTAAAACCGCAAATGATGGCGGATGTCTGTAAACCACTGCAATCGATCGATTTCACTAATAAACTGGTGATTTCTATTGCCGCAGGCATCAACTGTTCACGATTGGATGATATGCTAGCCACCAAATTGAACTTGGTTCGTGTTATGCCAAATACGCCATCACAACTTGGGTTGGGTATGAGTGGGTTATTCGCACCAACTCATGTAACCGAGCACGACAAAGCTTTTGCCGCAGAGTTAATGGAAGCGGTCGGTAAAGTATGCTGGGTTGAGCAAGAGTCTGGCATCAATAATGTGATTGCCGCAGCGGGCAGTGCTCCAGCATACTTCTTCCTGTTTATGGAAGCGATGCAAGCAGAAGCGATTGCGCAAGGCTTTGATAAAGAGACCGCACGACTATTGGTTCAGCAAGCTGCACTGGGCGCGGCCAGTATGGTGGTTAGCAACCCAGAAACTGAGCTATCGACCCTGCGTGAGAACGTAACATCGAAAGGTGGGACAACGGCAGAAGCACTGCGTACATTCAACGAACATCAACTTTCAGATATTGTCGCTAAAGCCATGCAAGCTGCTGTGGCTCGCGCGGAAGAAATGGAAAAACTGTTTTAATTATTTGGATGAACTCCGTTTAGTATCATCCATCACTTGTTAAGGGTACCTTATGAATTCAATGAGTTTTCTCATCTCAACCCTATTTGACCTGTACATCATGGTCGTAATTTTGCGAATTTGGTTGCAAGCTGCGCGCGCAGACTTCTACAACCCATTCTCGCAATTTATAGTAAAAGCGACTCAGCCGGTCATTGGTCCACTGCGCCGCGTTATCCCTTCCGTGGGGAATATTGACCTAGCAACCGTGTTGTTTGCCTACGTGTTGTGTGTGCTTAAATTTGTCGTGCTTATCCTAATAGCTTCGAACGGTTCCGTCTCTTTCAGCGCTGACTTCTTATTCTTGGGCTTACTATCATTAATCAAAGCCGCTGGTGGCCTATTGTTCTGGGTACTATTGATCCGTGCAATTTTGAGCTGGGTAAGCCAAGGCCGCAGCCCTATCGAGTACGTATTCCATCAACTGACCGAGCCAATGTGCGCTCCAATCCGTCGTATTCTTCCGGCTATTGGTGGTCTTGATTTAAGCGTACTGGTGTTATTTATCGGCTTGCAGTTCGCGAACTTCTTAATGGGCGATATCATTGGTCCAATTTGGTTCCAGCTATAATGTCAGCTGCAGTTTGGCAAGATGGTGAGGACATCATCCTGAAGCTCTATATTCAACCTAAAGCTAGCCGCGATAAAATCGTTGGCTTGCATGGTGAAGAGCTAAAAATCGCCATTACTGCTCCACCTGTCGATGGCAAAGCTAATGCACACCTAACTAAGTTCTTAGCCAAGCAGTTTAAAATCGCTAAGGGCTTGGTTCACATAGAAAAAGGTGAATTAGGACGGCACAAACAAATTCGGATAGAATCGCCTACCCAGATACCGACAGAAATTAAAGCCATCTTATGATGGCTTTTTATTTACGATTTTGTACCACACTTACTAATACCAACGACTGAGTACGCATTTTTACCCCCTGACCAAGGTAAAATTGCAGCTATGGTTGTTTTATAACAAGTGCTTTGAGGAAGTAACAATGAGCAAATGGATTACCGCATTACTGATTAGCCTGTTGTCGTTACCAAGCTTCGCCGATCAGTTTAAAAATATGAAAGATATCGAAGTACACTATGTCGCGTTTAACTCAACATTCCTAACACCCAAAGTCGCACGTAGCTACGATATCAAACGTAATGGATACCTCGCTGTGGTTAATATTAGCGTGTTAGATAGAGCTTCATTGGGTAAGCCAGCATTAGAAGCAAAAATTGCTGGACGCGCGAAGAACCTTATCGGCCAAACTCAGACCTTGACCTTTCGTGAAGTCAAAGAAGGCAATGCGATATACTATTTAGCCGAACTGCCAATTACCCACGAAGAAACTTTTACTTTCGATATTGACGTAAAAGCTGGAAACAAAGGCTCAGGTAAGCTTAAATTCACCCAGAAGTTTTATGTTGAAGAGTAATTGGGTTGTGATGCTCCAAAAGCTTTTGGATCTAAGCAGGCTAAAAACCACTTATTAGTTAAAGAATATCTAGAGGAGAACGATTTGTTCTCCTCTATCACTATTAAAAGAGATTCCCATGAAAAAAATTGTGCTAGCAACTGGTAACCAAGGCAAAGTTCGTGAAATGGCAGATTTGTTGTCTGACTTCGGCTTTGAAGTATTAGCGCAAAGTGAATTCAATGTATCGGAAGTAGCTGAAACGGGTACAACTTTCATTGAAAACGCAATCATTAAAGCTCGCCATGCCGCACAAGAAACAGGGCTTCCTGCCATTGCAGACGACTCTGGATTAGAAGTCGATTTCTTAAAAGGCGCTCCGGGCATTTACTCTGCACGTTACGCAGGCGAGAGCGCATCTGATCAAGAGAATCTAGAAAAATTGCTAGCGGCAATGGAAGGCGTACCAGAAGCAGAGCGTACAGCACGTTTCCACTGCGTATTAGTCCTCATGCGTCACGAGAACGACCCAACGCCTATCGTCTGTCACGGTAAATGGGAAGGCCGAATTCTAACTGAAGCACACGGTGAAAATGGCTTTGGCTACGACCCAATCTTCTTTGTTCCTGAAGACAACTGTGCGTCAGCCGAACTTGAACCTGCACGTAAGAAACAACTGTCTCACCGCGGTAAAGCGCTCAAGTCGTTGTTTGCTCAACTGTCTGAGCAAGTGTCTCAGTAATCACGAGCGAATTAGACCATGTTAACGCCCCCAGCACTGAGCTTGTATGTACACATCCCGTGGTGTGTACAAAAGTGCCCTTATTGCGACTTTAACTCTCACGCGCTTAAAGCCGAGATCCCAGAAGAAGAGTACATCAATGCCCTTCTTGAAGACTTGGATACCGACATTGAGAAATACCGCCTTAACGAAGCGCCACGTTCACTGCATTCAATCTTCATTGGTGGTGGTACGCCGAGTTTGATTTCGGCAGAAGGTATCGAGCGTCTACTTAAGGGCATTGAAGCGCGTATTCCGTTCAAGCCTGAAATCGAAATTACCATGGAAGCGAACCCAGGCACCATCGAAGCAGAGCGTTTTGTTGGCTACCGTAAAGCCGGGGTAACGCGTATCTCTATCGGCGTGCAAAGCTTTGAGCAGCAGAAGCTTGAGCGTTTGGGGCGCATTCACGGCCAAGACGAAGCCGTCAATGCTGCTAAGCTGGCGCACCAAATCGGTTTGAACAGCTTTAACCTCGATCTCATGCACGGCTTACCTGATCAAAGCATCGAACAAGCCTTGGCAGATTTGGACAAAGCGATTGAGTTGGCACCGCCGCACTTGTCTTGGTATCAGCTGACCATCGAACCAAACACCATGTTTTACTACAAGCCACCAACGCTACCTGACGATGATGACTTGTGGGATATTTTCGAGCTCGGACACCAAAAACTTGCAGCTGCGGGTTATGTGCAGTATGAAATCTCCGGTTACAGTAAGCCGGGCTATCAGTGTCAGCACAACCTCAACTACTGGCGCTTTGGTGATTACCTTGGTATCGGTTGTGGCTCTCATGGCAAACTCAGTTTTACCGACGGACGTATTATTCGAACGACAAAGGTAAAACACCCGCGAGGCTATTTAGCGGCTTATCAAAATATGGTCAAACCTTATCTGCATACAGAACATGTCGTCGCGGATGAAGATCGTCCATTCGAGTTCTTTATGAACCGATTCCGCTTAATCGAAGCCTGTCCGAAGCAAGATTATGTAGACACCACGGGCTTACCGCTCAGTACGATTCAAGAAACCATCAACTGGGCGATAGAAATGGGCTACCTGAGTGAAACGCCTACCCACTGGCAAATTACTGAAAAAGGGAAGCTCTTCCTTAATGATTTGCTCGAAGCCTTTATGGCCGAAGAAAGCGAAGAGTAACGCAACCCCAAAACAAAAAAAGCCTCTCAATTGAGAGGCTTTTTATTTAGAAACTGTGTGCCGTCCTAAATAAGGTTGACACATTTCCAACATTAGAAAATTGAACGGCCAATTCGCTCTGAGAGCAGCTCAAGCGCCTTAGTACCAGCAAGCGAGTTACCTGAAGGATCAAGCTCTGGAGACCATACTGAAATGGTCATTTCACCAGGTACTACCGCAATAATGCCACCACCAACACCAGACTTACCAGGCATACCAACGCGATAAGCAAACTCGCCCGCGCCATCATACAAGCCACACGTTGCTAACAGTGCATTAAGTTGTTTGGTTTGCACAGGAGAAACTACAGGCTTACCCGTTTGTACCGATGTGCCCTTGTTTGCTAAATAGCTAAACGTTTTAGCCAAATCGACGCAACTCATCTTCAGCGCACAAGCGTGGAAGTAGTTTTGTAGTACTGGAATCACTTCATTTTCGAAGTTGCCAAACGAACGCATGAGATATGCAATCGCCGCATTACGGTCACCATGCATCATTTCGGATGCCGCAACGACTTTGTCATACACAATATGGGTATCACCAGAAAGCTGACGCACAAACTCCAACAGGCGCTGACGAGGCGCAGATAAGCGAGTTTGTAACAAATCCGCCACTATTATCGCTCCAGCATTTATAAATGGATTACGAGGAATACCTTGCTCCATTTCTAGCTGGATTAGCGAATTAAATGCCTGCCCCGAAGGCTCTTTTCCCACTCGAGACCAAATTTCTTCTTGCTTGTACAAGCACATCGCTAACGTCAAGCTCAATGCTTTTGAAATAGATTGGATAGAGAAAGGTTCATCGGCATCACCCGCCTTAATAACCTCACCTTCGTTGGTGTATACCGCAATACCTAACTTGTTGCTGGGTACTTTTGCCAGAGCAGGAATATAATCAGCCACTTTACCTTGGCCGATTAAAGGGCGTACTTCCGCCAAAATATCTGTCAAAATTTCCACTGTCGGTTTCATTCTCTACCTTCTATTTACAAGAGAACTCGTTGAGCTCAGAGGTAAAAAAAGCCAACGTGTCGTTGGCTTTTCCATAGGGTTCGTTCGACTCAAGTCGATTATGGTTTTACTGCCACAATAATATTGCGGTTGATAGATTGATCAACACGGTGAAGATAACCGATGTAAGGCTCTTCTGAAAGTACCTTCCAACCTTGCTCTTCAAATAATGCCGCGACATCTTTCCATTTCAATGTGAATTCATTGAAAGACAACACCACTGAACCTTGCTTTTTCAATACCACTTTCCATGCAGGCAGAGCCTCTTTTAAAAGCTCTAGTGGGCTGCGGTTCAGTTTGCTGTCCTTGGCATTTTTGCTGCCGTGCTGCACGCCATAAGGCAGATCAGACACCATCACATCAACTGAGTTCTTTTTCACGACTTGATCAGCGATACGAGTATCAGCCGAATACAGCTTCATAAACTGAAGATTGCCTTGGTTGTAATCTTCTTTATTTGCTGCAGCTTCAACCACGAAACCATCCGCCACTTTCTTGCCACCCGCAGTGCGCTTTTCTTTGCTCACTTTGTGCTTAAAGCGGCCATTCTTCATGAACTTAACAATAAAGGTCTGGATCTCTTGCACCCACTTGGCGTTGATCTCAACCCCTACCACGTTCAAACCATGGATCAAGCCTTCAAATAAGGTTGTACCTTTACCACACATTGGATCCATTAAGGTCAGTTGTTCACTTCCCGTATTGGACGCACTAATGCCGATATTCACCATCAAACGGGTAAACTGCTCGTTTGTTTTCCCGGTGTAGCGCAAAATCTGGCTCATACTTTCCGGGAAAGTGTTAAATACGGGCGATTGAACTGGTCGAAGTAAACCATCTTCGCGCACTTCAAATAGCGCATAGTAAATCGAAGAGGCTGCGATTCTTCGCGCCTGCTCATCGGTTAGCGCTTCCTGACAAGAAAACACCAACGCAGCAGGTAAGCCAACGTCTTTACTACCAATTTCTGTCACATCCACGCCTTGTGAAGCTAAAATTGCTTTTAGCTCAGAACAGGCAATGGTCATTGCGCTATCAAAGTAAATTCGGTTATGACCCGGATTCGCTAATATCGCGTAATGGTACATCCCATGAACTCCTCTGGTTACGCAATACGCTTATATTTGATATCCCAAACACCGTGACCAAGACGGTGACCACGAGCTTCAAACTTCGTTAGCGGGCGATCGTCTGGACGAGGAACGAAATCACCATCTTTAGCAATGTTTTCGAAACCTGGCGCTTGGTTCATCACTTCAATCATGTGCTCTGCGTAGTTTTCCCAGTCGGTCGCCATGTGGAAAATACCTTCATTAGGGATAAGCTTCTCACGCACCATTTCCGCAAAACCTAATTGAACAATACGACGCTTGTGGTGACGCTTCTTATGCCAAGGGTCTGGGAAGAACAATTGCAGTGTCGATAAGCTGCCATTTGGGATCATGTGTTCGAATACTTCTACCGCATCGTGACACATTACACGCAGGTTAGTAATTCCCGCTTCGCGAGCATCGGCAAGACAAGCACCAACGCCTGGGCTATGAACTTCGATACCGATGAAGTTTTTCTCTGGCGCGTTCTTTGCCATTTCAACCAATGAAGCACCCATACCAAAACCGATCTCAAGCACTACTGGGTTATCGTTGCCAAACACCTCTTTCCAATCGAGAAGTTCAGCTTTGAAGTCAATACCCATCGTAGGCCAGCATTCATTCATCGCGCTCTCTTGACCTTTAGTCAAACGCCCTTCACGGCGTACAAAGCTGCGGATTTTGCGGATCAGCTTTCCGTCTTCGTTGTATTCGTTAGTGGTTACTTCACTCATTGATTTTGCCTGCACATTGATTAATCAAAGCGGGGATTATCCAAAGAATTTACTTAGGTGCAAGTATTTGTTGAGCTCTTGGTCTATGGCAACCCAAAAGCAACGAAACACCTCTTTATATCCCTACAGTTTATCCGTTGTACTTCTTGCCCATTATGTGGTGCAATTTTGCACCTAACCAATAATAGAATACAGAGCAAGTCGTGACACCTTTCGCCAGTGCCATCCTAGAATGGTATGACGCATATGGAAGAAAAGATCTTCCGTGGCAACAAAATAAGACCGCATACAGTGTCTGGTTGTCTGAAATTATGCTTCAGCAAACTCAGGTCACTACGGTTATTCCGTATTACCAACGTTTCTTGGAGCGCTTTCCAACCGTAATCGATCTTGCCAATGCTGAGCAAGATGAAGTCCTACACCTTTGGACTGGCTTAGGGTATTACGCCCGAGCCCGTAACCTTCACAAAGCAGCACAAGAGGTCGCCTCTACATACAATGGTGAGTTTCCTCTTGATATAGATAAAATGAACGCCCTACCGGGGATTGGTCGCTCTACTGCTGCCGCCATTTTATCGTCTGTGTATAAACAACCACACGCGATTCTTGATGGTAACGTGAAGCGCACCCTATCCCGCTGTTTCGCAGTTGCAGGATGGCCAGGACAAAAAAAGGTTGAAAACCAGCTGTGGGAAATTGCCGAAACGCATACCCCACAAACGGATGTAGATAAGTATAACCAGGCAATGATGGACATGGGCGCAATGGTCTGCACTCGCAGCAAACCCAAATGTAGCCTCTGCCCTGTTGCTGACCTGTGTGTGGCAAAACAACAAGGTAATGTGCTCGACTACCCGGGCAAAAAACCGAAGAAAGATAAACCAATCAAGCAAACTCGTTTCGTGATGCTTCACCACAACACCGAAAATGGTCATGAGGTGTGGTTAGAGCAAAGACCACAAACAGGCATTTGGGGTGGCTTATTCTGCTTCCCACAAACCGAACATGTGGATGCAGAAAGCGACATTGAATTGCTACTGGATCAACGCGGCATTCAAGCCAGCAATATCAAACAGAAGCAAACACTGATTACCTTTCGTCATACATTCAGCCATTACCACCTAGATATCACGCCAATTTTGATTGATTTATCAAAGCAACCGGACGTGATAATGGAAGGCAACAAAGGTCTTTGGTATAACTTATCTAAACCTGAAGAAGTCGGTTTAGCCGCGCCAGTAAAACTATTGCTGGAAACGCTACCCCACGAACTTCGTTAATTGAATACAAGGAGTCATTATGAGCCGCACTGTATTTTGTGCTCGACTAAAGAAAGAAGGCGAAGGTCTAGACTTTCAACTTTACCCTGGTGAACTAGGTAAACGCATTTTCGACAACATCTCGAAAGAAGCGTGGGCTCAGTGGCAACACAAACAAACCATGTTGATCAACGAGAAGAAACTCAACATGATGGATCCAGAACACCGCAAACTGATCGAAACAGAAATGGTAAATTTCCTCTTTGAAGGAAAAGACGTTCATATCGAAGGTTACACACCGCCGAGCGAATAAAGTCGCTTGAGTTAAACAATGACATCACAACCATTTGTGGTGTCATTTTTCTATTACCTTCAATAACTCTGATACTTATGAAAAAAATTGTCTTTATCGCTGCCGCACTTTTAATGGCAGGCTGTAGCCGTGAATTCGTCGAAAAGATTTATGACGTCAACTACGAGCCAACAAACCGTTTTGCCAATAACTTAGCTGAGCTACCAGGACAATTTGAAAAAGATACTGCGGCGCTAGATGCCTTAATCAATAGCTTTTCAGGCAATATTCAAAAGCGCTGGGGTAAAAAAGAGATCAAGTACGCTGGCAAGAGTAATTACGTTAAGTACATCGATAACTACCTTAGCCGCGCCGAGGTCGACTTTCGCAAAGGCGTGATCACGATAGAGACCGTATCACCGACCGAGCCCCAAAAACACCTAAAAGACGCGATTGTCACCACCTTATTAACACCAGACGATCCCGCGCACGTCGACTTATTCTCCTCTAAAGGTATCACGTTAGAGGGGCAACCATTCCTGTATAAACAAGTTGTCGACCAAGACAATAAGCCAATTCAATGGTCTTGGCGGGCAAACCGATTTGCGGAATACCTCATCGCAAATAAAATAAAAACCAAAAATGTAGATTTCAAGAAAGCGTATTATGTCGAAATTCCCATGGTTGAAGACCACTTTTCAACACGCAGCTACCAATACGCCGATATCGTGCGTCGAGCTTCCAAGAAATACGACATTCCAGAAGACTTGATATACGCCATTATTAAAACCGAGAGCAGTTTCAACCCATACGCGGTAAGTTGGGCAAATGCATATGGCCTAATGCAAGTTGTACCTAAAACCGCGGGACGAGATGTGTTCAAACTCGTGAAAAAGCGCTCAGGCCAACCAAGCCCTGAATATTTGTTTAATCCAGAAAACAACATAGATACTGGTACTGCGTATTTCTATATCTTAAAAAATCGTTATTTAAGAGAAGTCCGCCACCCTACCTCTCTCGAGTACAGCATGATTTCAGCTTACAATGGCGGTACTGGAGGAGTTTTAAACACATTTCATCGCAGTGATCGCAAACGCGCAATGCAAGATCTTAATTCATTGCAACCCAACCAAGTTTATTGGGCGTTAACCAAGAAACACCCGAACGCAGAAGCGCGTCGCTACCTAGAAAAAGTTACAAATTTCAAAAAGGAATTTAACTCGAAGCAAACTTTGTAGTGATAGTTGAATAAAAAGCGTTCGAACAACCACTTTTTTGAAATTATTTAAAAAAAGTGGTTGACGCAACGCGGGAAAATCCGTTTAATAGCGCTCCGTTGCCCGGATAGCTCAGTCGGTAGAGCAGAGGATTGAAAATCCTCGTGTCGGTGGTTCGATTCCGCCTCCGGGCACCACAATTTGATTTGTTGGTGTCTTAACGAAATGTTATAACACGGACAAAAGCACAAAGAATAAAGTGTGCCGACTTAGCTCAGTAGGTAGAGCAACTGACTTGTAATCAGTAGGTCACCAGTTCGATTCCGGTAGTCGGCACCA